>JADILV010000049.1 GCA_017695115.1 Candidatus Cryptobacteroides avicola | reverse complement strand
ACAGATCCTCAAAGACGAGTATGGAATTGAGCCTGCAGCCGCTGCAGTAGCAGTAGCAGGTCCAGCAGCAGGAGCCGGAGAGGCTGCAGCTGCAGAGCAGACTGAGTTCAATGTAGTCCTCAAATCAGCTGGCCAGGCTAAACTTGGCGTTGTAAAAGCTGTGAAAGAGATTACAGGACTCGGACTTAAAGAGGCAAAGGATCTTGTTGACAAGGCTCCTGACGCTGTAATCAAAGAGAAAGTATCTAAGGCAGAGGCTGAGCAGATCAAAGCTGCCCTCGAAGAGGCTGGAGCAGAAGTTGAAGTTAAATAGCTTCACTTTCTCCCGAATGGGAAACTAAGTCAGGTTTAGGGCCCTTAAAAGACCCTAAACCTTTTTGTCGTATTTAAGTTTTTCTCTATACAAAGGCTGATAAGATGTCTCTACAACCAAAAACACAGCGAATATCTTTCGCATCATCGAAAATTCTCCTTGAGTATCCGGATCTGCTGGAGGTACAGCTGAAATCTTTCCAGGATTTCTTCCAGTTGGATACTACACCGGAGAACAGGCGGAACGAAGGCCTGTATCAGGTGTTTCAGGAGATATTCCCGATCGAAGATACAAGGAACAACTACAAACTTGAATTCATCGATTATTTTATCGATCCACCTCAGTATTCAATAGACGAATGCCTGGAAAGAGGATTGACTTACAACGTACCTCTAAAAGCTAAACTACGACTTTCCTGCAGCGATCCTGAACATGAAGACTTCGATACGAGAGTACAGGATGTGTATTTAGGGAACATTCCCTACATGACTCCGGGAGGAACTTTCGTAATCAACGGTTCTGAAAGGATTATCGTTTCTCAGCTTCACAGGTCTCCCGGCGTATTCTTCGGACAGAGTGTCCACGCAAACGGGACCAAACTGTATTCGGCCAGGATCATCCCGTTCAAGGGATCTTGGATAGAGTTTGCGACCGACATCAACAATGTCATGTACGCATACATCGACCGCAAGAAAAAATTGCCTGTAACCACCCTACTCAGAGCCATTGGATTCAACGGCGACAAGGACATAATCGACATATTCGGACTGGCTGACGAAATCGAGGCCACTCCAGAAGTCCTTAAAGCAAACGAGGGAAGGAAACTTGCGGCCAAGGTCCTCAAGACATGGATTGAAGACTTCGTCGATGAAGATACAGGAGAAGTAATCCCTGTAGAAAGGACGATGCCTATAGTCGAAAGAGGAGAGATACTCTGTGAGGAAACCATACAGAAACTCGCGGAGACAGACGTAAAGACAATACTTCTGCAGAAAGAAGAAGCGAATGTAAACGAGTACGCTATTATCTACAACACCCTGCAGAAAGACCCGACAAATACGGAAACCGAAGCTATCAACTACATCTACAAACAGTTGCGTAACTCGGAACCGCCTGATGAGGCAACGGCAAGAGACGTAATAGACAAACTGTTCTTCTCCGAAAAGAGATACGACCTGGGAGATGTGGGAAGATACCGCCTCAACCAGAAGCTGAATCTCAGCACGCCTGACGATGTCCGGGTACTTACAAATACGGACATCATTGAAATCATCAAATACCTGATCCTGCTCATCAACTCGAAAGCTACGGTGGATGATATCGACCACCTCAGCAACCGAAGAATCAGGACAGTCGGCGAACAGCTTGCAAACCAGTTCAGCGTAGGCCTTTCAAGAATGGCACGCACCATCCGCGAAAGAATGAACGTAAGGGACAGCGAACAGTTCTCCCCTATCGACCTGATCAACGCCAAGGCGCTTTCATCAGTGATCAATTCGTTCTTCGGCACCAGCCAGCTTTCGCAGTTCATGGACCAGACCAACCCGCTTTCGGAGATGACCCACAAGCGCCGTCTATCGGCTCTGGGTCCTGGAGGACTTTCCCGTGACCGCGCAGGATTCGAGGTCCGAGACGTGCACTACACCCACTATGGACGTCTCTGCCCTATCGAGACACCGGAAGGACCTAACATCGGACTGATTTCTTCACTCTGCGTTTACGCAAGAATCAATGATCTCGGATTCATCGAGACGCCTTACCGCAAGGTAAATGAAGGCAAAGTTGACCTCAGTTCAGAAGGCTGGGTATATATGAGCGCAGAGCAGGAGGAGAATCAGATGATCTCTCTTGCGAACGTCAGGATGGACAATGACGGAAATATCCTCGAAGACAGGATACAGTGCCGTCTGGGAGCAGACTTCCCTGTCGTAACAAAAGATGAAGTGAACCTGATGGATGTGGCTCCGAACCAGATCGCTTCTGTCGCAGCGTCACTGATTCCGTTCCTGGAGCATGACGATGCCCACAGGGCCCTGATGGGAGCGAACATGATGCGTCAGGCAGTTCCGCTTCTCAACCCTGAATCTCCGATTGTCGGTACCGGCCTCGAAGAAAGGGTATGTCTTGATTCAAGGACACAGATTACAGCAGAGAGGAAAGGGGAGGTCGTGTATGTGGATGCAAACGAAATCCATGTGAAGTACTACCGCACCGATGACGAAAAATTCGTCAGCTTCTCTCCGGATATCACTGTCTACAAGCTTCCTATATACAGAAGGACAAACCAGAGTACTACTATCCTTCTCAAACCTATCGTACGCAAGGGCGATGTAGTTGAGAAAGGCCAGATAATGACCGAAGGATACGCCACACAGAACGGCGAACTCGCCCTCGGAAGAAACCTTAAAGTGGCTTTCATGCCATGGAAAGGATACAACTACGAGGACGCAATCGTGCTTTCTGAAAGAATGATACGCTGGGACATTCTCACTTCCGTGCACGTGGATGAATACATAACGGAAGTGCGCGACACCAAACGTGGTATGGAAGAGCTTACATCGGATATTCCTAACGTAAGCGAAGACGCCACCAAGAACCTCGACGAGAACGGTATCATCAGAATAGGTGCCCATATCGAACCTGGCGACATCATGATAGGCAAGATCACACCTAAAGGTGAAAGCGATCCTTCTCCTGAAGAAAAACTCCTGAGAGCCATCTTCGGAGACAAGGCTGGTGATGTAAAGGATGCCTCTCTCAAAGCCACTCCGTCACTCAGCGGTACTGTTATCGGCACCGCACTGTACTCGAAAGTGGCCAAAGAAAGCAACAGGAAAGGAGCAAAGGCAGACCAGAAAGCCAAGATCGACAAGGTAGAGGAAGAGTTCAATACCAAGGCCGAAGCCCTCAGGACCAAATTCCTGGACAAGCTCACAGCTCTTGTCGAAGGCAAGAAGAGCGCCGGTATCAGCGACCTGTACGGCGTCGAGATCATACCGAAGGACAAGACCATCGCTTTTGCCGACATACGTGATATAGACTACGAGAATATCAATTCAAGCAAATGGACTTCAGACAAGAACACAAACGTACTTGTCCGTGAGCTCATCAACAACTACTGCATAGCCTACAAGGAAGCTGCAGCAAAGCACCGTCGCGCTGTAGACAAGATCAAAGTAGGTGATGAACTCCCTAACGGAGTGATGCAGCTGGCTAAAGTCTATGTTGCGAAGAAGAGAAAGATCAGGGTCGGAGACAAGATGGCCGGACGCCACGGTAACAAGGGTATCGTAGCCAAGGTAGTAAGGGATGAAGACATGCCGTTCCTTGAGGACGGAACTCCTGTAGACATAGTCCTCAACCCTCTCGGCGTACCTTCCCGAATGAACCTCGGCCAGATTTATGAAACCGTCCTCGGATGGGCAGGAGCTGAACTCGGACTTAAATTCAGCACCCCTATCTTTGACGGAGCAAGCATAGACAGCATCTGCCAGTATACAGACAAGGCCGGCCTGCCGAGATTCGGCAAGACATATCTCAGGGACGGAGGTACAGGAGACTGGTTCGACCAGCCTGCCACTGTCGGAGTCATCTACATGATCAAGCTCGGCCACATGGTCGATGACAAGATGCATGCAAGGTCCATCGGACCGTACTCGCTGATCACCCAGCAGCCTCTTGGAGGTAAAGCGCAGTTCGGAGGCCAGAGGTTCGGAGAAATGGAGGTATGGGCTCTCGAAGCATTCGGGGCATCCAACGTTCTCCAGGAAATCCTTACCGTCAAATCGGATGACGTAAACGGCAGATCGAAGACCTACGAGGCAATCGTCAAAGGAGATCTGATGCCGACGCCTGGTATTCCTGAGTCTCTCAATGTGCTCCTGCACGAACTCAGAGGACTCGGACTGAAGGTTACATTGGACTAATTTATACGGACAATTAGAAATATTGGGATATGCCTATTTTTAAAGAAAACAAGGTTAAAAGCAATTTCGAAAGAATCAGCATCTCGCTGGCATCCCCTGAAGATATCAAGGAAAGATCGTCAGGGGAGGTCCTGAAGCCTGAAACAGTCAACTACAGGACCTACAAGCCAGAGCGGGACGGGCTTTTCTGCGAAAAGATATTCGGTCCGACAAAAGACTATGAGTGCCACTGCGGCAAGTACAAGAGGATCCGTTACAGGGGTATCGTCTGCGACCGTTGCGGTGTGGAAGTTACAGAAAAGAAAGTCCGCAGGGAAAGGATGGGACACATCGAACTTACTGTCCCTGTGGCACATATCTGGTACTTCAAGTCAGCTCCGAACAAGATTGCCGCCCTGCTGGGTCTGGCAGCCAAGAAACTCGAGGCTGTAATCTACTATGAAAAATATATAGTCATCAACCCTGGAACTACCAATATCGCCAAGATGGAACTTCTCTCAGAAGAAGAGTATCTTGACCTTATTGACTCAATGCCTGAGAACCAGGCTCTTCCAAATGACGATCCGGACAAGTTCAGGGCAGGTATGGGTGCCGAGGCGATCTATGAACTCCTTAAGGATATCGATGTGGACGCCCTCGCCAAAGACCTCCGCACCAAGATGAACACCGAGACATCGCAGCAGAGAAGGGCTGAAGCTCTCAAACGGCTCAGCATAGTGAAATGGTTCCAGGAGTCAAAAGGGATCAACAGGCCTGAGTGGATGATTCTCAAGGTCATTCCTGTGATTCCTCCTGACCTTCGCCCGCTCGTTCCTCTTGACGGAGGACGTTTCGCTACCTCTGACCTCAACGACCTCTATAGAAGGGTGATCATCAGGAACAACCGTCTGAAAAGGCTCATAGAGATCAAGGCTCCGGAGGTCATCCTCAGGAATGAAAAACGTATGCTTCAGGAAGCCGTAGACTCGCTGTTCGACAACTCCAAGAAATCGAACGCAGTCAAGAGCGAAGCGAACAGGACACTCAAATCACTATCCGACAGCCTGAAAGGAAAACAGGGAAGGTTCCGTCAGAACCTCCTCGGAAAACGTGTCGACTACTCTGCCCGTTCGGTAATCGTTGTAGGCCCTGAACTCAAGATGCATGAGTGCGGTCTTCCTAAATTCATGGCAGCCGAGCTTTACAAACCGTTCATCATCAGGAAACTGATTGAGAGAGGCATAGTAAAGACAGTAAAATCCGCAAAGAAAATCGTCGACAGGAAAGACCCCGTTATCTGGGATATTCTCGAGAATGTGATGAAAGGACATCCGGTACTTCTGAACCGTGCACCTACACTTCACAGACTCGGTATCCAGGCTTTCCAGCCAAAGATGATCGAGGGCAAGGCCATCCAGCTCCATCCGCTCGCATGTACGGCATTCAACGCCGACTTCGACGGTGACCAGATGGCAGTGCACCTTCCGCTCGGAAATGCAGCCATCATGGAGGCACAGCTGCTCATGCTCGGCTCGCATAACATACTGAATCCGGCAAACGGTACGCCTATCACCGTCCCTTCACAGGACATGGTGCTCGGTCTGTATTACATCACAAAGGCAAGACCTGGCGCAAAGGGTGAAGGCATGAAGTTCTACGGGCCGGAAGAAGTGATTATAGCTCTTAACGAGAAGGCTATAGACATACATGCAAAGATCCAGGTACGTCTGCCTAAGGACAAGACGAATCCGGAAGAAGGCACCCAGATGGTAGAGACTACCCCGGGACGTATCATCGTAAACCAGTTCGTGCCGCAGGAAGTCCCTTACGTCAACGAGATTCTCGGAAAGAAATCCCTGCGTAAGATCATTTCCGTGGTCATCAAGAACACAGGTGTAGCCCGTACGGCTCAGTTCCTGGACGACATCAAGAATCTCGGGTACACAATGGCATTCAAGGGCGGACTTTCGTTCAGCCTCGGGGATGTCATCATACCGGCAGAAAAAGAGTCGCTCATCGAAAACGGATACAAGACCGTGGAATCCATCAAGAACAACTTCTCGATGGGCTTCATTACCAACAACGAGCGTTACAACAAGGTAATCGACCTGTGGACCTCTATCGACAACCAGATTACAGGCATAGTGGAAAAACAGATTTCCACTGACCAGCAGGGCTTCAACCCTGTCTACATGATGCTTGACTCCGGAGCCCGTGGTTCTACACAGCAGATCAAGCAGCTGTGCGGTATGCGAGGCCTTATGGCCAAGCCTCAGAAGTCAGGAGGCCAGGGTGCCGAGATTATCGAGAACCCTATCATATCCAACCTTAAAGAAGGTATGTCGGTGCTCGAATATTTCATCTCGACCCACGGTGCACGTAAAGGTCTTGCCGATACTGCCCTCAAGACAGCCGATGCAGGTTACCTGACCCGCCGTCTGGTCGATGTATCGCACGATGTGATCATCAACGAAGAGGACTGCGGAACACTCCGCGGCCTTATCGCGACAGCCATCAAGAGCAAGGACGAGGTTGTAGAGTCTCTTGGAGAAAGGATTCTGGGACGTACTTCCGTGCACGACATATTCAACCCTCTCACTGGAGAACTTATCCTTCCGGCAGGAGAGGAAATCACTGAGGACAAGGCTGCACTTATCGAATCACTGCCTATAGAACAGGTGGAAATCCGTTCCGTGCTCACCTGCGAATCACGTAAGGGCGTCTGCGCGAAGTGCTACGGACGAAACCTTGCATCCGGCAGGATGGTCGAGAAAGGCGAAGTGGTCGGAGTAATAGCCGCACAGTCCATCGGAGAGCCTGGTACACAGCTTACGCTCCGTACATTCCACGTCGGTGGTACGGCGTCAAGTACGGCTGCCGAAAGTTCTATCGAATCCAAGTACAACGGCAAGCTCGAATTCGAGGAGCTCAGGACCATCCAGAGAATACTTGATGACGGGACTGTACAGGATGTGGTTGTCAGCCGCACTACGGAAGTCCGTATCGTGGATGAAAACACCGGAATCACATTCTCACAGTATGATGTCCCTTACGGTTCAATCCTTTACAAGAAGGATGGAGACAAGGTCCAGAAAGGAGATATGATCTGCGAGTGGGATGCCTACAACGCCATCACCATCATCGAGACAGCCGGTAAAGCACGTTTCGACAGCATGATAGACGGAGTGACATTCCGTGAGGAAGTCGCTGATGAATATTCTCTCAACAGGGACAAGGTAATCATCGAGTCAAGGGACAAGACCAAGAACCCTACCATCAACATTCTTGATGAAGACGGTGTCAGCAAGAAGCAGTACAACCTTCCTGTCGGAGCACACGTCATGGTCAATGATGGGGACGATGTGAAAGTGGGAGACATCATCATCAAGATCCCTCGTGCCATCGGTAAGTCAAGCGATATCACCGGAGGTCTTCCTCGTGTCACCGAACTCTTCGAGGCCCGTAACCCTTCAAATCCCGCGATTGTATCTGAAATCAACGGTGAAGTGCTCATGGGCAAGATCAAGAGAGGAAACAGGGAGATCATCATCAAGAACAAGTCTGGACAGGAGAAACGCTACCTCGTTCCTCTTACCAAACAGATTCTTGTCCAGGAAAACGACTACGTCAAGGCCGGCATGAGGCTCTCCGACGGAGCGGTTTCCCCTACCGATATCCTCAACATTCTCGGACCTATCAAGGTACAGGAATATATCGTGAATGAAATCCAGGAAGTCTACCGGCTTCAGGGTGTGAAGATCAATGACAAGCACTTCGAGATCATCGTCCGTCAGATGATGAGGAAAGTACAGGTCAACGATCCGGGAGACACTGAATTCCTTCCTGAAGAGCTCATCGACAAGTGGGTATTCATGGATACCAATGACGCTATCTACGGAAAGTTCTATGTAACCGATCCGGGAGATTCCCAGAAATACACTGAAGGCCAGATCATCTCGGCCCGTGAGATGAAGAGTGAAAATTCTTCTCTTGAAAGGCAGGGGCTCAAGATGATGACTCTGCGCGAGGCAAGGCCTGCTACCGCAAGCCAAGTGCTCCAGGGTATTACAAGAGCAGCGTTGAAGACCAACAGTTTCATCTCTGCAGCATCATTCCAGGAGACCACGAAGGTACTCAGCGAGGCAGCCATCAGAGGCCGCGTGGATACGCTCGAAGGTCTTAAGGAAAATGTCATTTGCGGACATGCAATCCCTGCCGGTACCGGCCAGAAGGAATTCCAGGAAATCCTGGTGGCCCCTATGGACGAATACCAGAAGGCCATGAGCCAACTCTAGACAATACCGGATTATCGGCATCATAATATAAGGGGCTGTGTCAAAATGATAGATTTTGGCGCAGCCCCTTTAGGTGTGTTAGAATTGATAAAAGAAAGAAAAGGGGGCGACTCAAAAGGGTACTTTCTTCGTTATAAGACTTTTTTAATTCTACAGTGCGGCTGTAGACGCGGCGGCCTGGGCGGCAGCCTGGGCGAAGTCTTTGCCTGTGGAGGCATAGAGGATGCCGCGGGAGGAGTTGATGAGAAGTCCGCCTTTGTCATTGGCTCCGTACCTGATGACCTCTTCGGCAGACCCTCCCTGGGCCCCGACGCCGGGGACAAGAAGGAAGTTGTCAGGACAGAAGGAACGGATTTCA
Source organism: Candidatus Cryptobacteroides avicola (assembly GCA_017695115.1). Taxonomy (GTDB): domain Bacteria; phylum Bacteroidota; class Bacteroidia; order Bacteroidales; family UBA932; genus Cryptobacteroides; species Cryptobacteroides avicola. Next base: position 50,961 of record JADILV010000049.1, on the reverse strand, counting down.
GTAAGTTTGTCCGCCTTGGTCGCTCCTACAACGAACATCATGTTGTCCGGAGTGGAAATAGACATCATCTCTTCCATTACCGCCTGATACAGAGGCTTGCCGTCCTTGAGTGCGGTCTGGAACTGATATGCCGAGGCATTCGATGTGAGGGCAAGGACTATAGACCATTTGCCTTTGTATTCGAGAAACGGAGTCACGCTGTCCGCTCCCATATAAGGTGCAAGAGTGACCGCATCGAAGTCCATAGTCTCGAAAAAGGCTTTTGCATACCTTTTGGCGGTATTGCCTATATCACCTCTTTTGGCATCGGCGATAAGGAATATTTCCGGATACTTTGTACGGATATAATCTACCGTGACTTCCAGGGCCTTGATACCGTCCTTACCATAACATTCGTAGAAAGCCAGATTCGGTTTGTAAGCCACACAATGCGGTGCTGTGGCATCGATTATGGCCTTGTTGAATTCCACTACCGAGCGGGCCCTGCCTTTAAACAGTTCTCCGCCTACGGCTATAGATTCATCCTCGGCCAAAGCCTTTATCTGCTCCGGCATCTTGTCAAAATCCACATCCAGTCCCACACAAAGCATGGATTTTTTCTTAAGTATCTGCTGATAAAGTTCTTCTCTGTTCATATTCAATAAATGTTATTATCTGTTTCTTTTATAGGGAAATATCAATAATACCTGTAGAACAACGCTATCGCCTCCATTCCTTTGAAGAACTGGCTCAGCAGATAGCTTTCATTCGGAGAATGTATCGTATCCCTCTCGAGTCCGAATCCCATAAGAAGAGGGTCAATCCCGAGGATACGCTGAAGATCAGCCAGGACGGGGATGCTGCCCCCTCCCCTGCTCGGCACAGGTTCGGTGCCATAGACTTCGGTCATGGCCTTTGACGCAGCCTGGTATGCAGGAGAAGATATCGGTATCAGAAATCCGTTGCCCCCATGACATGGAGTCACCTCCACTTTCACATAAGGAGGAGCTATTGACTTGAAATGCTCGGCAAACAGATGTGTAATGATCTCGCTGTCCTGGTTCGGCACCAGACGCATGGAGATTTTCGCATGGGCTTCCGAAGGGAGCACTGTCTTAGCTCCTTCTCCGGTGTATCCGCCCCAGATACCGTTGACATCCAGGCATGGACGGATTCCTGTCCTCTCCAGGGTGGTGTAGCCTTTCTCCCCTTTTACCTCCTTTATATCCAGGAAAGACTTGTATTCTTCAAGATCGAACGGGGCCCGTGCCAGTTTCGCCCTGTCTTCCGCAGAAAGTTCGACCACGTCATCATAGAAACCTTTTACAGTAATGTGCCCGTCCTTGTCTATCAGGGAAGATATCATGTCGCAAAGGACATTGACAGGGTTTGCTACCGCTCCGCCGTAATGGCCCGAATGCAGGTCCTTGTTCGGCCCGGTAACTTTTACTTCAACGTATGAAAGTCCGCGCATACCGCAGTTGATCGAAGGGACTTTTTCTGAAATCATGGTAGTATCTGATACCAGGATGATGTCCGCTTTCAGCATATCCTTGTGGTCTTTTGCCCAGACGGCGAGCGAAGGACTGCCGATTTCCTCTTCACCTTCGAAAATGAACTTCACATTGTGCTTCAGGCCGGACTCTCTGACCATATACTCGAATGCCTTGATGTGCATGAAAAGCTGGCCTTTGTCATCGTTTGCGCCTCTGGCGTAGATGGCCCCGTCACGGATTTCAGGCTCGAAAGGATCAGATTTCCAAAGTTCTATCGGATCAACCGGCTGGACATCGTAATGGCCGTAAACCAATACGGTCGAGAGAGCCGGATCGGTTTTCTTCTCTCCGAAAACCACCGGATGGCCTTCTGTAGGATATACTGCCGCAGTATCGGCTCCTGCTTCCAGAAGCAGTTCCGTCAGACGGCGGGCGCACTTTTCCATATCGGGTTTATGCTCCTCCATGGAGCTTATCGAAGGGATTCTGAGCAGCGAATACAGTTCCTGCAGAAATCTTTCCTTGTTCTTTTCAATGTATTGTTTCATGTGGTCGAGTGTTTGTAATCCAAATCCCACAAATTTAACATTTTTTGATGTATAATCGAATATATAAAAAAGGATGGGAAAAACCGCTTTTCCCATCCCCATACTATAAAAGTGGCAAGGCTTTAGTAAACCCACTCGAAATCGTCGACCCAGAGCTCATTGGTCGAGCAGCCGGTAAGATAATCTCCCCGGTTGCTGGTCGCACAAGAAATAACTATAGAATAGTTCCCTTCTGCAGGCTTTGCTGCAGTATCGTACCATACAAAAGGTATCTCGACATCAGTGAACTCAGCTTTGCTCTCAGTAATATTCAATGAAGCATAGCCGATAATGGCACCTTCATCAAGTGAAGCAGCAGTGGCAGGATCCCACATGCCGGTAGGGGTTCCAAGCCCCGAAGTGACACCATGCTGTTTAGTCCAGTCTACAACGACAGCATAAATACGGGTTATGTCCTTACTGTCTTTATATGAATCGCCATCAGGATCAGAATCGCCGACCTGATCTATTGTTCCCACATTTGCCTTGTATGAAACTTTCAGTGCGAAAGGACGAGCTGTCCAGGCATAGACTTTGCCGAAACTTGCCGTTCCAGAAAAACCGCTCATGACGAAATCTCCGGTATACATGTTTCCCGGGGCGAACACGGATCCAAGAACCATATTGGCCTTCAGGTACGCAACCCCCTCGGGATCCTGCTGGCAAAGCTTAGCAAAACTGTTGTTACCACTGTCCCAAAAACTCTCGCCCTCTGCATTTGGATAAGGAAGATCACCGTCTTTCATTGTCCACCCGGACATATCCCCGTTCGGAATTACGTCACCTGTAGCGGTAGTCAATTCTGCATCAGCTACTGTTTCTCCGTCAAGCTGGAATTCGTATGTCTTGCCGGCGAAGATACCGGTACCTTCCTCGACTGTATAGACAGTAAGGCCCGCATCATTTTTTCCTTCGTTCCAGACAGGAGCTACAATATATTCTCCGTTCCCGTCTGGCGTCACGGGATTCCAGGACTCAGTCCCTTTCTCACGGTAGGCTACAGATGTTGCCCCTCCCGATACGTTAAGTTTCACTGTATTGTCCCAGAGGTTTACACTTGACTCATCAACTGTCAAAGATGCAGCCACTCCCGTATAGTGAAATGTACAGGTCTTGGAAAGTTCCTGATCTGCATTGTCTGTCAAAGTCAACGTAAATGAGTGATCTGTCCCGCTCGCAGGATTGAACTCAAGAATAAGAGGAACCAGTGTAGAGAGATTGAAGTTGACTTCAGTCTGATTCAACAGTGCATCCCCAGTAGGTAATGTACCGCCAGTCAGACCTGCAAGTGCGGCAGCAAGATCAGCATTTCCAATCAGGTCCATATCAGTACTTCCATTGTTTATTGCCTGAATAATCGGAGAAAGTGTCTCAGAAACGACATCAACATGGAAAGATTTGATTCCGGCAGGAGCTGAAACTGTAATATTGACATTCATTTCTTCCTGAAGCTCAATCGGAGCAAAGTCCTCATTCCCTTCCCATATCATAGTCGGGGCTGCATATTCAGGAGTTTCAACACCGACGCGGTGGAAAGTGCAGGTTTTCTCAACAGACTTTCCGTTACTGTCCGCTATATTAAGAGTGAAGCTATGGTTGCTGTCCTCATCAGTAAGACCTGCGATAAGCGGCACCAGGGCGGACAGGTCAAGGCTAATTTCAGTGGCATCAGCGACGGTCTTGCCATCACCAAGAATCATTGTTACTATAAATGCTGTTTCCTCTGCAGGATTTACAAGATCGAGTTCAGTGAGCTTGAATCCGTCAAGAAGACCTTCACCGTTGTTGAGAGGCTTGGAGTCGATTTTTACTACAAATGATTTGATTCCGGCAGGAGCACTGATTTTCAGATTTATATCCAGTTCATCATCCACGCCGTCAAAGTCCAGGGTCTTGAACTCCGGATTGGATGCCCATTCTACTGTAGGGCCGTCAAGTTCCTCAGCAGGAGTCTTCTCCTGGCATGAGTACAGTGTGAAAATGGCAGAAACTGCCATAATCATGGTTAAAAATCTTCTCATTGTTTTTTAATTTTTAATTAAACGTTTGTTGAAACTATGATTTCACGATATGTGCCTTGGCGTAGTCGACTGTAAGATTGAAGATCTTTTTCTTTGATGACGGAGCCTCATACATGGCATCGGTCATGATCTGCTCGCAGATGGAACGGAGTCCGCGGGCTCCGAGCTTGTTCTCTATGGCAGTGTCGACAATCAGATCAAGCACGCCGGGCTCTATATTCAACTGCATCCCGTCCAGCTCGAACATCTTCTCATACTGGCGGATGATGGCGTTTTTCGGCTCGGTAAGAATCCTGAGAAGCGCAGTCCTGTCCAGCCTGTCAAGATATGTGATGACCGGGAGACGCCCGATAATCTCAGGAATAAGGCCGTATGCACGCAGGTCCTGAGCTGAAACATATTGCAGAAGATTCTCTTTGTCTACCTTCTGCCTGTTGTTCGCCCCGTACCCGATAACCTGGGTATTGAGCCGCTGGGCGATACGCCTTTCTATTCCTTCAAATGCCCCGCCGCATATAAACAGGATATTCTGGGTATTCACCTGTATGAACTCCTGCTCAGGATGCTTGCGCCCGCCTTTCGGCGGAACATTGACAACGTTGCCTTCGAGAAGCTTGAGCATGGCCTGCTGGACACCCTCGCCGGAAACGTCACGGGTAATGGAAGGATTGTCGCTCTTGCGGGCGATCTTGTCGATCTCGTCAATGAAGACAATGCCACGCTCAGCCAAAGCGACATCATAGTCCGCTTCCTGAAGGAGGCGTGTAAGTATGCTTTCCACATCCTCGCCGACATAGCCGGCTTCGGTAAGGACAGTCGCATCGACTATCGTAAACGGCACATCGAGCAGTTTCGCAATAGTCCTTGCCATCAGTGTCTTGCCGGTACCGGTAGGACCGACCATCAGGATGTTCGACTTTTCGAGTTCGAGGTCGCGGGCATCGTCCAGATTGTGGTTGATGCGTTTGTAATGGTTGTAGACGGCAACTGAAAGCAGTTTCTTGGCCCTGTCCTGCCCTATTACATACTGGTCGAGATATGCATGTATCTCTTTAGGCTTCAGGATTTTCTCCAGTTTTCCATGCTTCTGGGGAGCAGCCGGTTCCATGTTCTTTATATAGTCATGGCACAGCTTCACGCAATCGCTGCAGATACAGGAATCAAGGCCCTGCAGCAGGAGAGGCACTTCAGACTCGCTCCTGCCGCAGAACATGCAATACCTTTCTTCGTTATTCTTTCCTTTAGCCATTATTTCCTTTTTCCGGTAAGGATTTCGTCTATCATCCCGTACTCAAGCGCTTCCCTGGAGTTCATCCAGTGGTCCCTGTCTCCGTCGGCCATGATCTGCTCCAGCGGTTTTCCGGTATGCTCCGAGATTATCCCGTACAGTTCGTTCTTGATCTTGACAATTTCCCTTGCCGCGATCTCGATGTCGGAAGCCTGTCCCTGGGCTCCGCCCAAAGGCTGGTGGATCATGACTCTGGAATGCGGCAGCGCCGAACGCTTCCCCGCAGCACCTGCACAGAGCAGCACGGCACCCATAGACGCAGCCATTCCGGTACAGATGGTAGCTACGTCCGGCTCTATGAGCTGCATGGTGTCGTATATGCCGAGACCTGAAGATACAGAACCGCCGGGCGTGTTGATATACAATGAAATATCAGCCGAACTGTCGGTAGAGGCCAGATAAAGCAGCTGGGCCTGTATAATATTCGCCACGTCATCATCGATCGGCACCCCCAGAAAGATGATCCTGTCCATCATAAGCCTGCTGAACACATCCATGGATGCGACATTGAGCTTGCGTTCCTCGATGATGGTAGGGTTTATATATGCATCGTAGACCGAATGGTAACGGTGCATGGTGAGCGAACTTATGCCATGCTCCAGCCGGGCATATCTGTCAAAATCCTTTTCCATATCAGATTATTTCAGTTCCCTGAACTCTTCAACCGAAACTGTTTTTTCATCAAGGGTGACCACACCGCGTACAGCCTCGAGAGTCTTCTGGTCTTCAACCTGCTCAAGGACCCTGCGGCCCTCCTTCTCCTGCGAAAGGATGTTCTTTGCGTATGTCTCGAGCTGGTCGTCAGGAACATTTCCGATACCGTACATTGCGAACTGGTAAGCGGCGAAAGCCTTGGCACTTGCAAGCAGATCCGCCTCCTCTACCTTAACCTGGTATTTGTCCATGAGGTATCCGCGTACCATGTTCCATCTGAAATCCTCAAGGAAAAGGTCGAACTCCTTCTCGATTTCCTCCATTGTGAACTTGCCGTCGTTTGCAACGAAAATCCACCTCTTCAGGAATTTCTCCGGAAGTGCGATGGCAGCCTTCTTCACCAGATAATCCTTTGCGTCCTTGGTAAAGCGGAACTCTGACTCCTGCGAATACTCGGACTGAAGGCGCTCTGCCACCTTGGCATCGAATTCCTCCTCGCTCTTGACATTGCCCTCTCCGAAAATCTTGTCGAAAGTCTCCTGTGTCATAGGAGCGGAAACGAATGTCTTTACGGTCTTTACGGTCATCTTGAACATCGGGTCCAGCGTAGCGAGATCCTCTTTCTTGACCTTAAGCATGGAAGCTCGGTCGGACTCGTTGGTAAATGTCTCGTTGACATTGATTTCACGTGTTTCGCCAGGTTTGATGCCTATGAATGAATCACGGACAGCCTCATCGATATTACGGATGGCCACGTATGTGCCTTCCACTTTAGTATCGCCCTGCTCGAAATCGACGATGATAAAATCATCGGCACCTGCCGCCTGCCCTTCCTCGAGAGAGCCGTACTGCTTCAGCAGGTTCTCTTTCATTTCGGCCTTGGCGGAGTCCTTCACCTCAATATTATAATAAGGGATCCTGTCATCCTTTGACAGGTCAAGCACGACCTCCGGAGTGGTAGCTACATCGAACTTGAATGTAAAGTCGTTGCCGTTCACCCACTCTGTCTGAGGCTGGTCTTCGCTCGGAAGAGGTTCCCCTACGACCTTGAGGGAGTTCTCCTTGATGAAACCGTTGAGGGAATCCGCGATAATATCATTTACAGAATCCACAAGTGCAGACTGTCCGTAAATCCTCTCGACAAGAGACATCGGGACCATGCCTTTTCTGAATCCTTTGATTTCGGCTGTCCTTCTGTGCTCGTTCAGTTTCTTCTTGCGGCGGTCCGCATAATCTTCCTTTCCGATGGTAAGGGTCAATTCAAGATTGAGATCATCAACCTTATTCTGTGATATGTTCATATATTTTAACTGTTTATATTTTTCTTTTCAGCAAAGGGTGCAAATATAGCAAATCCGATGATATTATCAAAATCACGCTTCATGCCTCGAATGATAATCCGGGAGGTTCCGTTTCGGATACACCACACGGGCATGGTGCATCTGCTGGATATAGTCCTTAAGCACGCCCTTAATGGTATTCAGGTCTTTCAGCGTAATATCAGCGTTCTCGAACTGTCCGGCGGACATCTTGGACTTCACCACTCCCTCCACCAGATCGGATATGCTCTTCGGAGTATAGTCCTTCAAGGTCCTGGACGCCGCCTCCAGCGTATCGCACAGCATGACGATCACCTGCTCGGGAGTCTTTGGTTTCGCCCCTTTATAATAAAAGTCTTCGGCCTTGTCAGGATCACCTCCTGCATTGAGATACTTGTTGTAGAAATAGGCAGTACAGGTAGTACCGTGATGTGTATCGATAAACTGCTTGATTTCTCCCGGCAGCTTGTATCTGTCAGCAAGGGCAAGTCCGTCAGGGACGTGCTTGATAATATCCCTGGCACTTTCCTGCGGGGACAGCCCCTGATGATAGTTGGTCCCGGTAGAATCATTCTCTATGAAGCACTGCGGATTGAGCGTCTTGCCTATGTCGTGGTAAAGCGCTCCCGCCCTTACCAGAGGGACGTCCGCATCAATGGCCTTGGCCGCCGCATCCGCCATGTTCATCACCTGCAGACAGTGCTGGAACGTACCCGGAGCCTTATGTGCCAGTTCCAGAAGCGGCTTGCTGTTGGTATCGCTCAGGTCAACGAGCCTTGAACTGGAAACGAGCATGAATATCTTCTCGAAAAGATATACCAGCGGATATCCTGCCACGATAAGGAAAGAACCCAGGAACATGAAGAATATCGTCGTAAAGTCATCGAAGCCTTTTACCCCGTCGATAAGACGGAATCCCATGTACACTATAAGCAGGGAAACGAATACGCACAGCGCGGTGACAAACTGCTGCCAGCCTTTGTTGAAAAACATGAATACGTATATGGCAACGACTCCGGCGACAAGGTTCATGACAAACAGTTCCAGACCGTTGTGGGAGAAGACCAGCAGAGGAAGAAGGGAAATGATGTACACCGGCATCACGACCCTCTTCTTGAAAAAAGCCCGCAGATACAGCGCTATAAGCACGAACGGCGTCAGGTACAGGAAACTCGGGTCGGCCTTTTCGACGAATATAGCCATCAGGAACGATATCAGGAAGATGACGAGCAGATAGACATATTTGTTGAATGAACCGGGGCTGAAAATCGTCCAGTTGGTATAGTACAGTGACAGGAACAGTATGACTACCAAGGACAAAGCTATGAGGGCATCCCCGATCCACAGCAGGATTCTCGGGCCGGAATAGCCGAAACTGCTTTCATATTCAGCCTTGTATGAATCCAGAAGCTGCTCTATTTCGGAAGTGATCATCTCTCCTTTCGTCACTATCAGCTGACCTGAATTCACGACCCCTGAAGTCGGGGATATGTAGTTCACGGATTCTTCATGTACCAGATCGGTAGTCTGCCTGTCGAATATGAGGTTCGGTATGAGAAGGTCATATATACCGGAATACCTGCACAGTGAATCGACATTGCCTTTTTTATCAAGCCCGGAGACTTCCTGCGCAAAGCGCTGCTTTGCAGAAGCCGGGGTGAATACTTCGGAAGCCGGCACTTCCGTCGCCCTTTTCTCTCTCTGGACAAAGATGACGCCGTCCTCGTCCGGAGCGGTCTCCTTACCGGAAACGTTCTCGATAATGCCCTTTTCATATATGGCGGACATTATCCTTGAGAACTCCGACTTGAGGGTATCGTATTTTCCGAGCGGAGTGGCCTTGAGGGCAGCCTGGGCATCATTGACTATATTTTCGGAATACCTGTAATACGGAATGACGTTAGCGCTTGCCTGCTCCTTCTCCGCCTGAAGCTGCTCGCTTGTCTTCAGGACAGGGAAATCGAACTGTGCCACAAGGGTTTCGTACATCCACGGCACGCCTTTCCTGTAATCATAGTTGAACTTCCCGCTCCGCGGCATCAGAAGCACGAATATCACTAAAAGTACAAGCAGAGGTGCATACACCTTCCATCCATGAGGTAAATTGGCCTTATCCATTGTCAGCGATTTTTTCAGGTAAGTATCTTATCTGCGTAAACTGGAACTCATCGGAAACGAAGGCAGGAATATCCTGTCTGTTAAGCAGTTCCACAAATCTTACCGCTATATCCATCCCCTCGTTCCTGTCACAGACAGTCACCGTCAGGTCCCCTTTGAAATTTACGATGGAAAGAGAACTTGCATAACTGCCTGACGGCACAATCGGATAGATTTCAACTATATACTGCTGCAGTGACTCCGGCATGGCGATATTCCCTACATTGCAAATGGAGAATGTCGCGGTCCCGGCATCCGTATCCATACACTTTTCCGCACGCAGGACCCTTTCATTGAAAGGGATGCCGTCTCCGCAGGAAAGCGACACTGTCTTCATCATACGCTTTGCGCTATAGGCCAGGGCATCATGTTTGAGCTGCGCGTCAAGAAGTTTCTTCCGGGACATGAGGACAGTCCCGAAAGGATATTCATCCACCTTGCGGTTGTATGCAAGCGAAACGGGAGCGAAATAGGAACGGAGCGATGCGGAAGGGAAATGCGGTCTCAGGTTCTCCTTGATAGTGGAGACGATATATTCTCCCTGCTGCATCTGACCGCAGAAACGTTCATACAGTACATGAGAAAACAGGGGGGAGATAAAAGACTCCGGCTGCGAAACATATTCCCTTACGTGGCCCTTCACCTTGGCTACGGGAATCCGGATCTGCTGGACATGGACTCTTTCCATATCTTCCGGATTTTCCGGAAGCGGAACATTGAAAGCCCTGGCATCCATATACCATACCGGTCTGGAAGCCGGTATGTCGTCAAGCCTTTCGTAGGGATCAATCCCTTCTACGGCGTTGGACGGCTCTTCGGCTTCTTTGACAGTCCCGTCATTCCTAACAGGAAATCCGCAGATCTGTACATACCTGAAAACCACGGCTTTAACAAACTCAAGCATACCTTTCCCGTCTGAAAGCGCCAGATGCCAGTCAAAGAAAACGGACTTCCGGGAACACGATACTCTGAAAAGGTATCCTCCCAGTCCGTCGCTTCCTATTCCGGGCAGAGAGCCTTTCTCAGGATCATTTACGTACTCGAATACGGGGACAGCTGCCTCTACGGGAACAAGCACCATGCTGTCACCCGACTTCCTGACGCCCGCAGCAAAATGCATGAAACGCGGCATCAGTTCATTTACGGCCTGCTCAAGACGCTCCTTGCGGACGTGCATCGTAAGGGTGACTACAAAACGATGTACTGACCCGGCCATCCTGCTGTCCTGGTAAAGGAAAATTTCTCCGGCCGCACCGGGTGTAAGATTATTCTGCATACGCGGACGATGGAAAAGTCATTTCTTATGGAAAGGACTGTCTGGTTCTTTGGCCATGTAGCTGAATTCCAGCCTGTCGGTAAGACGAGGCAGTATATTGTGCATGAATACGGTAAGCTTGCCTATCGGGGTCAGTATCATTTCGGACTTACGTCCGGCAAGCCCTTTTGCCATATATTCAGCCACTTTTTCGGCAGTCATCATCTTGCCTTCATCACGAGGGGTCTTGCCTTGCCGGTGCCCGTCGGCAGTCAGGGCGGCATTCCGGACATTGGATGCCGTAAAGCCCGGAGCGAACACCATAACATGAAGCCCGTCATACAGGTGCTCTATCCTTAAAGTGTCAAGGAAGCCTCTGATGGCATATTTGGACGATGCATATCCGGTACGCCCCGGCAAACCGGCAAATCCGGCAATGGAAATCACGCCTACGACAGAACCTTTGGCCTGCAGAAGATACGGCAGGGCATATTTGGTGCAGTAGACCGTTCCCCAGAAATTGACATCCATGAGAGTCCTGATTACCGAAAGGTCCAGGTCCCGGAACATCGCCCGCATGGAAAGACCGGCGTTGTTCACCAGAATGTCTATCTTTCCGAACTTCTCCACGGTCTTCTCCACAAGAGCCTTGCAGTCAGCCTCTACGGACACGTCGGTCTTCACGCACAGGATATCGTTGTCCGGATCCCGGGAAATCTGTGAAGCCAGTTCCTTCAGTTTGTCCTCGGATCTTGCGGCCAGAGCCAGCTTCGCTCCGAGAGACGCGAATAATTTGGCAGAAGCCAACCCGATCCCCGAGCTGGCTCCCGTTATAATCATTACTTTACCTTTAAAGTAATCTTTTTTCATAATCAGTCTTTGTCTGCCATATCTATAACGTCATCTCCGTCATACTCTCCCCTGTTGAGCTTGTCACGCATCTCGGTAAAAGCTTTCAGAGTGTATTCGACATCTTCCATGGAATGTGCTGCCGTGGATATGATGCGGAAAATAACCATACCTTTAGGAATGACAGGATAGACCACGATAGAGCAGAAAATCCCGTAGTTCTCACGCAGATCCACTGCCATGCGGGTAGCCTGGCCGACACCGCCCTTGATAGCCACCGGAGTGACGCATGCCTGTGCCGGACCGATGTCGAAGCCGAGATTGCGGAAACCGTCCTGAAGGGTACGTGTGATGGTAAACAGCTTCTTGCGGAGCTCGTCGCCTTCGGCACTGCGGATGATTTCAAGCCGTTTGAGACCGCCCTCTACGAAAGCCATCGGGAGAGACTTGGCGTAGATCTGGGAACGGAGATTGTAGCGGAGATAGTCGATGATGACCTTAGGTCCTGCCACGAAGCCGCCGATGCTGGCCATGGATTTCGCATACGCTCCGATATAGAGGTCGACTTCATCCATCACTCCGAAATGCTCCGATGTACCCCTGCCGGTAGGTCCCATATTGCCGAACCCGTGTGCATCATCTATCAGTATCCTGAATTTGTATTTTTTCTTGAGCGCAACGATTTCGTCAAGGTTGCCCAATGCCCCGGTCATACCGTATACACCCTCGGTGATCAGGAGTATGCCGCCTCCGGTTTCCTCGCACAGTTTGGTAGCTCTCTTGAGAGTAGCCTCGCAGCTTTCTATATCGTTGTGACGGTAAGTCATTCTTTTTCCCATGTGCAGACGTGCCCCGTCGATAAGGCAGGCATGAGCCTCTGAATCATATACTATCACATCATGCCTGTCCATCAGGGCATCTATGGTCGATATGATTCCCTGGTAGCCGAAGTTGAACAGGAAAGCATCCTCTTTCTTCTCGAAATCAGCAAGTTCCCTCTCGAATTTCTCATGGAGAGAAGTATGGCCTGTCATCATGCGGCTGCCCATAGGGTATGCGAGCCCCCACTTGGCCGCAGCCTCGGCATCCGTCTTTCTCACTTCAGGGTGATTTGCAAGACCCAGATAGTTGTTCAGGCTCCAGTTCAGGACTTCCTTGCCTCTGAACTTCATGTGCGGACCGAGCTCGCCTTCGAGCTTCGGAAACATGTAATATCCGAACGCCTTCTGTCTGTACTGGCCGAGAGGGCCGCCGGAGTCTCTTGCTATTCTGTCAAAAATGTCCATAATATTTAAATTTTAGTACTATTTTCTGTTCAGTATGTTAAAGTCAGATAAGACGAGGGATTTTCAGGCGGACGAAGTTCTGAATACCGGAGTTACCTTAAAGGTAATGAGGATATGAAGAACGAGTCCAACGACAAAATCACCATTTTATCTGATTTTAAGCATCAATGTTGGCATAATGGGCATTAGCCTCTATAAACTCCCTGCGAGGAGGCACGTCATCGCCCATCAGCATGGAGAATGTACGCTCGGCTTCCGCCGCATTGTCTATGGTAATCTGGCGGAGAAGTCTCTTGTCAGGGTCCATGGTCGTGTCCCAGAGCTGCTCGTCGCTCATCTCTCCAAGACCTTTGTACCTCTGGACGGTAACGCCCTTGTCGGAGCCCTTGCCGAGCTTCATGGTGGCGTCCTTGCGCTGCTCCTCAGTCCAGCAGTATATCTCCTCCTTTCCTTTCTTCACCAAATAGAGAGGCGGGGTAGCCAGATATACATAGCCGTTCCTGATGAGGTCAAGCATATAGCGGAAGAAGAACGTCAGGATAAGTGTGGCGATATGGCTGCCGTCCACATCGGCATCGGTCATGATGATCACCTTGTGGTACCTGAGCTTGGAAAGGTTCAGCGCCTTGCTGTCCTCCTCGGTGCCCACGGTTACGCCCAGGGCAGTGTATATGTTGCGTATCTCCTCGCTCTCGAACACCCTGTGCTCCATGGCCTTCTCCACATTCAGGATCTTACCCCTGAGCGGGAGGATGGCCTGGGTCATACGGTCGCGGCCCTGCTTTGCGGTACCGCCTGCGGAGTCTCCCTCGACGAGGAAGAGCTCGCATTTCTCCGGGTCGCGCTCCGAGCAGTCAGCCAGCTTGCCGGGCATCCCGGCCCCCGACATGACGGTCTTGCGCTGCACCATCTCCCGCGCCTTGCGGGCGGCGTGGCGGGCCGTGGCGGCAAGGATGACCTTGTCTACGATGGCCTTAGCATCCTTCGGGTTCTCCTCAAGATAGGACTCCAGCGCATTGGCCGTGGCCTGTGACACGGCAGAAACGACCTCCCCGTTACCGAGCTTGGTCTTTGTCTGGCCCTCGAACTGCGGCTCGGCTACTTTCACGGACACCACAGCAGTGAGCCCCTCGCGGAAGTCGGACGCGTCAAGGTCGAATTTAAGCTTGGCGAGCATGCCGTTCTTCTCGGCATAGTTCTTCAGCGTCCTGGTGAGGCCCATCCTGAAGCCCTGAAGATGGGTTCCTCCTTCTATAGTATTGATATTGTTTACGTAAGAGTAGATTTTCTCGGTAAAGCCCGTATTATACTGCATGGCTATCTCGATAGGGATGATCTTGTCGGTCTCCAGACAGATAGGGCTCTCGATAAGTTTCTCCGAATCGGCATCAAGGTACTGGACAAATTCCTTAAGGCCTTCTTTTGAATAGAATACGTCTTTTCTATAGGTTTCGGTCTCCACCCCGTTGTCATCTGTCTCTTTTATAAGCTCGCGCTTGTCAGTAAGCGTAAGGGTGATGCCTTTATTAAGATAAGCCAGTTCACGGAGACGGCCCGCAAGGGTATCATACTCGTAAACCGTAGTGACAGTGAAAATCTCGGCATCAGGATGGAAAGTGACTGTCGTCCCCGTATCAGAGGCTTCCCCGACGACTTTCACGTCAGACAGAGGCTTGCCTTTCGAATATTCCTGGACAAATATCTTCCCTTCCCTGTGAATTTCCGCCTTAAGATAGTCTGAAAGGGCGTTCACGCAGGATACACCCACGCCGTGCAGACCTCCGGAGACCTTATAGCTGTCCTTGCTGAATTTTCCGCCGGCGTGAAGGACGGTAAGCACGACCTCCAGGGCGGAACGGTGCTCCTTCTCGTGCATCCCGGTAGGAATACCGCGCCCGTTGTCACTGACAGTTATGGAATTGTCTTCATTGATGGAAACCTCGATATGCGTACAATAGCCGGCAAGCGCCTCGTCGATACTGTTGTCCACCACCTCATAGACCAGATGGTGCAGTCCCCGTTTCCCTACATCTCCGATATACATGGAAGGCCTCTTGCGGACGGCCTCCAGCCCTTCGAGGACCTGTATGCTGTTGGCCGAATACTGATTCTCTTCGTGATTGATATTTTCGCTCATACGATAATGACAATTAAACGGGCAAATTTAATAAAAATATTACAGATTCAAGCAGATTCCGGCCGTAAAGTTGATTCCGCTCTCCGCATACATCGGCATGTACTGGACGGTCATATTGAGAAGATTCCCTCCGCGTATCCAGAATGAAAAAAGCCTGGCGGTCCTGAGTTCCAGATATATGCCGAGATCCGCATAGCCGGCTGTAGAACACAGTGCGCCATCGCGGGCGGTGGAGAACCGGCAGTCCGCACCGGCATAGATACGCCTGTGCCAGTTGTACAGAGCGCGGACATCCCCGGAGAATGCAGCCGGCAGAAAGAAAGACATCCATGTATTGTTCCCGTCTGAAAGGAAAACGTCTCCGGCGGAGACATCGGAATACCTGTAGGTAAAGTTGCCGTCAAGGGAAAAATCCGCCGAATTCCATCCATAGTCAAGAGAAGCATAGAACATCTGCATGCCGGTATACCCGAGCGTGGCAGACAGCCCGTCAATTGATGACCGGGATCCGGAAACTGCAGCGAACAGAGGGGCGGAGGCAAAGTTGCGGTACCCTGCACTGAGGTCATAGCTGAAACGGGAAGCGATATTGCCCCGAAGCCCCAGGGATGCCGAAATACGCTCTACAGTGTTGTCCAGAAGAGGCCCCCCTGCCGTCAGAGTATAAAGAGGATGGATGAAATGTCCCGTCCGGAGCATGTCGGAATACCGGCCGATGCTCTCCCCACCGCCGAGTTTTGCATAAATGCGCATATAATCCCGGATGATGTCATAGCTGACCTTTATGTCCGGATATACATACTGTCCTTTCTTTGTGTCCTGTGAAGGAAGAAGGCCGGCCTCCCCGCCGTTGAACATGGCGGACAGCCGGACACCGAGTCCGAGTCTCCATCTTCCTTTGGACAACTGATATTCAGGAATGACCGCAAATCTTCCGGCATCGGTCCCGAAAGCCCTCCCGTATGATACCATGTCCAGATCTATACCTACTGTAAACCTCTGGCTTTCGGAGAACACCGGTCCCAGAACAGAAGAGAAGGAAAGCTCATGGCCGGAAAGCCCTCTGGTCACTGCAAAACCGTCAATATTGTCCACGCCATATCTGTAATCCAATGAAACGTCATACAGGAAATGGCGGTCCTGCCTGTCGGACGAACGGACCCTGAGTCCGGCATCAAAAGCGTTGTACCCACGTGAGACCAGCGTATCGGACGTAGCCAGACCGTAGTATCCCACATTGAAAGTGAATATGCCCTTGTCCCAGCTTACCCTGCCGTCAACCCCGGCCGAAGTCTGGGAGTCATAGCCTTTCCAGCTGCTGCCTGCAGGCATTCCTTGCGGTGATTCCAGACAGACCGTACCGGAAGATTCGTCCATTACGGGAACTATCCCTCTGTATTTTCCTATATATGATCTGTGGGTGACGTATGTGCTCATACGGAATTTCCCTTTCAGGTCCGGAGACCATACGAAGTCGAATACAGGATGCAGAGGATAACCCGCGCCGGCCCTGAGGAACAGGCGGCGTCCCGACCATGCTGCAGACTGCGGCTTCATGTCCTGCACATACGGATTGAACTCGTACGTCCCTTTGTATGGATTGTCGAATACGGAATAGTCGAAATCCAGGTCAAAATGCATCACGCTGTCCGGAATCTGCATGCCTATCATCGGTTTGTGCACTTCCATCATCTTTCCCTGATAAATGCGCGACACCTCGACGGTAGGATCTATGTCCTGGGCTGCGGCCGGAACGGCCACAAGCAGGAAAGCGATTGTTGAATTTATTCTGATACGGTGCATATTCTTGATTTAACGTCAGTCCGACAAATCGGTCCTGAATTATGTTACCTTAATTTAAATTATATACTTCAGATTTCCCGGCTCCGGGCCACGCCCTCCTCCGGAATGACAGTGACTCCGCCGGAAAGGCAGTGTCACAACGATGTAGCGACGGTATCTGCCGGAGCGGACATCAGCTCTTCGAGCTTCGAAAGTCTCATTCTGACATTATCCTGCACATCGTCACCTCCTTCAGGCGGAGTATAACCGTCAAGAACACTCTGGAAAGTGGCTTTCGCCTGCCCGAACTCGCCCCTTTCGGCAAAAGCGTCTCCAAGGACGATAAAGGACTTCGCAAGCCAGTAGGTCTGTCCGGTCCCGGCATCGGAAAGGGCATAGACCTTGTTCTCGACATCTTCAAACTCCCCTCTGTCATAACAATCCTGGATTATAAGCCATGCGGCCTCGGCGCCCTCCGGCGTGCCCGGGTCTTTTGCCAATGTTTCAAGTATGGCGAAAGCCTCGTCCCTCCGGCTCGTGGCAAGATACGATTTGGCCATTATCCTGTCGGCCTCCCTCACGATATCGGCCCCGCTGCCGCCGTCAGCCTTCACTTCGGAAGCATATCCTATGGCGTCCGCATAACGGTGGGCCATATAGGCAGAACGCATCATTCCCAGAAGGGCCTCGTACCGGTTGTTTTCAAACTGCGCCGAATTCCTCAGGGAGACATAGCCGCCGAGGGCATCTTCATAGCGCTGGAGACCGTATGAAATCCTCGAATAGTTGAGGACCGCGAGTTCCCTGAAAGAACCGGAGCCGCTCTCCGCGACCTTTGCATAATAGTCGCATGCCTTCTCCGGCTGGTCCGTATTCTTGTAGCTTTCGGCCATATAGAATTCAGCCTGATCCGACTTCATGCCCGAAGGATACTTGTCTATGTACGCCTGCAGGGAAACGAGAGCCTTCCGGTAGTTACCGGAGAGATAGATCTGCTCTGCCGCATTGAATATCATCATCTCCTTCTCGTTCTCGGACATGATGGAGCCCTTGCCTATCCGGTCGATGTATGCGATGTATTTCTCCGGTTCGCCGGCAGACCGGTACACGGATTCGACGGCAAGCAAGGCATCGTCCGCATACCCTGAAAGCGGAAATTCCTCTACCACTTTCTTGAAATAGCCCAAAGCTTTTGCATTATCGCCGGCATTCCTGCTGATCATGCCGAGCTCGATCATCGAGCGGGCTATGAAAGTACTGTCTTTCACCGTCCCGATAAGTTTGTTGAAAGAAGCGGTAGCCCGCGCCGGATCTTCTGCGGCAACGTACGACCGGCCCAGTTCGAACAGGGCCTCGGGATAGAAGGCGGAGGACGGAGAAGCCCTGTTGACATTGTCCAGCAGAGATATCTTCCTGGCATTCTGTCCTTCAAGACCATACGCGATGGCAGCCCTGTAATACGGATAGATGTCATCCGCATCGAAATAGTCTCTGAGCACCGCATTGTACGCATCAATGGCCCGTGTGTAGTCGGCCGTCATGAAAAAGCAGTCGGCATACCTGAGCGCCGCCTCCTTCCTGAACTTCACTGAATCCCCGGAAAGGTATTCTTTGAACCACGAAGCGGCCTTCGTATAGTCGGCTTCCTTGAAAAAGCAGTATGCGATATTGTAAGGTATCAGATACCCTTCCTCCATATTGTACAGTGCAGAAATATTGTACAGTTCGGTGTAAAGGCCGGCAGCTTCGGCGTACTGGTCGTTCATATAGTACGACTCTGCAATCCAGAAGCGGGAAAGCTGGTTGAACATCGAAAACCTGTCGGAATAATATGCCGCCGCCTTAAGATACGGGACGGCATCCCTGTAAGATCCGCTGGAAATAAGCTGGGACGCCCGAAGATAATTGGCCTTCATATAGTTGAGCGTCATATCGGGATCCATGTCATCGATCTTGCCGTATGCGTCTATGGCAGTCTCATAGTCATGTCCGTGCAGGGCCGCCACGGCTATATAGCTGTTGATCTTGTCACCTCTCTCCTTGTCGGCGTAAAGTTCAAGATAATCATTGAAAACGGAAGAATCATTGTTCAGGTCGAATGTCAGTTTCGCATAGTTGAAATATGCATCTTCTGTAATATCGGGGTCATAATCCACTGCAGACGCATCCCGGAAAGCATCCATCGCCGCCACTTTGTTCTTTGTCTGGATATAGCAGTACCCCAGATGGTAGTTGGCGATCTGCCCTATAGAATCAGTCCGTTCCGTCATCATGGAATATTTGTCGATCGCCCCCTGATAGTCATCCACGGCATATAGTACGGAACCGGCGTAGAAATAATCGCTGCGGGAACGCAGTTCGGAAGAGGCCTCATTCCGGTCAAACCAGTATCTTGCCTTGTCCGCATCTCCCAGCACAAGCCAGGATTCCGAGACAAGCCTGGTCACGTGGGACCTGCGTTCCTGCGGGATACTGTCCATCAGCTCAGGTCCCTGTTCGCACACGGCCTTATGGTCACCCAGCATGAAAAGGCACTCTATCATATAATAGTTTGCCATGGATGTGAAGCGGCTGTCCACGGCAGCAAGGGTAAAGCATTCCAGGGCGTTCTTGAAATCCTTCTGTCTGTAACGGATATATCCGGAAGAGAATCTGGCCGGCGCCGTATAGTCCGACTCCGGAAGATTTTCGAATTCCCTGAACCGCAGAAGAGCCCTGTCATAATTGCCGAGCATGAAGTCGCAATAGGCCCTTTTGAAAAGGAACTCGGGCACCTGGCCCTTTGCAAGCCTGTATCGTGAAATCGTCTCGAACTCGCCGGAAGCACCTGCATAGTCATCGCTGTCGAACATGTTCAGGGCATGTCTGTAACGGATCCGCGGCACAAGCCAGGAATCAGGATGTTCCCGGACATACCTCTTCACATGATGTTCATAGCCATCTGTCCGGAGATTCGCCTCGCACAGTACGGCATATCCTTCAGCCTCATAGTCGTCATATTTTTCAGCCAGCCCGCTGAACAGGACCAATGCCCTGTCATACATGCCCCTGTCATACAAAGAAAGGGCGAGTCTGAATTCTTTTCCGGCTTCCCTGTCAGCAGCCTGCGGGGCCGCAGATGCAGTCATGTCCGCGCCGGACAGCAAAAGCAAAATCCCGAGACATAAAACCGCAAAACCCTTTTTCATCATCTTCCAGCAATTTTTCTGCAAATGTAGCAATTTAATGATTAACTTTGTAAGTTAAATGCATTTACAGATGGAAGACAGCAGAGATACAATAATCTCTTTCAGGAATGCCGAAATAGTCAACGGGGAGAATACGGTCATCTACGGGCTGGACATGGATGTCCGCAAAGGCGATTTCGTCTATATAATCGGCCGTGTCGGTTCCGGAAAGACCTCCATAATAAGGACAATAACAGCGGAAAATCCCCTTTACAGCGGAGAAGGAACGGTCTGCGGATACGACCTCAGGAGAATAAAGGAAAAGGAAATCCCTTATCTCCGCCGGAAAATGGGAGTGGTTTTCCAGGATTTCCAGCTTCTTATGGACAGGAGCGTAGAGGAAAACCTGTCTTTCGTCCTTAAAGCCACGGGATGGAAGAGCCAGAGCAGGATAGAAGAGAGGATAAGGGAAGTGCTGCTGGCCGTCGGGATGTCCAGCAAGGCACACAAAATGCCTCACCAGCTTTCAGGCGGAGAACAGCAGAGGATAGCAATCGCCCGCTCCCTGCTGAACAGTCCTGAAGTAATAATAGCCGATGAACCTACCGGAAACCTGGATCCTGATACCGCGGAAGGCATAATGCAGCTGCTTACCGGTATAAACACAAAACGCGGCACGGCGATAGTGATGGTTACGCACAACAAGGCGATAGTCGAGAAATACCATGGGCGTGTCTTCGTCTGCGCCGACGAATCATGCAAAGAGCAGATCCTTTCCGGAAATGACACCGAAGATACGCCGGCAGATCAGGAAAACGAATCGGACAAACAGACAGAAACCTCTCCGGAAAATGAACAATAAAAACAGGACAGACCTGTATTCCAACATTCTGGCATGGTTCAAGGACAATGTCCCGGCCCCGACTACCGAGCTTCATTATGACACTCCTTTCCATCTGCTGATATCAGTAATCCTGTCGGCGCAATGCACCGACAAGAGGGTGAACATGTATACACCTGCCATTTTCAGAGAGTTCCCGGAACCGGAAGACCTGGCGGCGGCGTCATTCGAGAAGGTCTACGGGCTGATAAAATCCA
Source organism: Candidatus Cryptobacteroides avicola (assembly GCA_017695115.1). Classification (GTDB taxonomy): domain Bacteria; phylum Bacteroidota; class Bacteroidia; order Bacteroidales; family UBA932; genus Cryptobacteroides; species Cryptobacteroides avicola. The sequence continues at coordinate 29,886 of JADILV010000049.1, read as the reverse complement.
TATCGTTCCCGAACAACAAGGCAAAGCACCTTATCGGCATGGCGCAGATGCTGGTCATGGATTTCGGGAGCAAGGTCCCGGAGGACCCGGACGAACTGGTAAAACTGCCGGGAGTAGGACGCAAGACGGCCAATGTGATAGCGTCCGTAGTCTATGACAAGCCGGTAATAGCGGTGGACACACACGTATTCAGGGTATCCCGCAGACTCGGCCTTTCGGACGGGAAGACAGTGGAGGCGGTAGAAAAAGACCTCACGGAAAACATACCCGCCGAATCAAGAGCCACCGCCCACCACTGGCTGATACTGCACGGGAGATACGTATGTACCGCAAGGAAACCAAAATGCCATGAATGCGGCCTGAAAGAATGGTGTACGGAATACAAGGCCGCAAATGTAAAGATACAGTAGACAATAAGATTTTCAACAGGTAAGACAATGCATTTCACATCTGAAAACATCCTCCTCATCAGCTCAATACTGATATTCTGCAGTATACTCATAAGCAAGGCCGGATACCGGTTCGGACTTCCTTCCCTGCTCCTGTTCCTGATAGCGGGAATGCTGTTCGGCAGCGACGGTCTGGGGCTGCAGTTCAACAATATGAACCATGCACAGTTCATCGGCATGATCGCCCTGTGCGTCATCCTGTTCACCGGCGGCATGGAAACCAAGTTCAAGGAAATCAAACCTGTTCTCGGAGAAGGCCTGGCCCTCTCCACGATAGGCGTCCTGCTCACGACTGTGTTTACTGGTCTTTTCATCTTCCTGCTTTCCGAATGGGACATGGCCCCTATCTCCCTGCCCCTGGTAACATGCATCCTTCTGGCCGCAACCATGTCCTCCACGGACTCCGCTTCCGTATTCAACATCCTGAGAAACAGCAGGATGAAACTGAAGAACAACCTTCAGCCGCTTCTGGAGCTCGAGAGCGGAAGTAACGACCCGATGGCTTATATACTCACAATCGTCCTGATCCAGATAGCCAACACCCTGTCCGGAGCCGGGGCAGAAAGCATTGACGCCTGGACAATCACTGCCGATGCGCTCAAGACGCTCCTGCTGCAGTTCGGAGTCGGAATAATCGCGGGCATGGTCATGGGCTACTTTGCCGTATGGGTGCTCAACAAAGTACATCTGACCAACGCCCCGCTTTATGCCATCCTGCTTATCAGCATCGTGTTCTTCACCTTCACGGTAACGACAAAGCTCTATGGCAACGGCTACCTGGCCGTATATCTGGCAGGAGTCATCATAGGAAACCACAAGATAACTTTCAGAAAAGAGATATTCTCTTTCCTGGACGGCATGACATGGCTGGTGCAGATAGTGATGTTCGTGGCGCTCGGACTTCTTGTCAATCCGCACGAAATGCTGCAGGTAGCCCCTATTGCACTGCTGATCGGGCTGTTCATGATCCTTGTCGGCAGGCCGCTGTCGGTATTCCTGACACTTATCCCGTTCAGGAAGGTCTCGCTGCCGTCAAAGACATATATTTCCTGGGTGGGGCTCCGCGGGGCAGTTCCGATAATCTTCGCGACCTATCCGGTAATCGCCAAGGTCGAAGGTTCCGGTCTCATATTCAACATCGTGTTTTTCATCACACTGATGTCCCTGATAATACAGGGCAGCACCATCACCTCCGCCGCAAAGAAGCTCAACCTGAGCCTCCCTGTTCCTGATGACGACAACAAATTCGGAGTCGAAGTCCCTGAAGAGGCAGGAAAGCTGGTGGAAGTGACACTTACGGAAGAGGCTCTGCAGCTCGGCAACACACTCAAGGAGGTGAAACTGCCGGAAGGCATGCTGGTGATGATGATAAAAAGAGGTGAAAAGTTCATCGTCCCTAACGGAAGCGTGGAACTTCACGAAGGAGACAGGCTTCTGATAATATCCGAGAACGATGACGAGGACTGATGACCCTCTGATACACAGGTTTGATACCCTGGAGAGCAGTCTGCCGATACCGGAAAGGTTCAATGATCCGTTCAGATACACTCCCGCTCCCGTCACCGCTGAAGCAGCGAAAACGGTACTCGGATATATCTCGGTCTCGGAAGGGCTCATGCAGGCCTTTTCAGAAGGGAAGATGCTGGGCGTGCTGGTCGTCAGGGATTCAGCTGGAGGGATCGGGTTCCTGGCAGGGTTCTCCGGGCTTGCCGGAGGGCGTAGCATGCTGCCGTATTTCGTGCCTCCGGTACTGGACCTGACTGATCCGTCAGGGTATTTCAGGCAGGAAGAAGCCAGGATAAACGGCATCGGCACTTCGATAAAAGAAGCAGAAGAGAATCCGGAATTCGGGTCGGCTATCCGGAATGCAGAGGCTGTAAAGGCAGGATGTGAAGAGAAGATAAGGCAGTGGAAAGAGAGGATGGCGGAATCGAAGGCCAGGCGGGATGCACTGCGCCTCTCAGGAGCGGACAAGACGACGCTTGCGTCCCTGATAAAGGAGAGCCAGTTTGAAAAGGCCCAGCTGAAACGGATTTCCGCAGAGTGTAAGGCCGCCATGGAGGATGCGGCATCAATATGCAGGAAGTTTTCCGACAGGATCGCCGCACTGAAACGGATGAGGCAGGAAAAGTCTGAGGAACTGCAGGAATGGATATCCAGGAACATGGTGGTAGAGAATGCGCTGGGTGAAAAGAAAAGCGTATGGGATATCTTTTCCGGTGAAGGACTTGTACCGCCGGGCGGGACAGGAGAATGCGCCGCCCCCAAGCTGCTGCATTACGCTTATACTCACAGACTGGAACCTGTGGCCATGGGCGAATTCTGGTACGGGAAAAGCCTCGGGAACGAAGTCAGGCAGCACGGAAGGTTCTACCCCTCATGCAAGGGCAAATGCGGACCGCTTCTCGGGTTCATGCTGCAGGGGCTGGATGTGGAAACGGAGTATCCGGAACCGTTTTCAGGAACTGTGAACCGCAGCGATGCCGTCCCGGCAATCATATATGAAGACAGCGACATCATAGCGGTAGACAAGCCTTCGGGAATGCTGTCCGCCCCCGGGAAGACAGGAGAAAAATCCCTGCCGGAGCTGCTGTCGGAAAAGCTCGGAATCAGTCTGTTCGGTGTCCACAGATTGGACATGGATACTTCCGGAGTGATCGTCTTTGCGAAAAATCCCGATGCACAGAAAAACCTGCAGCGGCAATTCGAAACGGGTGAAGTCAGGAAAGAATACACCGCGCTTCTGGACACTGCCGGCAATGGCACTCCTGATGCCGCTGTCGGTCTGTCGGAAACCTGGAAGTCCGCAGCAGCCGGATACGGAACAATATCCCTGCCTCTTGCCCCGGACTACCACGACCGGCCCCGTCAGAAAGTGGATTTCAAACACGGGAAAAAGGCCGTAACCGAATACAATATCACAGGAACCGGTGAAGGATGGGCGAAAGTACTGTTCCGCCCTCTGACAGGACGCACCCACCAGCTGAGAGTCCACGCGGCACACCCGCTGGGACTCGACTCCCCTATCAAAGGAGACAGACTTTACGGTAGCGCCGATTCCGCCTGCAGGCTCTGTCTGCACGCCTCCCGCATAAAATTCAGGCATCCCGTAACGGGCCTCCCGGTGGAATTGGCATCCAATCCGGAATTCCAAGAATTTCTTGAAAGGTATAGGAATTTTATGTAATTTCGGAGTTCAATTCCAATTTTGCATAAAAATGAACTATATAACCAGAACGATCGAGCAGACAATATCAGAAGCCGCTAAATATTTTCCCGTAATTGCCGTAACCGGCCCCCGGCAATCCGGGAAAAGCACTCTTCTCAGTCATCTTTTTCCTGAAGCCGTCAAGTTTTCTCTAAAGGACGTGAATGTCAGGAATTTTGCAGAAAGCGACCCTATTGCTTTCCTGAATCAGACGGACAAAGCGCTTTTTATAGACGAGGTGCAGAAAGTGCCTGTGCTGCTTGAATATATCCAAGGTATTGTGGATAATCACCCTGACAGAAAATTTTTCCTGTCAGGCAGTTCGAACTTCGAGCTCATGAAGTCGGTATCAGAATCCCTTGCCGGAAGGGCAGGCGTTTATGAACTGTTGCCGATGTCATACCGGGAGATATCAGCATACGCTTCAGAAAAAGACCTCGACACTTTTCTGTATGACGGCCTGTTCCCCGCTGTTTATTCAGGTAAAAACATCGCCAGGCTGCTCTATCCGTCATATGTAAAGACATATATAGAAAAGGATATCCGCGACCTGATGAATATCAGAGACACCATGCAGTTCCTCCGTTTCCTGAAACTGTGCGCTGCAAGAATAGGTTCGGTATTCAACGCAAACGAATTGTCCTCAGAAGTGGGAGTCGACAGCAAGACCATAACATCATGGCTATCTGTCCTGACAGCTTCCTATATCATCTATCTGCTGCCACCTTACTATGAAAATATTTCAAAACGCCTTGTAAAACGGCCCAAGCTATATTTTACAGACCCCGGACTGGCATGCTACATGCTTGATATTGAAAGTCCTGCGCAATTGTCAAAAGACAAGATGAGAGGGAATATTTTCGAAAACTATGTCGTCATGGAAGCCGTCAAGCACAGGATGAACAAGGGAATGGATGGCGGAGTGTATTTCTACAGGGACAGCAATGGCAATGAAGTCGATCTTCTCATCAAGGAAGAAGGCAAGTTAAAGGCATTTGAAATAAAGTCTTCAATGACATACGTTACGGAATTCGGAAATACATTAAAGAAACTGCCAGGATGGCTTATGACCCCGGTCGTAAAAAAAGGTATAATATATAATGGAGATTTCGAAAATACTGCAGGCGATATCGAAATAAGAAATTACAGACACCTGGATTTTATGTAATTTCGGAGTTCAATTCCGAAATTGCATAAAATCCAGATAGCGATTATGCGAAAAAACAAATAGGACTAGGTATTTCAAGGCAAGCGCAGACCGAGGACCGGAGCATACTTGAAGTATGTGAGGACCGAAGGTCAAGCTTAACGCCGAAATAACCGTCCTATTTGTTTTTTTTACTTCTCGTCGGGAGCATAAAGATACTGATTCAACGGAGACGGATACTCGCAGTAATCCTCCGGAGAAAAGAACCTGTCAAGTTCAATCCTGGCATTCTCCACAGAATCAGACGTATGCACGATGTTTTCCTGCGCACTGAGGGCATAGTCGCCGCGGATAGTACCAGGGACTGCCTTGCGGGCATTGGTGGCTCCCGCCATTTCACGGACAACCTTCACCGCCTCGAAACCTTCCCAGCAGCAGAGGATTACAGGAGCAGCCATCATGCCGCTGCAGAGCCACGGAAAAAACGGTTTGTCCTTAAGATGGGCATAATGTACATCAAGTATCGCCTGGTCAAGCTGTTTCATTTTGAGGGCAACCAGTTTGAGCCCCCTTTTCTCGAAACGTGAAATGACTTCACCGACAAGTCCCCTCTGGAGGGTCCCCGGTTTCAGTATCACCAGTGTCCTTTCCATAATCAAGTGGTTTTATTAAAGTTAGTTTAGCTGTTGATAATATTGTCCTACAATGTCGTAAGACGGAGATTCCGCCAGTAGACCTTGATGCCGCCGCCGTCATGTATCTGGAGAGCGATCCGGCCCTTGCCTTTACCGATTTCAGAATCATTGATGTTTACCATCTCCTGACCGTTGAGCCACGTCCGGACATTGTCTCCCTGCACTTTTATACGGAGGGTATTCCAGTCGCCGAATTTCAGTATGTTCTCTTTTTCGTCAGGAATCTGGACAAGCCATCCCCTGCCATAGGACTCATAGATACCGCCTGTATCGCAGTTGACCGGAGCCACCTCCACCTGCCAGCCGTGCACCCTTGCCACCGGCTCCACCCAGGAGCGGATGAACACTCCGCTGTTGCCGTTGGCCTCCTGCCTGAATTCCACCGTAAGGTCATAATCATCATAGTACTCCCGTGTAGCAAGATAGCCGTATCCCTTGTCCGGACCGCTTTCGCACACAAGCAGACCGTTCTCGACATACCATTTTTCGGTGCCGTAGGCCTCCCAGCCGGCAAGGTCCTTCCCATTGAAAAGCTCGACAGCCTTCCCGGCCTTGCGCGGAAGTTCCTTTATCTTGATGTTCTTGAAAGAAGCGGGATAGCCATGATCCTGCAGGCAGATCACCCCTTTATGGGCAAGACCGTATTCAGGGGCATGCGCCCATTTGCCGCTGTTTTTCCTGGCGAACCAGTCATCGGTCCATGCCTCGAACTCCAGGATCTTCTCCCCGTTGAGCCAATGCTCGACATGGCCGTTGTCGAAGACAATCATGGAATTGTTCCACTCTCCGCAAGGATTTACCTTCATTTTCGACTTGTCCGGAAGGTACATTGCGTAGTCCACTCCGAGTTTCTGCCATTCTTCCAGTTTTTCAGGGAAATTCGGCTCGTCGATCAGCTGGTATTCCGGGCCTGTCACGTATGGGACATCGAATTCCGGTCTCTCCACTACATGATAGAGCATGCCGCTGTTGCCGCCTTTGGAAAGTTTCCAGTCCCAGGAAAGGATGAAATTCTCGTACTCCTTGTCTGTGACTATATAGCCGCTCGCGTCGCTTCCGGAACCTTTGGCCTGGATGCAGCCGTCCACGACATGCCACGGGACAGTAAGTTCAGTCCCGTTATAATCACGCCAGCCGTCCAGGTTCTCACCGTTGAACAGGAGTTCCCAGCCTTCCTCTTTTTCTTTGTTCGTAAGCGTGTTGTCCCTGCCTGTACAGCAGTAAACGAGCATTGCAGATGCCCCTATCATGACACCTGCAATGAATGAATTTTTCTTTATGGACATAATACCGGTCATTTAATGAACTGTCCGCGGAGTTTCTCTATCTTGGCATCAGCAGAATCACCTTTCGCTCCGAAATAGAACTTTATCTTAGGTTCTGTACCTGAAGGCCTTACAGACACGACATCGCCTTCTTCGCTGAAGAACTGGAGGACATTGGACTTAGGAAGGCCTGTCTCTTCCGGCTTGTTATAGTCCACGACTTTCACCACAGGAGAGCCCGCAAGGTCTTTCGGAGGATTGTTCCTCATGTCAGTCATGATGGCTGCAATCTCCTCGACTCCGGCCTTTCCTTTACGCACGAGTGAAGTGAGAGACTCCCTGTAATAACCGAATTCCTTGTATATCTTCTGCATGAGCTGATAGAGAGTAAGCCCCTGCTCTGCGGCCCAGCATGCACACTCGGCCACCATAGAGCAGGCGATGACCGCATCCTTGTCACGGACATATTCACCGACATTGAAACCGTAGCTCTCCTCGCCGCCGCAGATGAACTCTCCCTTGCCTTCGTTCTGCTTCACGATTTCTGCGATATACTTGAATCCGGTGAGTACATTGTAGACCTTCACCCCGAATTTCTCTGCAATGGCACGGATAAGTTCCGTAGTCACGATAGTCTTGACAACATATTTGGAAGGGTCCAGCTTCCCGAGCTCTTTCCAGCGGTTCAATATATAATAGGTAAGCATCGAACCGGTCTGGTTCCCGTTGAAAAGTACCATCTTCCCGTCATTGTCACGTACGGCGATACCCATACGGTCCGCATCGGGGTCTGTAGCGAGAACGATATCCGCATGCTCCCTGTCCGCAGCCTCAACGGCCATCTTCAGGGCTGAAGGCTCCTCTGGGTTAGGGGACATGACCGTAGGGAAATCCCCGTCATTCACATCCTGTTCAGGAACATGGATAATATTCTCGAACCCGAGCCTTTTGAGGGCCATAGGCACCAGACGGACACCTGTACCGTGAAGCGGAGTATAGACTATCTTGAGGTCCTTGTGTTTTTCCCGTGCTTCAGGAGAAAGCATGAGGGAAAGGATGTCGTCAAGGTATGAATTGTCAACCTCTTCTCCCATGATCTCGATCTTGCCGGCTCCTTCTCCAGGCACGAATTTTACCATTGAAGGGTCAGAAATGGCATTCACCTCGGCTACGATGTCCTTGTCGACAGGAGAAGTGATCTGTGCGCCGTCTGACCAGTAGACCTTGTAACCGTTGTATTCCTTCGGATTGTGGGATGCCGTAACCATCACTCCCGACTGCGCTCCTTTTTTCCTGATGGAATAGCTCAGCTCAGGTGTAGGGCGGAGGCTTTCAAAAAGGTACACATGAAGGCCGTTGGCGGAAAAGACATCGGCGGTAATCTTCGCGAATTCCTTGCTGTGGTTCCTGCAGTCGTATGAAACGCAGACTTTTATGTCATCGCCGGTGCAATGCTTCCTGATATAGTTCGCAAGCCCCTGGGTAGCCATTCCTACAGTGTATTTGTTCATCCTGTTGGTGCCGACTCCCATTACACCGCGGAGTCCGCCTGTGCCGAACTCAAGGTTACGGTAAAATGCATCCTCAAGTCCTGCAGGGTCTTTTTCCATAAGTTCCCTCACTTCGCTCTTGGTCTGCTCGTCATAGTTCCCGTCGAGCCAGCTCTGGGCTACCTGCCTGAAATCTCTTGTAGTTTCCATTGTGTGTTATTTAAAGTTAATTTATCTGTTTTACAAACCGAATGTAACCCTTACGGCCACAAATCTTACAAATTTATAAAATTATCGGACAAAAACATATATTTCGGACAGTTTCTTAGGCCATAAAGCGAATAATGTTCTGAGCAATCAGGCTGATAAAAAATGAGGACAGTTCAACATAAGCTGCCCTCATTGGATCTACCTCAAATATATCTACCGATTATTTACGGCTTTTTCTTGACATAAGGCTACCAGTAGCGGAGGCAGGTTCGTATTCATCATAATCATCCTCCACATACGTCACAGGGCCGGAATAACTGCAGCTGAATGACTGAGGGTCACCATACTCATATTCATCAGTTTCTTCATTATAAATATAAGCGAGTGCCTTGCCTTCAAATTTGAAAGACCAGTTGTCCCCGTCCTTGCCGACAGTCAGTGTCCCGGAAACAATATCCGCATTCGTTTCTTCTGTTCTTGTATAGCTGCTGTAGCTGCCATAGTCCAGAATATCGTCTCCCAACACGTAAGTCCCGGCAGGAAGTTCATCAACGGCCCCTTCAAAATAAAGGTCAAAATAAACGGCAGACCCGTATTCCGAATCCCATTCCGTACCGTCAAGCATCAGATAGACCTCATAATTCGTTTCCTCTGAAGACCTGTCATAAAGATAGACAACCGCGCTTGTCACACTTTTAGAAACACCGCCGAACTGGAAATCGCCGGATACTTCATCTTTGTTACATCCTGTCAGTAACAGTCCCCCCCCCAATGAGGAGCGGTAAAATAAATTTTTTCATAACACTTTTAATTAGTTGGTTTTATAGAAATTATGTGCAAAAATACGATTTAATTCCATTGCGGCAAACTTTGCGGATAAGCATCAATGATAATTTGCTCTGCTCCCGGCTTCTGTATATCTTTGCCATCATGGATACGGAAAAATTCAAGAATTTTATTCTGGAACATGAAAATGACGATCCGGCAAGGCTTCTGCTCTCCAAAGGGAAATGGAAAGACATAGACACCGGCCTTGCGGCCAATACGATCATTTCACGGAAAAAGCTCAAGGGAAAAGTGCCGGAATGGTATGCCGAAGCCGGTCTCATTTTCCCCTCCAGCCTGTCTGCAGAACAATGCAGTTCGCAGGCGACGGCAGAATACAAGGCAGTGCTGGCCCGGAGACTGTACCAGGAGACACTGCGGGGCAGTACAGGCAAAGCAGGCAGCGGCGGGATGCGGATAGCGGATCTGACCGGAGGACTCGGCGTAGACAGCCGGGCTTTCTCGAAAACGGCGGAACATGTGCTGTACAACGAAATGAACCCCCTACTGGCTGATGCCACAGCGCATAACTTCCGGTTGCTCGGGGCAGGCAACATCACCGTCAGCTGCAAGATCCTGGAGCCCGGCTCGCTTGAAGGAATCCTCGGAGACGCAGCTACTGCCGGCCGTGAAGATAACGGTCAGGATACAGGTTTCTGTCCGGACATAATCTATCTTGATCCGGCCAGACGGGACGACGCAGGCAGGAAAGTATTTCTCCTGGAAGACTGCAGGCCGGACGTTCTGAAACTGGAAAAAGAACTTCTCGCCAAAGCGAGATTCGTGATAATCAAGCTTTCCCCCATGGCAGACATCACAATGGCGACGGGCAGGCTCGGGAACGTATGCAGAGAACTCCATATCATATCCTCTGGCGGGGAATGCAAAGAACTGCTGGCCATACTGGACAGGGAATACGACGGAGAATGCAGCATAGTTTCTGTAAATGATGCCGCTGACGGGACTGGGGAAGGATGCTTCCGTTTCAGAATCAGTGAAGAAAAGGCCGCCCGCGCCGCATTCCCGGCAGGAAAAGATGAAGTCGCAAATGCAGCATTCCTTTTCGAGCCGGGGAAATCCCTTATGAAATCCGGTGCTTTCAACCTGATTTCCAGCCGGTTTCATATCACCAAACTATCCCCGGGCACCCATCTGTATATTTTCAGTGACGAGGATACGGCCGCTGTCCTCAAAAACTACGGCAAGGTATTCAGGATACTCAAAGTCCTGCCTATGGGCGGACTCAGTATACGCCAGGCTGCTTCGGAATATCCGGAAGCCGAGGTTACCGCCCGCAACATCCGCATGTCAAGCGAGCAGCTGCGCCGGAAACTTGGAACCAGGCCCGGAGAAAGGTATCATATTTTCGGGACAGAATATCTGATAGTAACGGAAAAAATGAAATTTTCCCGTGAACTGTAACAATTGAACTGAAAAAAGCATTAAGTTTGTTGTTTTGTATTATCGGTATAACCATCCATTAAAATTGAAATGAACATGAAAAAGATTCTTATAGCCATTCTGCCGTTACTGGCAGTCGGTTTCACTTCCTGCAAGAAAGACAAGGTCGATGTATGGAGAGACGACAGCCCTATCATCGATTTCAAGGACACAAGGCTGCTCAAGGCGCTCATGGAAATTTCCGACAGATACGACGGAGACAGGACTTACACGGCATTCAAGGACATGAACGGTGACGGCAAGGTCTCCGAAAAAGAAGCGGCCAGGGTCCAGTATCTTGATCTGAGCGGCTACAATATCCGGGATTTCAGTGAAATCACATTTTTCTCCTCACTTGAAATCCTATACTGCTATAACAACGATCTGAGGGATCTTGACATCAGCAAAAACACCAGACTCAAGGAACTGAACTGCATGGGCAACAAACTGACATCCCTGGACATAAGCAAGAACACGACACTCACGAGCCTCAACTGCAAACTCAACGGGCTGACTTCACTCGATGTCAACGGCTGCTCCTCGCTCAAGAAACTCAGCTGCGAAAACAACGACCTGAGCAGACTCATATTGAGCAAATGCGCCGGACTCGAAGAGCTGAACTGCAGCACGAACAGCATTTCCACACTGGATGTTTCCGAATGTACGGAACTGAAAAGCCTGGACTGCAGCTTCAACCAGCTCACCGTACTCGATCTGAGCAACAACAAATACCTCGAGACCGTCACATGCAATAACAATGACAATCTCGAGAATATCATACTTTACGAATACGCGGACCTGCCGCAGTCATTCCTGGAAACATACAAAGACATAATCAGCGGATACATCTGGTAATGCCACGGAACCCGTCGTTGGCCCTGTAATGAGGGGCATACGAGCACTCCACTTCGGCTACAGGAGATGAATAGACACCGCTGCGGGTGACGAAAAACTCCTCTTCTATGACAGTGGTTTCCTCCGGAAGGACATTGAAATAGTATTCTGTCCTGTCTGTAAGGAGATTCCTGTAGGCCGCAGGTGCCGGACGGAATCCGGAGACCCTTTTCCACCATCCCGTCATACCGGATATCTGGCTGACAGGCTGCATGAAAGCGCAGTGAGGAACGGACAGCTTGACAAAGCTCCGGTTCTCACTGCTTTTTATGGTGTACCTGCATACGATCCTCTCCCCGACCGAAAGGATATCTCCTGCAGCAACGGCAGAAAAGCCTCCATCCGAAGAAGGGTCTTCACGGAAGAAACCGCGCGATACCGAAAAACCGTTTCCGGAAGCCTCTATCCCGTCATACGGTTTTTCGTAGCGTTTATCCACTATGATGACTTTGGCGGAAAGTATTTTCCGCGAACCGTCCAGAACGGACGCCATCGCCCTGACACAGGCCGGATCGCTGTCCCACTGCTGCGTCTCCTTCTGGATCATCATCCAAAGACGCACCCCGTCGGAAACGGAAGCGATATCAAAGCCTGAAGTGCTGTCATGCAACATCCTGCCCGCTCCGTCCCGGCAAGAATAGTCCCGGAGCACATCACAGATAAGGGAATGTGCATAGAGCTCGCTGTCAAGAAGCCCGCGGAACGGCATAACCGCATTAGGGAAATACATGCCTCCGGATTCATGCCCCACTGCATGGGCGCACAATGAGGCTGCATCCGCAGCCATAATCCTTGAAATCTTCCGCAAGGCAGACCGTCCGAGCCCGAGACTCTCCGCCATAGCACTGCCTCCGTCTCCGAGCAATGCCATCCCTACGGAAATCCTTCTGGCTTTGTCTATCAGCATCCCGTCGAACATATCCGAACCTGTCGGCGCTGTCAGCCATGCCCTGATACTTTTCCGGACTCCTTTCAATTCTTTTCCCGAACAGAGAGAATCCGCAACAGCAAGAGGGACTGACGGATACATGCTTCTTACGTACATATACTCCGGTATAGAAACCGCTCCTGCAGAAAATGCCGCCCTACCTGCATCAGCCGCCCTGTCAAGAAGCCCTCTGTCAAGATACGCCAACGCGTTTCTCTCCTGTTCCGCCGTGAAAATCCTGACATGCGTCCTGCCGCAGATTTCTGCAGCCCTTTCAAGAAGCAGGGCCGTAATCACCGGAGATGACTCCATACCCCTGAACCAGGCAAAGCCTCCGTCTTTATTCTGGCATCCGGAAAGTTCCGTCACCAGAGAATCGACTCCGGCACCATAAGCGGCACCTGTCAGCATCCTCACGAAAAGCGCATCTGAAACGGAAACGGCATCATTTCCTCTGACCGCAGCTTTCCTAGGAACCGCATCCTTAACCATATCCAGCAGGGAAATCTCCCTGGATCCGGCTCCGTAAGGAAGCGTATTCACGAACTGTCCGTACAGTTCCGCCTTCAGCGAATCGGGTGACATCCCCGGAAGCAGCACAGACGAGTGGGACTCGACAAGGCTCTGTGTATCAGGCAGTACAGGAACCGCCATAAAAAGACCGTCAGACCAGCGGCCGTCATCCGCATCACCGCCTGCCATATCCGGGAATCCGGCATAAAGGACTTTGAAGCCAAGGCTGTCGGTATCCCCGGGAACTTCTACGGAAAAACTCCCGGAAGCACGTCCGCCCGCATCCAAATCCATAGGAATGCTTTTCACCAGCACCGGAACGGCATCTTTATAATTTTCCGTTTCATAGACAAACAGCTCCAGAGTTCCTGTCACGTCTTCATCCGTACTGTTGGAGACGGATGCATCCAGGACATAGATGTCCCCTTCCCTGAGGAAGTGCGGTGACGATACGGAAACCATCACAGGTTTCGTGACCGTCATTTGTCCGGACACCGTATTGTTGCGCATGGATCTTCCATGCGCGAAAACAGAAATATCGTATGTGGACAGTTTGTCCGAAGTCCGGAACGTAACCGTTATGGTACTGTCATTCCCGGACCTGAGGAACGGAATGAAAGCCAGAGTATTCCTGAAATCAGACCTTATAACGGCACCTGTCCTCTCCTGCCGTCCGTAAGGCACGGCCGACGACTCCTCCAGAACCGCGTCCGCCATCAGGCTCCCCGCCGCAGGAGAGACCATTTTGGCATACATAACAGAATTCCCGGTCCCTTTGAAGAAATAGCGGCAGCCCGTAAAACCGTTGAACGTATAAACATATACATACGGAGCGCTTGAACGTGAAGATACGGGATACCAGGTATTGGACATGATCTGTTCAGTACCGGCATCAAAAACCGAAACGACAGCCTCCACCTCGGGTATGGTCTCCAATGATACGGAAACTTCCGTATCCGGAGCCGATGTGTCCGTAAACGAAGAAAACGACAACGGAAGCGTCATGCAGTCCGTCTTTCTATGGTATTCAGCACTGTATCTATAGTCTTGTCCATTGCGGAAATACAGTATGTCAAGCCTGACATCGGATGGATAACTGTCATTATACCCGTACCTTAATGCAGTCATAGACCCGTCTTTTCCCCTTTCTCCGTCCAGATACACCATATCGGACAGAAGCGGAGTCCCGGAATCATCACCCCAAAGTTCGACTACAGCCCACATCGGACCGGAACATGTCCCTACCTGAAGCGCTATATCACTGCCGTCAAGTACCATGAAGAAATCCTCCACATCAGCATCCAGTGCCGCGTCTTCCTCCGAAGTCTTTATCAGGTCATACGTGTAGCGGTACACAAGTGACGAATCCGTGCCGTTTTCCAGACGCATAACAGCCGAAGACTCCGCCTCCAGCCGGTACAGGCCCGATTCCCTGCCGGACAGGTCTATCTCAGCGATATCTCCGGACGTAACTTTCCCGGCCTGGACAAGTTCGTTTCCGTAGTAAAGGGAATAACTTACAGGTACTGGACATACAGGCTGATAATCCGCATTCCTGACTGTAAACCTGAATTTTAAAGTATCCTCGCCTACAGGCGATACGGCATAGCCCGACATCCTGGACCAGTTTCCCGGGCCGGACGGCGTCACATGCCCTTCCGGTGCATCCTCCATTTCTACATCCATAGTAAAGAAGTCAGAAACGGTAATGCCTCTTGAAAAACCGTGTGTCTCCCCTGTCAGATCTGTAATGTCCGTCTCCACAGTGTAATATCCATAGTCGTCATATCCTGCCCTGAACCCGAACGAAAATCTCCCGTCAGAGCCTATCTCCGACTTTCCTTCCAGGACCGCGTCAGAACCTGTGACTTTCCATGACATGGATGCGGAGGACAACTGATGCCCCGTATAGCTGGAGACAGTTCCGCTGATCACGACACTGTCTCCAGGGAAGTGCAGCAGGGTATCTTTGTCGAACTCCAGATCAAAAGCAGGTATATCTGTTTTTTCTCCGGCCACAACCGATGACGAGGCCACAATCCGCCCGTCATATAATGCCTGAAGGACATACCGGCCCCCAAGGCTTCCGACAGGAACGGCAAAATTCCCAGCTACGGAACCGAAGTCATTGGTAACCAGCTCCAATGAATCGGAATATGAATTCCCGGGACCGGAAAAGACCATTTTAACCGTTTCGCCTGCAGGAAGGACTTCCAGTCCAGTACCGGTACCGGAAGTCCGGTAAAGCACTGTCTTGAATTTCAGTGTATCGCCGGAATCATATACGGCCCTGTCCTTGAATATTCCTGCCCTCACACCATCCGGACGGTCTGAATAGCCGTAAAACATCCATGGGCCGATGGAAACATCTCCGGAACTGTGCAGTCTGCCGTCTTCATCCCGGTAAGAGCACACAAGCCTGTAACCTCTGCTGTTGCCGGAAGAATCAGCAAGCCCGTCCACAGGCACGGAAACGAATCCTGTGCTGAAATCAAGACCGCCGGACGAATGTACCAGACTGTCTCCCTTGAAAAAATCCAGGCCGGCTTTTCCAAGCGGCCGCCCGCTCTCCGCCTCGGCCGCATATACAGCTATCCCCTCTCCGGACCTGCGGACAGCTACGGAAATGCTGTTCTTGATATATGACACGGATGTCTCTGTTTTCCCTGACGTGCACCTTATAAAATAAAGGCCGTCATCAACCGGCGGAAACGGGATGCGTACCGTATCCGTTTTATAGTAGCTTCCATCCTGATTGACGGCATCCGAAAAGAACACCTGCTCCCCCTCCGGGCCGTTTCCGCGGAAAACGGAAATCCTGAACCGGCCGATATTCCGCAAGAGTACATCAAGTGTGTCGCTGCCGCTCTCTATCCTGATATTTTCAGCATCCATTGTCCTTATGATTTCCCGCACCTTAAGACAGTCTCCTGCAATATCCTTTTCGCTGCCGGAAAACTTTTCCCTCATCTTCTCGAAAGCTGCGCACTCAGCCCTGAACTGACTGAAATCGGATGAAGCAAGGGACTGTTCATTTTCAAGCATATCAAGGAAACGGTCAGAAAACAGGTCCTGCAGCGCATAGCAGGCAACTGCCTTCCCTTCATATTTACGCGCAAAGGCCTCCAGGGATGAAGTCCTGCCGGCATCGCCGGAAAAAGTACGGGCATTGTAATATTCAAGATAGGCTCCGGAAGGATATCTTCCGGCAATATATTCCGAAAGCATATCGTAAACCTGCTTCCCCGAACCGCGGGAGCTGAGTAGCAGAGACCAGAGAACATACTCGTAATCATTGGCTATATCCCGGATCACAGACTCCGGAAGCTGGTTGTAATAGCTGCTCAATGCATGGTTGTACCCGGTTCTGTAGAACTGCGGATTCCGGACAGACTGCAGTCTTGGAGCGTTTTCCCTCAACCTGCAGAGCATATCACGCATATCCGTCCTGCCGGAAACAAGGTCCCGGCACGCGGCATACGAAACCACAGGTTCGTCAAATCTCCTGACTGCCGCCGCCATAGCCGAATCCAGCGCTTCCTTCTGCTTCCAGTCTCTGGAAAGGACCGCATCGCGGTACTTCTTCCATGCGTCATAGAAATCCCACGGAATATGACGCTTCTCCGACTGCGCCATTATCTTTTCAAGCACTTCCACCTCCTTGTCAGGACGGTCTTCTTCCTGAAGCTGTCTGTAATCTTTCCACAAAGAGACCAGTTCATGGCCATCGCTGTCCGTCCTTGTACCTTTCCCGTATGAAGCCGGGGATGACAAAGACACCGCCGCAAGGAGCGACAGGGTCACAGCAAATTTCATAAATACCTTTTCCATAAACTTTAAGGCATGCAATTTCGATACCTGCGTAAATATACGATTATTTGACTACTTTTGTCCGCGTACTGAACTTTATGGATTATGGAACTCACTGAAAACATCAGAAACCATGTTTCTATTACCGTGATTTTTATTGCGGCCCTGCTTTCCATGGCATGTCCGGAGGCCGGGGCCCAGGTCACTGTAGTCAAGGACGGCAGATGCACGGGGAGGATTGTCACTCCGCCAGGCGGGCAGGAAGCTGAGGCGGCCGCGCTTCTGAAAGATTTCGTGCAAAGGATAAGCGGGGCGGAAACAGGCATTGTCCCGGCAGGGACGGGAGAAAAGAAAGGGGATATCATTTTCAAAGGCACGGATCCGGATTCCGGACTCGGTGAAGACGGTTTCATGATAAAGGAGGAAAACGGGAAAGTGACAGTCACTTCAGGAGGAGGCAAAGGCTCAGTATATGCGGCGGTCACCATCCTCGAGAACTGTTTCGGGGTCCGCTACTACGCCGCTGACGCATTGGATTACGGGCATCGCAAGACGCTGGTGCTCCCCGAAGGTCTGGATATAAGGCAGACGCCGACTTTCAGATACAGGCAGACACAGTCATATTCCCTGAAAGACCCCCTCTACAAGACATGGCACAGACTTGATGAACCTGCCGACGTGTTTGCCGGCAACATGTGGGTACACACTTTCAACCGGATCCTCCCGGCGTCAAGATTCGGGAAAGACCACCCGGAATACTATTCTTACATAAACGGGGAAAGGCGTCCGGGAAAAGCCAGCCAGTGGTGCCTGACAAATCCCGAAGTGCTGGAGGCGGCATGCCGGCAGATCGACTCTATTTTCAAGGCCAATCAGGAAAAGAAAATGATTTCCGTAAGCCAGAACGACGGGAACAACACCTACTGCCAGTGCCCGGAGTGCATGGAAGTGATAGAGCGTGAAGGCGCGGTATCAGGCCTTTACATCGAATTCCTCAACAAGATAGCGTCCCGTTTCCCTGACAAGGAATTCTCCACCCTCGCATACCTTTTCACGATGATGCCCCCGAAGCATGTGAAGCCTCTCCCGAACGTGAACATAATGCTGTGCGATATCGACTGCGACAGGGAAGTACCCCTGACCGACAATGCATCAGGGCAATATTTCATGAAAGCCCTGAGCGGTTGGTCCGAGATTTCTGACAACATCTTCGTGTGGGACTACGGAATCAACTTCGACAATATGGTGGCCCCGTTCCCGAATTTCCATATCATCCAGCCGAACATCAGGACATTCCGCGACCACCATGTCACCATGCATTTCTCACAGATCGCCGCGACACTCGGTACGGACCTTTCAGAAATGAGGTCTTATATAGTATCGAAACTCATGTGGGACGCCGATGCGGACATAGACTCGCTTGTCATTGATTTTACAGACGGATACTACGGAGCCGCCGGCAAATATATCCGCCAATATGAGAAGATGCTGGAGGGTGCTCTCCTTGCTTCAGGGCAAAGGCTATGGATATACGACTCTCCTGTCAGCCACAAGGACGGCATGCTGAACGCAACCTGCCGAAATGCATACAACCGGATTTTCGATGCCGCGGAAGCCGCCGTGGCCGGACAGCCCGAGTATCTGGAAAGGGTGAGGCGCTCCCGTCTGCCTCTGCAGTATTCGGAGCTCGAAATAGCCAGGGCTGAGGGACGCACCGGAGAAACCTGGGTCAAGGATGCACTGGACCTGTTTGAAGAAAGGACCCGCGAAGCAGGGATACCTGTCCTGAACGAAAGGAACAACTCGCCTGCGGAATACTGTACCCTGTACAGGGAAAGATATCTGCCGGGAAAAACTGAGAACAAGGCCGCCGGGGCAGAAGTGACATGGATTGTAAAGCCAACTGCAGACCACTACAGGAAACTCGGGGAGACAGCCCTGTCCGACGGCATTTACGGAGGCTCCACCTTCGTGGAAAGCTGGGTAGGATGGGAAGGCACGGACGGAGCCTTCATCATGGACCTCGGACAGGACAAGGAATTCACTTACGCAGGATGCGATTTCCTGCACCAGCTCGGAGCGTGGATACTGCTGCCCAAAGGCATAAAAGTGTCAGTGTCTTCCGACGGACTGGATTTCAGGGATTTCGGCTCGGAGACAATCCCGGAAGACGACTCGCCACAGGTCAAGTTCGTCAAAATCGGATGCAGTTCGCCGTCACCCGTGAAAGCAAGATACATCAGGTTCGACATTGAGGGGACAAAAGTCTGCCCGACATGGCATTACGGCATAGGGCAGCCTTGCTGGTTCTTTATAGACGAAGTCGAAGTATACTGACGGCTTCAGCCACCACATAGGTACTTCCTCCTATATATACCAGAGGCTTTACAGGCTCCGGCGCAGGTCGTCCGGAGCCTTTTCCGTCCTGGAGTCTCCTATACAGGTCCAGCGCCATATCGACAGCTTCAGCTACCGTAGGTGCGCAATAGACATTTTCAGAAGGCCTTCCCTCCCGGCTGCAGAATTCCAGATACTTGTCCTTCAGGGTTCCGGCCGGCAGGGCCCTCCTGGATGAAGCACAGGTAAAAACGTATGCGGCGTTTTCCGGCATCAGGGGAAACACAGCCTCGTAATCCTTGTCGGATACCGAGCCGTAGATGATTATCAGGGATGAGCATCCGTCATCCGAAAGCATCCGGTCAAGCTGGTGGAAGTTGTATTTCAGTCCGTGGGCGTTGTGCCCGATATCACATATTATATAAGGGTCATCGGAAAGTTTCTCCCACCTTCCGCGGAAACCTGTCCTCCCGGACGTATGTACAATGGCATCGCGGACCTTGTCACCGGAGAGACGGAGTTCCAGCACATCCAGGGCCGCAAGGACCGTCCTGAGGTTTTTTTCCTGATACTCACCCTGCAGATCCATTCCGGCCAGAATCCCGCAGTGTCCGTCCCACAGAGAAGGGGACACTTTGTCTGCAAAAGTCAGCAGCGACATTATCCTGTTCCGGTCACCCATGAAAACCGGAGACGGAAGGTTGGTATACAGCACCTTGCGTTCAAAGACAGGATCGGTTTCCGGACTGCTTTCCCCTATCACTACAGGGACTTCCGGCTTTATGATTCCGGCTTTTTCGAATGCTATTTCAGGAAGGGTGCTTCCGAGAATGTCGCAGTGGTCAAGACCGATATTGGTAATGACACTGAGCTGCGGAGTAATGATATTCGTGCTGTCAAGCCTGCCACCCAGCCCGGTCTCTATCACGGCCACATCCACGCCGCAGTCCGCGAACCAGCTGAAAGCCATTGCAGTGGTTATTTCAAAGAACGACATTTCCAGATGGTCGAATGTCTCGCCCCACTTTTTCACGTAATCCCACACATATTCCTTCGATATAAGCTCCACCGCCGTTCCTGACGGACCGTCCTCCGTCACGGTCCTTATCCTCTCCCGGAAGTCGAGTATGTGCGGCGAAGTGTACAGCCCTACCTTCTGTCCCGAAGCGGACAGGACCGAAGCCAGCATATTGGCCACAGACCCCTTGCCGTTGGTTCCGGCAATATGGATTGTCCTGTATTTCTTATGGGGATGACCCGCCAGGGAATCGAAGAACTCCATCCTGTCGAGCCCCGGCTTGTAGGCCCCTGCACCGACATTCTGGAAAGAAGGGAATCTCACGAACAGTTTCCCCAGCATTCTTTCATAAGCCGCCTCGGAAAAAATTTCACCGTCTATAATGTTTTCCATAAAAAACGCAATTAAAATCAAGGTCCGATTCCAGAAGACCGTTCTGGAAATATCAAGAAAAAACAGGACAGTTTCTGAAAAAGATTTCAAAATTAACTAAATTTACCGAAGTTTATCATTTGCCAATGAAAGACATCGACTCCATCCTTCATTCAGAATACATCATCGACGGAATACGCATGGAGGCCACTCCGGCACAGCTGCTGGGAGACTGCATGCCGGCCGGGCAGACTGAACAGCCGGGAAAAGACAGCTATCCGCCGATTGTCGACGAGCCGTCGGACCCTGTCCCGGGATCAGCCAGGTACAGTACAGACAATACAGGGACCTATCTGGCCGCAATCACCGAAGCCTCCGGAAAGCAAAGGGATATCCCCGCCGAGTATTCAGGCCCGTTTACACGGATGGCCATCGCAAGGACTCTTATAGATACTCTGTGGAAAGAAGGCCATTTCTCTCTGGAGGACATAGAAGGAAAGATATCATGGGAGTGGGACTGTTCCCCTGTAGGCAATATGGCGGCTTTCTATTTCTCGGCAGAAGCGGCCGGGCAATACCTTTACGATCTGGGAGTGCGGCTCTCCGGCTATGCCATTACCGGATCTTCCGCAGGCAACCGGATTTGTCTGGACAGTCTGGAAATACACAGGGACACCATATTTACTGCCGCTGCCGCGGAAGACCCGGAACCCGTTCTGGGAGAAAGCTGTCAGGATGAAGCCGAAGACTATCCGGAATACACTGAAAGCGAAAAAGACATACCGCAGAAAAGGAAATGTCCCGATTCCGTCCTGCCGGACGGGAAAAGCTGGATAATATACATCCCGTTCGACACATGCCAGTTCAAGCTGGGAGGTTCGCTTCTGGCGGAAAAATTCGGGAGCAACGGAGACAATGCACCTGAAATCAAGGATCCTGACTATTTCATCGACTGCTTCGAGGTCCTGAGGGAGCTGGTTGAAGACGGGGTGGTGATAAGCGGAACCACCGTATCCGACGGAGGGCTGGCCTGCGCTGCGGAACATATATGCAGGGAAAACGGCTGTACAATAGACCTGAAAGGAATCGAGACCGCATATATGGAAAAGGATATCATACGGATCCTTTTCGCGGAAGTGCCCGGAGTCATAATCCAGATAAGGGACAGCGACTACGATTATGTAGACGCGCAGCTCCTGCTGCAGGATATCGCCTATTACCCTCTGGGCCATCCGGATCCGTCAATGAAAGGAATCAGGATATCGGAAAGCGGCAGGCCTGACGTATTCTCGATACTGGAAGCCCTGCTCAACAATCCTTCCACATCCGAGGGAGAAGACTGACAATCAGATAAAACCGCATAGCTATGACACAATACGCCAATGTCCCGGAGAAAGGGGCAAAAGGAAAACAGCCGAAAATATTCGTGCTGGATACCAACATCATACTGCATGACTTCAAGGCCATAAGGCATTTCCAGGAAAACGACATCGTGATACCTGTCGCGGTACTCGAAGAGCTCGACAAGTTCAAAAAAGGCAGCGATGCCCTGAGTTTCAACGCCAGGGGCTTCATGAGGGAAATAGACAGACTGTCTGACAGAAGGATGTTCGGAAAAGAAGGGGTCCCTATCGGACCGCATCTCGGCAATCTCAAAGTGGAACTGTACCACCCGTTCCCCGATGAACTGAAGAACTGTTTCCAGGATGACACGCAGGACCACCGCATACTTGCGACCGCAATGTGGGTCAAGAAAGAGCATCCCGGAAGGTTTGTGGCACTGGTCACCAAAGACATAAACCTGAGGATGAAGGCAAAGGCCGTCGGCATGGAAGCCCAGGACTATCTGACTGACAGGATCGAAGAATCGAGGGTCGAATACACCAAAAACGAAGTCAACATTGTCACGGACATTCCCCAGGAGAAAATCCAGAGTCTCGCATACGGACAGGGGGGACTTGACTACAGGGATGTGGAAAACGAAGAACCGAAACCGAACCAGCTGTACAAGTTCAGATGGGAAAAAGGAGAGAATTCATACTGCACATGCGCCAGATACAACGCCGCGAGCAGACGCATCGTTCTGGTAAAGGAACGTCATGCATACGGCATATCCCCGAGGAACGATGAACAGAAATTCGCCCTGGACGCCTGCCTGAACCCTGACATAAGACTGGTTTCCCTTACCGGAGGGGCCGGAACCGGAAAGACCCTGCTGGCCCTTGCCGCCGCACTGGAGCAGGAACGTGAATATGACCAGATCATACTTTCAAGGCCGACAGTCATCCTCGGAAACCAGGAAATCGGTTTCCTGCCAGGTGACCAGAAAAGCAAGATGGGGCCTTTTGTACAGCCGCTTATGGACAACCTCAACGTCATCCGCAACTGTTTCAGGCAAGGCAGCAGGCAGGCCGACCGGATCGATGCGATGCTGAACGAAGAAAAACTTCTCATATCCCCTCTCGCATACATCAGGGGCAGGAGTCTCGGGAAAGTGTATTTCATTATAGACGAAGCACAGAATCTCACCCCGCACGAAGTCAAGACCATAATAACCCGCGCCGGCGAAGGTACCAAAATGGTATTTACCGGTGACATATTCCAGATCGACCAGCCTTATCTGGACATGTATTCCAACGGACTCACGCACCTCGGTGAAAAGATGTCCGGCCAGCCGCTTTTCGAGCATATAAACCTGAAAAAAGGAGAAAGAAGCGAATTGTCCGAAATTGCGAGCAGATTGTTATGATTATTTCAACATTAAAAGGAATTTTTTAGTATTTTTGTCCGGTTTGTTTACAAACAGAATATCAATCAACAATACAGACACATATTATGGACACCAAGAAAAAAAGAGTCTATCGCTTCGGCGGCAAAAACGCTGAAGGCGACGGAACCATGAGGAACCTGTTGGGCGGCAAGGGAGCCAATCTGGCGGAAATGTGCCGTCTGGGAATTCCTGTCCCTGCAGGATTTACGATAACCACAGAATGCTGTGCGGAATATTATGAACTGTGCGGAGGCTACACCGACGCATTGAAAGAAGAAGTGGCCGAGGCCATGAAAGCCACAGAGGCGATCATGGGCAAGAAATTCGGTGACAGGAATGACCCTCTTCTGGTAAGCTGCCGCTCGGGCGCACGCAGTTCCATGCCTGGAATGATGGACACCATCCTCAATATCGGACTCTGCTCCGAAACGATTCCGGGAATGATCAAGAAAACCGGCAATCCGCGTTTCGTATATGACGCATACCGCCGTCTGATCATGATGTATTCGGATGTCGTAATGGAAAAGGCCGAAGGCATCGAGCCTGCCGACGGGCAGGGCATCCGCCAGCAGCTTGACAGGATGATGGAGAATCTCAAGAAAGAGAAAGGCTATGCTTCTGACACCGACATCACCGCAGACGAGCTCAAGGATCTGTGCGAACAGTTCAAGGCAAAGGTAAAAGACGTGCTCGGAGTAGATTTCCCTGACTCCGCAGAAGCCCAGCTTTGGGGCAGCATCGGCGGCGTGTTCAAGTCATGGAACGGGAAAAGGGCCATCGCATACAGGAAAATCGAAGGCATTCCGGATGACTGGGGTACGGCCGTAAACGTACAGTCCATGGTATTCGGAAACATGGGCAACACTTCCGCTACCGGAGTGGCTTTCTCCCGCAACCCTGCCAACGGTGACAACAGGTTCTACGGAGAATGGCTCATCAACGCCCAGGGCGAGGATGTCGTAGCAGGTATCCGCACGCCTAACCCTCTAAACGAGGCTACAAAGAACCCTCACAACGCCCACCTCGAATCCCTCGAGAAGGCAATGCCTGAAGTATATAAGGAACTCGATGCCATACGCGTACATCTTGAAGACCATTTCAAGGACATGCAGGACATAGAGTTCACCATTCAGGACGGCAAACTCTGGATGCTCCAGTGCCGTATCGGAAAGAGGACAGGTCTGGCTGCCCTCAACATGGCAATGGACATGGTAGCTGAAGGAATGATTGATGAAAAGACTGCCGTAATGCGCATTTCACCGTCCCAGCTCGACGAAATCCTCCATCCTATCCTCAACCCTGCTTCCGAGAAGAAAGCCAAAGCCATAGCTACAGGTCTTCCTGCAAGTCCGGGTGGAGCCGTAGGAAAGCTCGTCTTCACTTCAGAAGACGCCATGGCACTCAACGCCAAAGGAGAAAAGGCGATCCTTGTAAGGGAAGAGACCTCTCCTGAAGACGTAGAAGGCATGAGGGCTGCATCCGGTATCCTTACAGCCCGCGGAGGCATGACATCGCACGCGGCACTTGTAGCCCGCGGCTGGGGCAAATGCTGCATCGTTGGATGCGACACGATGACCATCGACCTTGCGAACAAGGTGCTTAAATTCAAAGGGGCAGAATACCATGAAGGGGATGTGCTGAGTCTCAACGGCTCAAAAGGCCTGGTCTACGGGTGCGCAATCGACACCATGGATGCGACCGAGAACCCTCGCTTCATACAGTTCATGAAGATGGTCGACAAGTTCCGCAAACTCGGGGTAAGGACCAATGCCGATACGCCTGAAGACGCTGAAAGGGCACTGAACTTCGGAGCAGAAGGTATCGGACTGTTCCGTATCGAACACATGTTCTATGGAAAGAATTCCGAGACTCCGCTTGCCAAACTCCGCAAGATGATCCTTTCAAAGACCGATGACGAGAGACGCAGCGCACTCGCCGAACTCGAACCGTTCATCAAGGCTTCCGTAAAGAGCACTATGAGGGTAATGGACGGCAAGCCTGTGACATTCCGCCTTCTCGACCCGCCTCTCCACGAATTCGTGCCGCAGACTACTGAAAAGAGGGAGGAACTCGCCAAAGAACTCGGAATCTCGGAAACGGATATCGAGCAGAGGGGAGAATCTCTCCATGAGGTCAACCCTATGATGGGACACAGGGGCGTACGTCTGCATATTACATACCCTATGATTTCAGAGACACAGTTCAGGGCAATCTTCACTGCCGCCGCCGAACTTATCGAGGAAGGGCTTAACCCTATGCCTGAAATCATGATTCCGGTAACCATCTCTGACAGGGAGCTCAGTTTCCAGAAGGCCATCTGCGACAAGGTAAAGGCCGAAGTGGAAGGCGCTACCATCAGAAGGCCTATAGAATACAAGTACGGTACGATGATAGAGATTCCTCGCGCAGCCCTCATAGCTGACAGAATGGCACGTACTGCAGAGTTCTTCTCATTCGGTACCAATGACCTCACTCAGATGACATTCGGCTTCTCGCGCGATGACGTAGGAACTTTCATGGGCGACTACCTCGGCAACAAGATCCTCGATGCGGATCCGTTCCAGACCATTGACAAGAAAGCTGTCGGGAAGCTCCTTGAAATCGGTGTCAACGGAGGACGCAGTACCCGTCCGGACCTGAAGGTCGGCATCTGCGGCGAGCACGGCGGTGACCCTGCATCCGTAGAGTTCTGCTACAAGATCGGACTCAACTACGTTTCCTGCTCACCGTTCCGCGTGCCTATCGCCCGCCTTGCGGCAGCGCAGGCTGCTATCAAAGCTGACGGGCAGCTTTGATAACAGCCGCATCCAACCCCCGATTGCTTCGCAATCACCCCAGTGGGGTATTTCGGACCTGCCCGGTCCGGTCCCTCCGGGACTTTTGAAGCTGACGGGCAGCTTTGATGCAGGAAGCCACCTTGGGCGAAGGGCAGGAGCCTGAGCTGAAGGATTTATATTAAATCTATGAATTGAAGGGATTTGCTCACCAGAGTGAATCCCTTTTATCTTTACTTACAAATGCCGGAAATCATGGGAAATGTCACTATATTTGCCGGAAAGGAATAAAAACATTATAACTCTAAAGCCGACAAACAACATGACCGACACTCTCATCAGGAACATTTGCGGAGCAGCCTGCATTGCCGCTGCCGCATCCTGCTCGACAGGAGAACCTTCTCCTTACGGGGCACTGCCCTCGCAGGCCCAGATAGAATGGCAGAAAATGGAAACCAACATGTTCTGTCACTTCGGGCCTAACACTTTCACCAGCGCCGAATGGGGGACCGGCCAGGAAAGCGCCGACCTGTTCAACCCGTCCGGAATGGACTGCAGACAATGGGCCGCAATTGCCAAGGCCGCAGGCATGAAAGGAATCATCATCACGGCCAAACACCACGACGGATTCTGCCTCTGGCCGAATCCTGTAAGCAGACACACCACGGCACAGAGCTCCTGGAAAGACGGGAAAGGAGACGTGCTCAAAGAACTGTCCGAGGCATGCAGGGAATACGGGCTCAAGTTCGGGGTATATATCTCCCCGTGGGACAGGAACGATCCGGCATACGGCACAGACGAATACAACGAAGTATTCCGGAAAACCCTGGAAAGTGCCTTAGGAAGCTACGGACCTGTTTTCGAGCAGTGGTTTGACGGAGCCTGCGGAGAAGGACCGAACGGAAAGGTCCAGGTATATGACTGGGACCTTTACCATAAAACGGTGTACAGCCTCCAGCCGGATGCAATAATTTTCAGCGACACGGGCCCGGGGTGCAGATGGATAGGAAACGAAGCCGGATATGCCGGAAAGACATGCTGGTCCACATTAGACACGACGGGATACGCCCCGGGGGCGGCAGCTCCGTCCAGAGAATCACTGAACTGCGGGGATGCCAACGGCAAGGCATGGATTCCGGGTGAAGCAGATGTTTCCATCCGCCCGGGATGGTTCTATAAGGATTCCGAGAATGACAAGGTGAAGTCAGTATCAGATCTTCTGGGTATCTACTACGCAAGTGTCGGGAGGAATTCCCTGCTTCTGCTTAACGTCCCTCCGGACAAAAGGGGCCTTATTCACAGCACTGACTCGCTCAGACTGATGGAGTTCCGTGCAGCACTTGACAAGATATTCGCCGATGACCTGGCTGAAGGGGCGACAGCCGAAGCGACCCAGGTCCGCGGAGGACACAGGAAATTCTCGGCTTCCAACGTCCTTGACGGAAATTACGACTCGTATTGGGCTACCGACGACGGAACGACACAGGCCTCATTCACTGTCAGTCTTGACGGGAAGAAGACCTTCAACAGGATAATGCTTCAGGAGTACATCCCGTTAGGCCAAAGGATTGCG
Organism: Candidatus Cryptobacteroides avicola; assembly: GCA_017695115.1. Taxonomy (GTDB): domain Bacteria; phylum Bacteroidota; class Bacteroidia; order Bacteroidales; family UBA932; genus Cryptobacteroides; species Cryptobacteroides avicola. The sequence goes on along the minus strand of JADILV010000049.1, from coordinate 2,168 downwards.
GAGTTCAGCGTCGAAATCAGGGATAACGAAGGCAACTGGAAGAAGGCCGCCGAAGGCACCACCATAGGATACAAGCGCATTCTCCTGACAGACATGATCACGACAGACGCAGTCAGAGTGAATATCGACAAAGCGTACGCCTGCCCTTTAATCAACGGATTCGGGCTCTACCGCGATGAAATCATGGGTGAGACCCGGGCCTGGGACGAACCGGACGATAACGGCAGGGCAATGGCGGCAGGGGAAAAACTTACATTCGATGCGGGTAGAATATCGGAAGCGGAAGGATTCTTCTACCAGCCGAGAAAGAAAGGTTCCGACGGATGCATCATCAGCTACGACCTGGAAATCAGTACAGACGGCAAGCAGTGGACGAAAGTGTTCTCCGACAAAATGTTCGAGAACATAGTAAACAACCCTATACGGCAGGATGTATACTTCCCGGAACCTGTGGAACTGAGATATATACGTCTGACGCCGCTGAGAACGGACAAGGACGGAGCCTACGGAGTAACCGGGTTCGGCATCATATAACGGACCGCACACAGTCTGACCATTAATTTCCGATACATGAAACAGCCATTGTACTTTTTCATAACCGCAGTAACGGTTGCAGGCGCGGCTGTCTGTCCGCTTCCGGCAACGGCTGCCGGACCGGACAGTCCCGGAACAGGACCGCGATATGGCGTGACCCTGTTTTCAGCAAATTTCATGAGGGAAGCTCCTGATTTTCCGGAAGAACTGGGAAACCAGCTGCTTATGGGCACTCCGGTGGAGATAGTCGGAGAGGAAAGCTACTGGAGACAGGTCGTCTCTCCCGAGCCCTACAAGGCCTGGTGTGTAGAGATGGGTGTGGCGGAAATGGAACTGGAGGAGCTGGAAAGGTACATCGCTGCACCGAAATATATCGTGACGGCGGAATACGGACATGTATTCAGCAGGCCGTCGGAGAAATCGGAAATCCTTTCCGATCTGGTAACAGGTGACCTGCTGAGGGTTGCGGCCAGAAGTGAAGGGAAAGGCTTCACGACCAAAGGGTTCGCCAAGGTGATGCTGCCGTCCGGGACCGAAGGCTATGTAAGGAAAACCGATCTGGAGAATTTCAGAAGCTGGGCAGACTCGCGCGAAGCGACGGAAAAGAACATCGTAAATACGGCAAAGCGGTTTCTCGGAGTTCCATACATGTGGGGAGGGACATCCATAAAAGGGGTGGACTGCAGCGGACTTACGCGGATGGTCTGGTTCATGAACGGCGTACTGCTGCCGCGCAATGCGTCCCAGCAGGCAAAGACAGGTATTGCCATCCCCTACCCGGACAGCGGCAAAGATACCGTAGACAAAAATGTCATGACAGTATTCACCGGGCGGCTCCGCCCGGGGGACCTGCTTTTCTTCGGAACCGGCGGAAAAGTCAGCCATGTGGGAATATACATCGGCGGGGGACGTTTCATCCATGCATCACAATACGTGCGCACGAGTTCGCTTATCCCAGGGGAGGAAGACTATTATGATCTTTCGTGGAAACTTCTGCACGCCTGCAGAATCATAGGGCAGGAAGACAAGGGCTCCGGCATAACGAGCATGCTCCGCAGCCCGGCATATTTTCCTCAGGATTCTTAGCCGGGAGTTTCGTGTTTTCAGTTTTATTTGCTACCTTTGCGCCCGTTGGGCGGAAAATCGCCTTTTGACATTTAAATATTTAACATCATGAATCTTAGAGACCTTAAAAAAGACATCGAGTACATCATAGGGGAGTTCATTGACGACTGCTCTCTGTTCGTTACCCTCAACCCGGGCAAGGACTCCGATGAAGTAGCAAAGATAATCGAAGAAGCCGTAGACCTTTACAACGATCTCAAGGACAAGGTCAACGCCAAAGTCGAGGGCAGCAAGAAAGCCTACTACGACGGCATCCGCAAGGAACTCTTCGAGAAGACAGACGAACTCTGCGAGAAACTCAGCGCAGCGGTTTCAAAGTAAAGAAGCATCATCCGGATGCATACAAAAGCGGGGATGGCATAGTGCCGTCTCCGCTTTTTCTGTCTCCGTTGACGCTCTCACGGGAACGCCCCGGAGGGAACAAAAAAAAATAGCAGGGACCCTCCCCAAGGTCCCCGCCATATATAAAACGAACTTAACAAATAGACACGAATAAATTCTGATGTCCG
>JADILV010000048.1 GCA_017695115.1 Candidatus Cryptobacteroides avicola | reverse complement strand
CTGGCAAAGATAAATTCAAATCGGCGCGCCCGTCTCATCCTTGTAATTACCTATACTTCAATATTTTCAAAGAACTTTTGCGATTTTTTACCGGACACTAATGAATACCAGTTTCATATCACTCGTTGCTTCGATGAATTTGTCCATATCCTCGAAAAGTTTTTTAGGAGTTACTCTTGCATAAAGCTGTGTCGTGGTCAGATTGGTATGGCCCAACATTTTGCTGATTGTTTCAATAGGCACACCGGCCTCAAGGGTTATCAAACTTCCGAAGGTATGTCTTCCCATGTGATAGACCAAATCACAGCTTATGCCAGCCAAATCACGCAAACCTTTCATGTGCCGTCTCATATTGGGATGGTGTATCATCGGAAAAAGCTCTTCCCTTTCATCCGAACGATATTTTTCTATTAGAGCGATAGCCTCCGGCAGCAATTTGACGCGTGCCTGATAATCATTTTTCTTTCTCAGATACTTTAACCACAAATCGCCCTTATCATCCTTGTATATATTCTCTCGGGTAATTGAAACCGCATCCGCATATGGGGCTCCTGTATAACAGGCGAAGAGGAATAAATCTCTGGCTATGTTATGAGTGACTCTTTCCGGTGGTATTACGACATCACGGATCTTCTCAAAATCTTCGCGGCTCAAAGCCCGTGGTGGTTTACGGTGCTCTTGGGGTAGTTTGAAATTCACAAAATAACGCTTTTCCGCATATCCTTCCTTAAATGCCATTCGGCAGATTTTCTTCAGGATGGCCAGATAATGTCTTGCCGTATCTACCGCAAGTCCTTTGTCCTTCAGAATATAATCCTGAAATTCCCAAGGAATGTGTTCATTCAACTGACCAAAAACGATATCACTTGTCTTGAATCGTTTTTTAATATATTCACCAAGATACCTACGGGTGTAAATGTATGTTGACATGGAGCTTTTCGCCACATCGATACCGATTCTTGAGCGCATATCCTCTATATGCATATCAAGCCGTTTCAACAGAGTCATCTGGGTTTCCACACTTCCCTGGAAAATCTCTTTTACAGCAGTCGCGTCAAAATCAATCTTACGTTCTACAAGTGAATCAAATGCAGAATTGACAGAAAGCAGGAGCCGGTCAATTTTCGCATTAATATCAATGGCTTCTTTACTCTCTCCATTCAGTCGGCTTTCTCTTGGATTCCATAACTCCGGAGTACATGACAGCTTACAACTGAATTGCGCCATCGTGTTGTTCACCGTTATTCGCCCCATTATCGGAGCCTTCCCAAATTTGTCTAGACCGCTCTTTTTCAGGTAGAGCAGCACCTTGAATTTTTCTATTTTCATACGCTTATTATTTAATGGCAAAATTACCTATTTCATAAGCGTCCTTTAGTATGCAAAATACTGACATATAGTGAATAATAGCCTCAGTGACAGTTTCTTTATTGCTCATTCTGTTACCTATTCGGTTCTGGTAACTGAGCAGCTAACATTCTGGTAACTGAACACCTGCAATATCCTGTCCATTTTTGCTTTCCCTTATCTCAGCAAAAAACGGAACTTTTGCTCATATTCAACCGATTACGTTTTCCTTTCTCATCCCTTCATCTACTTGCTTCCTGTATTCTGTTCCACCTGGCCCGACATACATTCGCAACGACAGTGACATTATCCAACAATATTTCGCTGGAAGTCGTGAGCAAAATGATGGGACATACGAACACAAGGATGACGACACATTACGCCAAACTGATAGACCGCTGTATAGGCGAACAAATGGATAAAATCATTGACAACTACACCGTTTCGGAGGACTATTGAAAACAAGAAAGGGCAGGCAATTAAACCTGTCCTTTTCTGTAAGATGTAGCACAGTGAATTACTGTACATTGTGCGCTTTTTTCTCTTTCTTGTCCTGCACTGCAAAATAAATTGAGCCGACTATGGCAATGAGCAGGATAAAACCGCAAACGATTATTGTATTCATTTCTCACTTGTTTTATCTCTTGTGAGCCATAAGCCCAGCAAAAGGGTTGCCACTACTGTTATCGCTACAATGACATAAGTCCATATATTCTGCATATCGCTGAATATGGATGTCAGCAAAATGGCGGTTGCCATGTATTTGGCTGTCTCTAAAAGTCAGTTCCCAAACATCTTTCTCATAACAGGACAAAATTATCCAAAATATCTTGAACATAAAAACACAATCAATATGAACAGCGCAACATTTATTCCTTATCAAAGGCTCGAACTGAAAAGCATGAGCACCGAGAAACTTCATAAGGTGGAAATTTGCTGATAAGATTCTCTGAACTGACTGATTAGGAGAAAATTTGCTACATTTGTATAAAACACAGTGCTTATGGGGTCGATATTTGTAATACGAGGGCTTTTGATTACATATATGCCTTTGACCACAATCCACCGCATATTCATGTAAAAGGAGGCGGATGTGATTTCACGATAACTCTGAAAGACAGGATTGTAGAGGGAAAGGCGAAATCGAAGCATATAAGCGATATAAACAAGTTCATGGATGAGCATAAAAGAATTGGAAGAACTCTGGGAAAAGGCTCAAAATGGAGAATTGATAACCAAAATAAAGGGATAGGATATGATAACGGTTAAAGATGTCGAATACATAAAGGACTATACATTGCTGTGCGAGTTCAGTGACGGCACACGCAAGAAAGTTGATTTGTCCCCTCTGCTTAAATATCCTGCATTTGAGGAACTGAAAGACAAGGAGAAGTTCATACAGTTCGGACTGTTTGACACTATCTTCTGGTCAAATGGAGCGGACATAGCACCGGAATATCTTTACGAAAACGGAGTGTCAGTTTAGCTAATCCAGTCTGATTTAGATGAATCTTCCGATTTGATTTCTGACGAGATTGAGTCGGAAGATTTTTCGTTTATATGGGGTGGTTATATGTCTGCCTTAAATATACCGGATTGATTTCCAGATAAAACCGGAGACAGAGTTGGAAAGGACATACCGACACTTCTTTAGATATACCTATGTGGATTTATCCAGAAAAGTTCAGAATCAAGTTGGAGACAACATCCTTTAACTATACCGATTCCAAATCCGGATAAAACGATTATATTTGCGAAAAACAAAGGAGGTTGATATGGCAACATATACGATAACGATAAACGAAAGAACAAAGGAGGGTAAGGGTCTGGTCAATTACCTTAAAACCCTCGGAGTAATCGAAGTTCCGAACGAGACAACCAGAAAGGCAATTCAGGAAATCCGAGAGGGGAAAGGAACTGTGTGCAATACATTTGAGGAATATCTTGAAGCAATCAAATGAAACGCAAGATTATTATTTCCAGTCAGTATAAGAAAGACATAAAACTGGCGAGACGGTGAACTCCATATCCTCAATCTCATTCAGACCTATTCAAGAAATAGTTTAACGACACTCCTTAAATATACTGGTTTTCACGTGTCTTTTCCGCGGTCTGCTTTTTCGAGCCGCTACTTTTTCATGCTGGTACAAAGTATCTTTATAATCCAAGAAAAAGTGTACTTTTGCAAGTGTGATAATCTTGAATACTTGAAATTTTCTTCATTTTTCTTCCCCCAAAAACGGTTATCTGAAACTTATCATAAAACAGTGATTAAAAAGAATTTCAGGAGAAAGATCACATTCATTCGGATTCCTGTTGGCTGGATTGGAGAACTTTTGCTAAATTCGCGGCTGTTTTTGAGGACGGTTTTAATTTTATTGTTTTATGGACAAGAACAGTTATGCATTGGGCATGAGCATAGCCCACAATATGGTATCGTCAGGTATAAAGGAGGTCTCTTTCGATGATTTCATGGCCGGACTGAAGGCGGTCCTGGCAGGAGAGACTCCGGCAGTTTCTTTTGATGAGGCTGCGAAACTGCTTGACAAATATTTTGCTGAGATCGAGCAGAAGCAGAAAGCAGAAGCGGCTGCACTGGGAGCGGCCATGAAAAAGGAAGGGGAGGAGTTTCTTGCCGAAAACGCTGGAAAAGAGGGGGTTGTCACTCTTCCGAGCGGACTGCAGTACAAGGTCATAGCCGAGGGAACCGGCCGTAAGCCGGGTCTTAAGGACAAGGTAAGGTGTCATTACTGCGGGACTTTCGTGGACGGGACGAAGTTTGACAGTTCGTACGACAGGGGAGAGGCCGCTGTTTTCGGGGTGAATCAGGTTATAGCAGGATGGACAGAGGCTCTGCAGCTGATGCCTGCCGGGTCCAAATGGGAGCTTTATATCCCGTACAATCTTGGTTATGGGGAGCATGGCGCTCCGGGTTCTATCCCTCCTTATAGCGCACTTGTCTTTACCGTAGAACTTCTGGAGGTGCTTTAACGGGTATCCGTGTCCGGGACTTTGTAGTGACCTGGCCGGGCAGTTTCAACAGTTGTCCTCCGGCAGTCCCGGTTTGAAGTCCTACAGCTTTCCGGCAAAGTATTTCCAAAGAGGGGCTGCCATCAGCGCCTGCCTGATCTGGTCGCTCTCCAGCAGGTCTTTCACCTGGGCTTCATCCAGCAGGCAAACGGTTATATCTTCGGTCGCATCAAGATGCTGGCCGGAGATTTTTCTTACGCCCCTGGCCAGGAAGCAGTGGGTGAGGTTGCTGGTGGTGCTCGGGTTGCCTGAGATGGTCATGAGCGGAGACCATTCGCCTTCTCCGTACCCGGTTTCTTCAAGAAGTTCCCTGCGGGCGGCTTCAATCGGGGTTTCTCCTTTTTCGATGACTCCGGCCGGGATTTCGTAGCATGTCTTCCCGAGTCCGTGGCGGTACTGCCGCTCGAATACGAATTTTCCGTCCTCCGTTATGGCCAGCACATTTATCCAGTCGGGGTACTCAAGTACATAGTATTCAGGGTTGACGCGGCCGTCCGGAAGCCTTACCTTGTCGTGCCGTACTGTCAGCCAGGGGCGGCGGAAAAGGTATTCGCTGCTGAGGGTTTCCCATTTACCTTCTTCTGTGATCGCATTTTCCATATCAGGTGTCGTAATCCGGTTTTCGGGAGACAAATATATGGATAATTTATATATTTGCCGGGCTTTTCAAGAAAGAAGCCGACTCGGACTATGGAATACTGGAACTATATCTTGGATAATTTATGGGAGGTTTTCTCCTTTGTTACAGGTGTCATATATGTCATTCTGGAGGTGAAGCAGAAGAATGCGATGTGGATTCTGGGGATGCTGACGAGCGCGGCGACGGTGTATGTGTTTTTCAGCCAGGGGCTGTATGCTTCGTCCGTGCTGAATGTCTACTATTTCGCGATAGCGTTCTGGGGACTGTATCAGTGGAGGAAAGATGCGGCAAAGGTCGCTTTTCAGAAGAATCAGGAGGATACTGAACAGGACAAGGCAGGTCCGGCGACGGTACATCTGACCCGGCTCCCGGTAAAAACGGTATGGTGGAGCCTGGCGGTCCTGGTCATCGGGACGGCTCTGTTGGTCCTGGTTATGGATATGCTGGAGGATTCCATGTCGGTGATGGATGCTTCGGTAGCCGTTCTGAGCGCAGTCGCTACATGGTGGCTGGGACGTTCTTACCTCCAGCAGTGGCTTCTGTGGGTGGCGGCCGATCTGCTTACACTTGTCATGTGCATGGTGCAGGGCCTTTATCCGATGGCAGTACTGTATGCGGTCTATACAGCCATGGCGGTCTACGGATATTTCTACTGGCGGCGTAACGGAAGATATGTAAATTCCGGTATAAAATGATTATCAGGGAAAATATCCGCAGATTCCTGGCCTGACACGGAATGGCCTTCAGTGTTTTTGCGGATAACCGTATAGTTTTATATACGGACAACGGGCTGGAGGATTTGATTTTCTAACCTCCAGCCCGTTGTATCCTATACGCGTCCGGTCCTTTGAAAATATCCGGAGCGGCGACGCTATTCCTTATCCATAGTTATTCTCTCGAGCCACTTCACCATGCCGAGCATCACGCCCATCGATATGAGGCAGATGACCATGAACACCAGCCAGCACATCCACTGGTGGCTGAAACTGTTGTACATAAGAGGGCCGATCCAGATGAGGAGGTTTCCGACAGCCGTAGCTCCTAACCAGAGGCCCTGGCATATACCCTGCAGGTTCTTCGGAGCGACCTTCGAAACGAATGACAGGCCCAGCGGAGAGATGAACAGCTCTGCCACGGTAAGGAAGAAATATGTGACAATCAGTACCCACGGACCTGCTTTCACTGCATTCTGTGCGGCAACGTCCAGGCTTCTGAACTCCTCGCCTGAAGGATAACCCATTACAGCCGCGAATACGGTAAGGAACAGATATGCGATACCCGCTATGAGCATGCCGATGGCGATCTTCCTCGGAGTGGATATGTCCTTGCCCCTCTTTTTCCTCAGGGTGGAGAATACCCACATTACAATAGGTGTGAGGACTATCACGAAGAACGGGTTTACTGCCTGCCATATCTCAGGCGCTATCGAATCCGTGGTCACGAAGTCGCGGGCGAAAACCGAAAGGGACTGCCCGTTCTGGTGGAACGAGAACCAGAAAAAGATGGCGATGCCCAGAACTGCAAACAGAGCGTACATGCGCTGCCTGATCTCCTTGGCCATGGCGAGCTTTTCTTCCGTGGTGTACTGCTCTACCACCTTAGCCTCTTTCTTTGCAGGATTCGGCATGTTCTTCTTTGTGAACACGAAGATGAGCAGGGAGATAAGCATTGCCGCCACCGAAGCGAAGAACGAATAGTGCACTCCGGTATTGAACACATCGAGATAGTTCTGCGAGAATGTCATCAGGTCTCCTACAGGGGCTCCGTTCTGCATCACGCTTGAAGCCAGTTCCTGGAATTTGGAGAGCTGCTCCGGCCCGAGGCTGCCGCCGGCATTGATATAGTCGTGGCACAGCTCAGGCAGTCCGGCATTGTAGGTCATGTTGTTTACGCCCAGCCACCAGCTTCTCAGCAGCGGAGCGATAAAAGGAGCCACCAGCCCGCCTATGTTTATGAACACGTAGAAAATCTGGAAACCTGAGTCCCTCTTGTCGGAATACTTCGGGTCGTCGTACATCTGGCCCACGATGGCCTGGAGGTTACCTTTGAAAAGGCCGTTTCCGAAAGCGATGAGGAGAAGGGCTCCGCATGTGAACGGAAGAAGCCAGCCCGTATTCTGAGGCGTGGCAAGGATAGGAATGGAAAGCAGCGCATATCCGGTAGCCATTACGATCAGACCGGACATTATGGTGCCCTTGTAGTTCCTGGTTTTGTCAGCAATATATCCGCCGACAAGGCTGAGCACATATATGAGTGCATAGAATACGGCATAGATAATGCCGCTTGTCTCGTCGCTCAGGCCGAACTTCGAGCACAGGAAGAGCAGAAGCACGGCGTTCATGATGTAGTAGCCGAACCTCTCGCCCATATTGCTCAGTGCGGCCGCAATCAATCCTTTTGGGTGTCCTTTGAACATAAATTATCTGTTTTTGTGATTTATTGTCATCAATGTCGGTCTGAAGCCGGACAAAGGTAATAAAATATGCTTAAAAATCGTAATCGTGGATGAAATTTCCTATATTTGCTAAGTTGTGCCCAGACGGCATGCTACTAATCTATAATTCCGATTATTATGAAAAAAATGAAAATTTTGCTTTGCGCAGGACTGCTGGCCGGAAGTATTACAATGTCCGCCCAGAAATCCAAGCCTCAGCCCGACCCTCAGGGGGTGTTGTCATATAGTCTCCCTGCCACATCCCTGGTTCTGGAAGTGGAAGCGGTCCAGGAGAATTTCTATGCAGGACCTTATGCCAGATATGCATCCAAGTATCTCGGTGTCGAGGTAAGGCAGAAAGATTCTCAGGTATATACTATTTCAAAAGTCAGCCTTACCCCGTATGTAGAAGCGGACCATGGCAGCCGTTTCGTCCTGGATGTCGGGAATGAAAGGATGAAGGCGGTGTTCCTCAAACTTACATCCATGGGCCTTATCGCCAGGTCGGACGGGAATTTCGGTTCCGAATCCGTGTGGAGATTCCCTTCCCCTGTTTCCGGGGACTTTTCCGAGGTGGGCCTTACTCCTAATTTCACTTCTGAGGCTACAACACTTTATCATAATGTAAAACAGGAATCCGCATATAGCAGGGTGGCTGTGAAGCAGGAGATAGTGGTCGAGAAATCAGAGGAGAAGAGGGCGGCCGAGACCGCGGCGCTGATTTTCGACATCAGGGAGAAGCGCTATCAGATCGTGACAGGCGACACCGACGCGACTTACAGCGGTGAAGCTATGGGGGCTGCGATAGAAGAACTTACGCGGCTCGAAAAAGAGTATATGTCTATGTTTACAGGATATTCCGAGTACCAGACGCAGAAAATGACTTTCGAGGTACTGCCGCAGAAAGACAGGGAAAACCAGCTGTATGTAGCTTTCCGCATTTCCGATTCGGCCGGGCTTCTTCCTCCGGACAATATTTCCGGCAAGCCGGTAATACTGGAGGTTACCCCTCAGACCGTCGCCCCGTCGCTTCCTGAAGGTGGCAAGGTGTCTAAAAAAGCCAGAGACAACGAATTCGTGACATACAGGATCCCGGCAATCTGCACCGTCAAGCTTTCGGACGGCATGAATGTGATCTTCCAGAGCCGTGTCCCTGTCTATCAGCTCGGGACGGAGAGCTCTTTCCCTTTGAATATGGATATGGACTAACAGAATAAATCATAATTTACCAATGGAACTGAAAGATTTGAACCCCCAGCTGGTCTGGAAGAACTTCTATTCGCTTACACGGATACCGCGTCCTTCGAAAAAGGAAGGCAAGGCAGTGGAATTCCTCTATGATTTCGGAAAATCACTCGGACTTGAAACCATAAAGGACGAGGTCGGGAACATCATTATAAGGAAACCGGCTACACCCGGAATGGAGAACCGTAAAGGCGTGATACTTCAGGGACATATTGACATGGTTCCCCAGAAGAATGCCGACAAGGTGCATGACTTCGAGAAAGACCCTATAGATGCCTGGGTAGACGGTGAATGGGTAAGGGCCAAAGGAACGACACTCGGAGCTGACAACGGTCTGGGAGTGGCCGTCGCCATGTCAGTGCTGGAGTCGAAAGATTTGAAACACGGACCGGTCGAGGTTCTGGTGACGATAGATGAGGAGACCGGCATGACCGGAGCCAGGGCCCTGAAGCCGGGTATCCTGAAAGGAGATATCCTTATCAATCTTGATTCTGAAACCGAAGGCGAGCTTTATGTGGGTTGTGCCGGTGGTCTGGACATTACGGCAGAGCTGTCTTACAGGACAGTCGCCGTGCCGTCAGGCTACAAACCGTACCTGCTGACAGTCAAAGGTCTGAAAGGCGGACACTCGGGAATGGACATCGTCCTGTACAGGGCAAATGCCAACAAAGTGATGGCCCGTGCGCTGCTTCCTCTGCTGCGCGATTCGGGTGTCAAGCTGGTGTCAATAGACGGAGGCAGCCTCAGAAACGCCATACCTCGTGAGGCATTCGCCCATATTCTTGTGCCAGAGGACAAGGTAGCGGCCATCGAGTCCATAGTGGAGGAAGTCGCATCTGCTGTCAGGTCTGAATATGCCGCTACCGATCCGGATGCTGCAGTATTTCTGGAAGAGGCCGGAACTGTTCCGGCAGAATACATTGAAGAGTCTGCCGCTCTTGCTGCAGTCCGTGCCGTAAGCGGCTGTCCGGACGGCGTATGGAGAATGAGCGATGCTGTCCCGGGTCTCGTAGAGACATCCAACAATACTGCTATCGTCAAGTCTGATGGCGGCAGGATATTCATAAAGACACTGATGAGAAGTTCGGTGGATACCGCCAAAGAGGCTATGGCGGAGCAGGCCCGGGCAGTGTTTGAACTTGCGGGATTCAAAGTGGACTTCTCCGGCGGCTATCCGGGATGGGCACCGGACAGTTCTTCTCCTATCCTGCATGCCATGAAAGAGGTCTATAAAGGGCTTTACGGTAAAGAGCCGGCCGTAATGGCCATACATGCTGGTCTGGAATGCGGCATTCTCGGAGGGGCGTACCCTCATTGGGATATGGTTTCCTGCGGTCCGACAATCCTCAGCCCTCATTCTCCTGACGAGCGTGCAAACATCGCTACAGTGGAGAAATGGTGGAAGTTCGTCATCGCGACCCTGGAAAATATTCCTGAAAAATAGGTGAAAAGCTTTGACAGTTAAGAATAATGTCTTACCTTTGCGCCCTGAAATTATAGTTAACTAAATTTTAAAGGAAATGAAAAAAGGAATTCATCCCGAAAACTACCGTCTTGTAGCTTTCAAGGATATGTCGAATGACGTGGTGTTCATCACCCGCTCATGCGCGAACACAAAAGAGACCATCGAGGTCGACGGCGTTGAATACCCGGTGGTAAAGGTCGAGATTTCAAACACATCTCATCCGTTCTACACAGGAAAGATGAAACTCGTGGACACCGCAGGTCGCGTGGACAAATTCTACCAGAGATACAAGAAGAAATAATCTTCATATACGGATATTGGGAAAAAGAAAAACCGACTGTCAGACAGCCGGTTTTTCTTTTATCTGATGTGCTGTTTACTCGTACTGGAAAGGTACTTCTCCGTTGATGTCGCATTTCACGGCATTGTTTACAGTATAGCTTCTGGCATCCTCGTCGATTGTAGTGACGAACAGGACCAGCCGGCAGTTGTCGGCTACCCAGCCATCTTCCATTGTCATGACAAAGGCATATTCTGCCGTTTCTCCTTCTTCAATGGTCCCTAAGGAATATCCTGTGAAGTTTATGTTGGAGACTTTGCTGTCTGCGATACGGATACAGTTGTCGTGAGTGTCATAGTCGCCTGTCCAGATTCCGGATTCGTAGTTGCTCTGCTTTCCGTATATGCCGTCTTCCAACAGCCATGCTCCGATACGGAATTCGGATGTAGAGGCAGCTTTCACTGAAGCCAGTACTACCAGAGTGTTTCCGTTCAACTCCGCCCTTGCCGATATTCCGGCCTTTGTGTCATTCCTGCCGTATGCTTCGTCAATGACTGCCTTCAGACCGGACAGGTTGTTGTAGTTGTTGTATGCAAGATACATGTCAGCAACTACCATGGGGTAGTTTGATACACCCATAGCCTGGTCCAGTCTGTCAGTCAGGTATGCTGGGTCATTGCTGTTGTATGTATGGCATGCAGTCAGGATTGTTTTTGATGAGTATTCTTCTTCAGCCATCAGTGAGCGGAGCAATGTTATCATTCCCGGACAATATCCGCAGCCGGTACCCGTGAACTGTGTAAGCAGTACTCTGCGGGAGAAAGACGTGTTTTCGGGATCCGGGTCATCAGGCAGTTCCGGTACAGGGAAACCGATGGCCGTAACGGTGACTACTTCTGTATGCGAGGTGCCGTAAGCAGCCCAGAATGAGTATGAGCCGGTTTCGGTAGTCGTAAATTTCATATCAGGGAGCTCGATCTGGGTATTGGTTGTCCCGTCATAGAAACGGATACCTTCGGTGACGGGCTCTCCGTCGCTGAGCACAGTGAATGTTGCCGCATCTTTCCCGTCTGCCTGGATGACCATGTCCGAAACGGACAGTGTCAATTCTGTAGCTCCGGGTGTTCCTGGGCCGTCGGTGTCTTCATCATCTCCTGTAAGGCTGGTGCAGGCGGCGAATAATACTGCTCCGGCTGTAATAAAAGTAAAGAATTCCGTGATTTTCATTCCATTCAGTCGATTTATCATGTTTGTTAAAATGATGTTGTAAGCGAAATGTTAAGACCTGTATATGCCGGAGAGTACCTGCATACTCCGCCAGAACAGATATAGCCTGCCCTGTTGCGTCCGTAGCCGAGCTGGATTCTTGTCCTTCCTTTTGTGTAGCTGAATCCGGCATTGTAATAGTTTTTCTTCGTGCCTTCAATGTTGTACATATCGCTTGCGAATATGCTCCATTTCGGTGCAAAGCTGAATTCAAGGAGTCCGGCAACCCAGTCTCCTTCATAATCTCCGGAGAGCAGGTACTGTACTTCGGCCCGCAAGGATTTCTTTCTGTCGAATTTATATGTAATATCCCCTACGAATATGTTGGAGACATAGGTTCCTGATTCCGAACCGTGCGATGGGCTCCATTCCTGTCGGGAAAACAACAGGATTGTCTTGAGATTTCTGTTCCACTGCCTTTCGATGTCAAAGTTGACGTCATTCCAGAGAAGCTGTTTCTTGTTCGTGACGGACTGTGCCGGGCTTAAAGTGTAGGCCATGGCGAAGTTCGCATGGAAATTCCAGTATCTGTGCCTGTCATGTCTGCTCCGCAAAGAATAGTAGATATCCGCCTGTCCGGCGGTTTCTCCTGTGACATTGACCTGGTACGGGTTGAGGTTGGCCAGCATGTATGTGTACTGTCTGGTGAGGGAAGGCAGGTAGTTCAGGGAATTTCCGGTGCCGTTCCCGTACAATGACAGCATTGTCCCCATGTCATCGAGCATTCTGAAAGTTCCTGATACGCTTAATGATTTGTATGTATATACAACTTCAGCGAAAATTGCTGCTCCTTTGGCCGCCTTCATTGAAGAAGCTGTGGACAGGTCTTTGCTTTTTCGGGCATATTCGCCTTTGACTGACAGTCCTTTCCACGCGAAGTTGAAGCTCCCGGAAAACATGTCCAGCTGTGGAGTGTCCAGTCCGAGCGAGTAGAAATCGTATGTCGCATCCTTGTCCAGGCTTTCGTAGCGGTTGACGTAGCTTCCTTCAAGATAGAGCATGACAGCGTCCCAGTTGAATATGTCAGCTATTGAGATGTTCAGGTCCAGGCCTCTGACCCACGACCCGGCATAGTCTGTGTACAGCCTCGGTCTCCCGTACATTCCCTTAATGGAAACGAATCTGGAAAAGTCATATCCGGCACTGATGCCTTCAAGGGAATTGTTCAGACCAAGCTGCCTGTCCTCATAGCTTCTGAATATCAATCCGTTGCCGAACTGGTCATAGACATTTCCGGCGAGTACGGAGAAGTTTTCATCCTGCCAGCTGATATATTTCGATCCCAGCCAGAATCTTTTCGGATTCTCCTGCTGTCCGAGTTCATAGCCGTATAGGGCAGGGAAATAGCCTTCAAGTTGTATCCCGGCTGAAAGTTTCTTGTATGTGTAGTCCACTTTCAGGTAATTGTTCGACCCGAAATGGTCATCCGGAGTCGAGCCCGGCAGACCTTTGTCGTCCGCATAGTATATCGTATTGGTCTCGAAACTGGCGGATATCTGCCCGTCTCCTGTCCGGACCTGGGCAGTGGCAAGTGCAGCTGTCATGGCTGCAGCTATCGTAATAAGAATTCTGTCTGTCATGTGCTTACTATGGGTCACTGGGCAATCTCGAGGATTTTGTCGAATAAGAGTTCCTCGCTTCCGGGGGTGTAGCCTGAGTGGGAGAATACTATGTTGCCGTCGGCGTCTACGATGAAGCTTTGCGGTGTAAGGCTGACGTTCATAGCCCGTTTGAGTTCCTGGTTGGTATCATAGACGCATGTGAAATCCCATCCCAGGGATGCTGCCTTTGCTTTTGCATTGGCCTGCATCCGTACATCATCTACGGATACGGCGATGACTTCGAAATCCGCTTCTTCCCTCCATTCTTCAATGGCATCGTTTATTGCATTGAGTTCCTGTATGCACGGCTTGCACGCAATCGACCAGTAAGAGATGATAAGCGGTTTTCCAGTAAGGAGCGAATGCACCCTTATTTCCTTCCCTTGGGCGTTTTCCACTTTTACATCCGGAAGAGTCTGGGCGGAAACGTTGTAAGAGGCAACCGACAGAGCGAGTAATGTTATTGCCTTTATAAGAAATTTCATTTTGATCTGTTTATAAGTGATTTGTTTTTACCGCACCTGACGGGTGGTCCGGTATAACCTTCCGGGCCACCCGTCCTGCGGCAAATGTTCTGCTTTATCTTCTATCTTGAAGAACGCTGCTGCTGGTAATTCCTGATGTTTTCCTGGAGTTCTTCAGGTGAAACGATCTTGAAGTCATCCACTTTCTTGTACTGTCTTGCAGTGCGGAATGAAGTCCTTGACTTCGGTTTCGCCGAATTGCTGTCAAGAGAAGTGCCGTTGAGCGGGTTGAGCTTTACTGTATTCTTCTTTGAAACAGCAGGGGCGGAAGATGTCGCCGTGCTGCCTGACCATCCCTTGGTAAGCGTAAGTGCGGATGAAACCTTGTTGCCTCCGAGGTATCCATAGCCGTAGTTGATGTAAACAGCATTCGGATACAGGTTTTCTCCTTCTACAACGAACGGACTTACGGTTACCGTATTCCTGTCGGATGAAACTTCAACAGGGAATGCAAGGTCGCTGCCGTCGGCTGCGACAGAGGCGAAGCCTGTTTCGCCGAATCCTGCAAGATAATATACGTTATCGGTCCATGCCTGGAGCGGGTACATCTTTGTAGAGTTGAACGGCGCGGTTACAGTGCCGTCTTTTGCTACCTGGAGATACCACTTAGGTCCGAAGTCATAGAACAGGGATGCCACATCGTAAGAACTGTACTCAGGGTTGCAGAAAAGTTCGTAAGGAGTTGTTGTAGTGAATGCAGGGCTGTAGCCGCCGGCAGCTTCATATCCGAATCCCAGGCAGAGGAGACGGTTCTGTCCGCGTACTTTTGCGTTGAAGGATTCCGCTTCCATCTTGAACTCGTCATAAAGTGCGTCCACTTCTTCTTTAGACATGCCTGTATAGTAATCATACACTTCAGCCGGCAGGGCCTCAGGGTAATCGTTGATTCCATTATAGACTGTGACCTTGATGGATTCAGGTCCATTGTCTACATAGTCTCCTTCATAGTAATCGTATGTCGCGGTGTTTGCAGTCATTGTCCATTCACCTTCGAGTGCCGAGAACAGTTCTGATTCCACTCTTTCGGCATCAGGCTGGTCAGGGGAAGTATTGTCTGCGATGGCAGGGCACCCCTCGGCATTCAGGTCATTGGCAGTCTCTTCGAGATTGTAAGCGAGAACAGCAAGCCTTGTTGTCATTCCGTCTATTGTGCTGAATGTCAGAGTAAGACCCTCTTCAGAGTTTATTTGTGCCACTTCTGCATCGGAGAGAGCGTTTCCGTATGCAGTGACATCGGCGTATGTCATGTTCTGGAGAGCTGCCGCCCAGTCTCTTTCGTAGTTTGCTGCATACAGTGCTGATGCCACTTCGACATTTCCTGTATTCTTGACGTTGAAGCTGACCGAGAACGGATCGTCGGATTCTATGGCGGTTACAGTGACTACAGGCGCTTCCATTGTCTTTTCAGTAGTGTCGAACTCTACGTGCTTGAAAGACTGTGTCGTGCCTTCCTCATCACCCATTGCGGTAACGAGCACATGGTAGTGTGACTGCTCCTGGAGATAAAGGTAGTCTGTAAGATCTATTTCGGTGTTTCCCTGGAACGTTCTCATGCCGAGCATGAATGACGCATAATACGATGTCGTGAACCATTGGAGATAATCTTCATTCCCGTCCAGATAATCCAGAACCATCTGGTAGCTTGTTTCGTCTGCTACAACGACGCAATACTGCAGTACATCATCATCCGGCGTGAATTTGATTGTGCCTGTCACTGCCTGCACGTTGGAGCAGTCTACATCTACGGTGGCGTCGAGGACCTGAGGCTCGCGTGCAGTGAATGTTGTCTTGTAGAAATAGCCTGTCCAGTAATCTTCTTCATTCACTTCTCCTGTGCCTCCCCATAAGGCATCCTGATAAGCCATTTCATCGAACTTGGCGGCATACCAGCCTTCTCCCCAGCCGTAAATGGATTCTCCCCATCCGAATTCTCCGGCGAAGAACACTATCGGTTCTCCAGGTACGATCGGGTCGTGCAGAACGACTTCCTCTCCGAATTCATCGACGTGGATGGCATTGTCATCATTGTAAGTGATTGTCTTGCTGTCATCCATGTATTGCCCTCCATTCGCTTCAAGCATTGATGCGTCTGAAGACGCCATCCATCCGGACTTGTTGCTGTTGTACATGACCAGATTGCCGTAAGTGTAACGGAGGACGTTGCCGGCTTCCTTGACGCTTTCCGGCATTTTCACATGGATTGAGAATCCGTCATAGTAAGTGTCGACCAGGGTCACATCCTCTTCGTAGTCTGTCGTCGTGAAATCTACTGTAAGGATTTCATCATAGTAGGTCTCCTCCGTCGTTGTAGCGGCAAGGTAGAGAGTGTAGCCGGTATTCGCTTCGAGACCTGATACAGTGATCTGGTTTTCGCCGTCAGAGCATGCGGTTACAGTTCCGCCCATAAAGAGTACGTCTGCGGTAGGCTCGGTTTCAGGTGCCCCGGCGTATGCGCTGTAGGCAATTTCTGTGATAGCGGTGGTGTTGACAGTGAAAGTCGCGCTTCTTGAGTCTGCCGAGACAGGTGTGACTTCTACTGAAGGTTCTGTACCCGGGTCTTCTAAAGGATTTTCAGTACATCCGGTGAGCCCCCCCCAGAGCAAGGCAACGCTGGCTGTGAGGGCAAGATAATTTGAGGATTTCATAAAAGTAAATATTGGTTGTTAATAATTGTAATACTTTGCGGGATATAGTAGGCTGAATTTTATAAAGTTACTTGAGTAACAGGTCTTTTGTGAGAGTAAAATTATAAATTATTGAACAGATA
>JADILV010000047.1 GCA_017695115.1 Candidatus Cryptobacteroides avicola | reverse complement strand
CTCAGGGACATCGAAGACAGGCCGAACTACACGTTCGTGAAGGCAGACATCTGCGACTTCGGGACAGTCCGTTCCCTGCTGAAGGCGCACAGGGTTGACGGTATCATCCATCTGGCGGCGGAGAGCCATGTGGACAGGAGCATAAAGGACCCGTTCACGTTCGCGCGGACCAACGTCATGGGTACCCTGTCCCTGCTCCAGGCTGCCAGGGAATACTGGGAACCTTACAACTGGCAGCTGGATTCAGTTCCGTGCCGTTTCTACCACATCTCCACGGACGAGGTATACGGAGCGCTTGAGCTGACCGACCCGGAGGGGATAGAATCCCCGTTCACCACCAAGGCCTCGTCGGAGCACCATCATGCCTACGGCGGCAAGTTCTTCACTGAGGATACGAAATACCAGCCTCACAGCCCGTATTCGGCGAGCAAGGCGGGGAGTGACCACTTCGTGAGGGCTTTCCATGACACGTACGGCATGCCGACGATAGTTACCAACTGCTCAAACAACTACGGACCGTACCAGTTTCCGGAGAAGCTGATCCCTCTTTTCATCAACAACATCAGGCACCGCAGGCCTCTCCCGGTGTACGGCAAGGGGGAGAACGTTCGCGACTGGCTATATGTGGAGGACCACGCGAGGGCTATAGACCTTATTTTCCACGAAGGCAAAGTAGCCGAGACGTACAACATCGGCGGATTCAACGAGTGGAAGAACATAGACATCGTCAGGGTGCTGGTCAGGACCGTAGACAGGCTACTCGGCAGACCTGAAGGTGAGGACATGGACCTTATCACATACGTTACCGACCGTAAGGGCCATGACATGAGATATGCGATAGACTCGAGGAAGCTGCAGCGGGAGCTTGGGTGGGAGCCGAGCCTTCAGTTCGAGGAAGGGATAGAGAAGACGGTGCGGTGGTATCTTGACCACCAGGACTGGCTGGACAATGTCACCAGCGGTGACTATCAGAAGTACTACGATCAGATGTACAAATGAACGGAAAGAAATAATATGATAAAAAGAGGAAGCAGGGGATACTCTAGATAAATTTTTTAATTATGCTGTTCAGTTTTTTATTCAGGTTGTGTCTATGCCAGTAATATTTTCTCTCCATGGAGTGTTCTATACATTGTAATGACCAATGGTTTCTGGAGCAGTAAGGAGGCGGCAGGAGATAATCAAAGCTGATTCCGCATTTTTGCATACAATAAGGATGCATTATCTGGTCACGGTATGTAAAGTTGGTAAAAAAATGCCACCAGAGGCTGTCGAATCTGATTATATCCGGATCATTGTGACATCTGAATATGACATTGTTTTCGTACAACCCGTAATGCTTCGGGAATTTGTGCATTTTCAGGAACGCAAGTGCTTTTATTAGCCGTATTCTGGATTCTATCCTAGCGTCCAGACATGCTTCAATCTCCTCGTATGCACAGTCCCTTTCCCAGTGTTTCATGCCGGAATACGGAATGCCATTTTTGATTTTTTCTCTTATTGCATCGAAAAAGAACTTGTCCTTTATAAGGATATTTCCGTCTATCCATACACTGTATTTATATTCTGGCAATAGGATATGAGGGTTGATTTTCGGATACCTTGACAATATTACGGAGTTTTTATCATCAATATCTATTTCTCGGATTTCCCATATGCCGGCCTTTTCAGAAAGTTTTTTCCCTTTCTTTACAAAACAGATATAATCGAATTCAGGATCTATGGTAGCGGGATCCATCAGTTTATCGTAATTATCGATTATACTGGTATAGATGACTGTATTGTGCATTGTCTTAAATATACAATAAATTCCGGAGCTCAATGATTGATGAAGCAGATATACTTGTATTTGACTTTCAGGTTGTGGTGGTAACAATATACGTTCAACAGCCGTTCGGCTATAAAGCCAAAGACACGTTTCTGGTAAGGATCTTCAGAAATAGTAAGATGTTGTTCAATATATGATATAATAGCGAAAAGCCACTTGCAATAATCATCGAAAATATCCCATTTTGTAATGAACATATTACATTTAGACAGTCTGCCTGTCTCAGTCATAATATGATCATAACTGCATAAATATTCAGGCGACAAGTTGCATATAGCTTCTCTTGTCACGTTCAGATCTATAGCTCGGTGACAACTTATATATTGTTGCGCCAGACTTATCGGAAACAGTTGAGGCTTTGCCAATATTATATCATATTTGTTCAATATTTTTTTGACAGCAGCTTCAGATAAATTGTTATTGCTCCAGTCCGGAACATTGATAGAAACATTTCTGTGAAACAGGCGTTTCTGCTCTTTCCAGAAATTGAAAAGAAAATATCTTCTGTAATGGTATAATCCTATATATCTGACTCCTGTAAGATTTTTCCAGGCCCAATACAAGGCTGTGAGTTCGCAATAATTCGGGTTTTTGACACTTATATTGTCTCCGGTATCATCTCCGGTTATTCCAAGTTCGGCATCCGACAAGGCTTTCCCGCAGTGTATAGGAAGTAAAATCTTATTGTCGGGAATCTCGGCAGCCTTATGGCAGCAGACGAGTATTGTTGTTTCGGACCGGGTCATAGTCAGATATCCATTTTGAGGACTTGGCCTATTATGTTGTGCATGTCGTAGTACTTGTATTCGGCAAGCCTGCCGCCGAATATGGTATCTTCCTGGGCGTCGGCGAGCTCTTTGTATTGTTGATACAGTGTGTTGTTCTTCCGGTCATTGACGGGATAGTACGGTTCCATTCCCGGTTTCCACTCCGTAGAATATTCCTTCGATATTACCGTTACCGGTATATCGTTGACCCTGTCACCGAAATATTCGAAATGTTTGTGCTCGATGATCCTCGTGTACGGGACTTTCCGGCTTATATAGTTCACTACGGCATTGCCCTGGAAGTTGCTGCACTGATGCAGTTCTTCCTCAAAATATACGGTCCTGTATTCCAGGTGGCCGAAACGGTAATTGAAATATTCGTCAATTTTTCCGGTAAACACTTTTTTGTCCGCGACGGAGTCCCACAATTCCCTGTTTTCGAAATAGTCTGTCCCTGTTTTTACTTCCGCGCCTTCCAGCAGCCTGTCTATAAGTTTATTGTAACCGCCTATAGGGATTCCCTGGTATGTGTCGTTGAAATAATTATTGTCAAAAACCAGGCGTATAGGCAGCCTTTTTATGATGAAGGCAGGAAGATCTTTGCATTCTCTGCCCCACTGTTTCTCTGTATATTCCTTTATAAGTGTTTCATAGATGTCTTTGCCCACCAGGACAAGCGCCTGTTCTTCCAGATTCCTTGGCTCCTGTACATTGTCATCCCGCATCCTCTGTAAAGCCTCCAGTCTCTGGCTCTCTATTCTGGCAGCAGCTTCAGCCGGGGTCTTTGCCTCCCACATCTGGTAGAAGGTGTTCATATTGAACGGCAGGTTGAAAAGCCGTCCGTTGAAATCCGCTACCGGAGAGTTCGTATACCGGTTGAATTCCACCAGAGAGTTTACGAAATCCCAAACTTCCTTATCCGATGTATGGAATATATGCGCTCCGTATTTATGTACATTGATATTCTCTACATTGCTGCAATAGAGGTTTCCTCCCGTGTGCAGGCGTTTGTCTATGACAAGACATTTTTTCCCTTTCCTGTGTGCTCTGTAGGCGAAAGTGGCGCCGAACAGACCGGCACCTATGATGAGATAGTCATACTTCATAAGACGCTCCGGGTTTTATGTGTATATCTTTGTCTTGAGATATTGTAAATGGCAATATATGAAGCAAAGATTTATTTATGCGTTCAAGTATTATGGCACAGAAGCCTTTAAATATTCCTAAATGCTTGAAATAGTATTGGTTAAATGATTTAAGCACCGCTTTTTCAAATGTCCTTCTGCTGTTACGGTGAACAGTACCATAGCAGATTAACTGTCTTGGTCTACTTACTTCAGGTAAGATATTTAGCAGCACATTCAAAGTCTCTATCGCAGTAGCTCCGCTGTCAAAAGCTTTAGCCGTAGTGCTTTCGTTGTGTAGTCTGAACCTGTTTAATTTGTTTTTTAGTATAATGACCTTACCGGTATTTATGATTTTTGTCCAGAAAAGCCAGTCTCCGCAATATCTGAAAGATTCTATGGCCTTGAAATAATCTTGGTGTAATGCGTCTTTTCTGAATACGGTACCACTTGCATTGTATATTGTGTTTGTCCAGACCATATAATGATTAATAAAGAACTTAGACTCTAACAGGTATGTTCTACATGAAGGATCAAAATCTGGCAACATCTTTTTATCATAATCATAATGTGATATGTCAGGACCACCGATACTATCAATTAGGTCGCTTCCGCAAAAACATAGGTTTGCTTCAGGATGGCGCTCCAGTGCCCATACCGTTTTTTCCAGAAAATCAGGAGTCGCGAGATCATCGCTTTCCGCAATCCAGATGTATTTGCCTCTGGCAAGATTGATCCCTTTTTCCCACTGGCGGAAGACATAGCCGGAATTTTCCTTGTTCACAATACAATGCGATACGAGCGGATTGTTTTTATATTTATCTAGAATTTCTACGCTGTTGTCAGTAGAGGCATCATCAAGCAATATAATCTCAAAATCAGAAAATGTCTGGTCCAATATTGAATTTATCCTTTCATTCAGATAACGGGCATAATTGTAATTTGGAATAATAATACTGACTAATGGAGCCATAAAAAATTATTGTTGCCAAAGTTCAAATAACAAAAAATAAATAATTATTTAGCAAATTTAGTACTTTTGTATTTACAATACAATGTGAGTCTGATTATTTTCACAATACCGGAACAGATTCGTCTGATATGTATAATTGAAACAGGAAGCTTGCTATATATAAGCAGATTTTTAAAAGCAAGTGAAGGTGAAAGTGTCCTGTAAGAAGCCCGGAAGAATTTCCAAAGGGCATCATCATTGATTCTTTGCATCTGTTTCGGAGTAAAAACAACGCCATCAATTGTTAACGGCAGGAACTCGTTCCATTTCAGTCGGTGCATTTTCTTGGTTTCTGCGACCCATGTGGCGTTATAGCTTCCGTTACTCATGTGCAAGATGTCAATTACGCAGCAGTAGTTTTTGTAGTATTTTGATATTTCGAGAGTATAGTCCAGATCGTAACAGTGGAATCCTGTCAGCATTTTTTCATCGAACGGATGTCTTTCATGTACTTCTTTTCTAACAAAAAAGCCGAGACCGTCTAATGTTACTACCTGCTGGAAAGGGGAGTCCTTTGTAATATTGTGGTGGCAGAGTTTTCTCTCTCCTTTGGACATGAACCAATAGTGGGACCTTTCGCAGTCCCGGTTTATGGACCATCCGCTATAGACAGCCGGCTTTATGATGCTTCCGGCAAACCCTATTACACCGCAGTCAGGTTCCTGCAATTTCTTCTCTATGGCTTTTCCCCAGTTTTCTGACAAGAATACGACGTCTTCATGCACAAACAGCAGATTGTTTCCTGCAGCTTGTTTCGCACAGTTGTTATATACTTGTGCTATAGGCCGGTTTTCTTTTCTGTTGTCCCATATGATGAATTCGTATCCGATACCGTTTCCTATGGTTCGGGCAATGTTTTCCTGCAGTGCAGCGGCGGCTTCCGGAGAAATAGAACAGACAATTACAGACAGCATTCCGATATTATTTTGACAGTTTGAACCTTATTCCGAACACTTTCAGATATTTGGTCTTGTCCTTTCCTGCCCTGTCGATTGAAAACAACCATGTCAGGAAGGGTTGCAAAACATGTGATAAAGGGATGTATATTGAGAAAAATATATTGGTTGCCAACGTTTTCACTTTATAAGAATAAGCTAGCGGAGCCATTGAAAGAATCCGTTCATAAACATGGGCCATTGTTCCTGTCGCACAAGAATTTGATGCGGTACTGAACATACCGGCGTAGACAATATCTGTCTGCAGGAATCTGTATATAGGAGATCTTGCTATGAACATCGTCCCGGCGCAGAACCATTTGCCTGTTCCTTTGAATCCGAGCCTGTCAAGTTCGTCCAACAGTATAGTAGTATCTTCCGGATATACGCTCAGCACTTTCTTGTAGCACAATTTGCTGCAGATAAGTCCTGTTTTCGGATTATTTTGGAAATGCCTCAGAACCCGGGTGAAACGGTTGCGGCTTAAAAGCATGGCATCAACCAGTTCATCCCTCCATTGCAATCCGCGGATAGACAGGCCTTTTAACTTGTATTTCCGGTCGCGGGCACCTTTTGTGTGTAGTTTCATTATCAGATCATACTCGTCAAGATCTACAGACTTTATGACTTGTATGAAAGGCCAGATGTCATAGCCTCTGTTCTCTGTCTCCATATATGTGACCTTGCATCCGAGCTTGTTGAATTTATGTTCAATAGACCGGTCATGCCGGATTTCAGTAACATAAAGGTCCCACTGGCATCCGGAAATGTTGGAAAGTCTGTCTATGAACCAGTCTAGCTGGCTATAATAGAATACATGCAGATGAACAAGTAGCTTCATGTCTTATTCTATTTTGATTCTTTCGAACGGTACGTCGTTCACTTTGGCCGCATAGGCAGGGAACTGGGTGTTGTACATTTTACCGGTCATTATGCAGGAGACATGACTGGCTTCGGAAATCATGAAGAAATCCAGAAACGATTTCAGGTAGGATGCGGATTTTGTCTGGCTGTCGGTGTTGTTTCCTCCGTCCATGTGGATCAGGCTACCGGGGATGATGAACACTTCCTTGATTCCGGCGGCTTTTTCCAGGAAAGACCTGCTGTCGGATGTCACCAGCAAAGGCATGCCATCAGGATGCCTGGATATAATGTCCTTTATTGCGTTCAGACATTTTTCTATCAGGGACCGGCGTTCTTCTTCCGTTTCCAGGGGTTTGAACTTGTATTCCGGAAAATCCCCGAGCAGATTCTGGAACCGGAACACGGCAGCGTTGTATGGTCCTCCGATACTTTCATGCAGCCTGTTCAGATTGGAAGACAGCAGTTCGGTCGGCCGGAAAAGTTCTTTGAACAGTTCTCCCCACCTGTATGATGTACCACCTGTTTCATTCAGCAGCTCAAGGAAGTCGGTGTTGCCGTAATAGTGTATCTGTTTTCCGGTTTTCAGCCGTAGGAGCCGTTTGCCGTATTCGCTGCGGTAGTACATGATCCTACTGTCCCAAATGCAGTTGCTCATATCGCCTCGGCGTAAGGTCCAGTCATATTCCGCAGGAATCAGGTAGTCTGTCAGAGGAAAAGGGTAGGTATAGTTTATTCTGAAATCTATACCGCGCTGCTTGCAGTAGGCATAGGACGATACTATTCCCTTGAACCTGTCGCACATCCCTCCGTGGTAATGTCTCCCGTCTACCATCATGACAAGCATCTGTTTTTCAGGCTTTTTTTCTCCGCGTCTGAAAAGGTGCATGTATTTTAATGCCAGGATGCGTTCTTTTATGATATGTTCAAGCGTCTTGTAGAATATTCTCATAAGTCTATTTACGTAAAGGTTTATTCCATGTCCAGAGAAAGACGTTTCCTTATCCATTTTACAGCCAGGTCTATGTCTGCATCGGAGGCGTATGCCAGAGAGTTGAAGCAGCAGAAAAGGGCTGTCTTTGACCTGTCAAACTGCCGGAGTTTTCCTGACATGTATCCTTTTTTCGTTTTAGGTTTGATATACAGGTCTTTACCTTTTCTTGGCCGGACAATGCAGTCTCCTGTCTTGATTCCCAGCATATAGAACAGTTCCTGCGGATTGAACTGGAACGGTTCGCGGAATTTCTGGCTCATGTTCCTTTCCATTATGTCCTGGTGGCTGGTGTAGAATTTTTCCTGCGTGCTTTTCCTGACCGCCAGCGGAATGTGTCCTATGTAAAGGAAATATCTCTTTTCACCTGCCGTCAGTGCAGCATTGACCTGCGAGTCTTTGAATCCTGATATCTTGAATCCTTTTCTGCGAGGTTTCACGGCATGGACGAATTTTGCAAAAGGAATACTGAACTTATATGCATAGCATATAGCCTTGCCGTCCTGGAAATAGTCTTCCGGTACAGTAGGCGCTACCAGCATGAAATCATCATTCAGGTATATGTAGTGCTCGCTAAGGTCCGGGATACGCCACAGTACCGTTTCAATGGACCTGGCCGCAAATATCGGGAGATATTTTTCATAGCCTCTGTAAATGACTTTGTGGTCTATGATTTCTATTGCGGTTTTCCTGTCCGGGAAATGTTTGTCAAGAAATTCTCCCAATTGCGGATCCTGGCCGTCCGTGACGATGAAGATCTTTCTCAGGAAAGGGGCGAATCTCAGCAGTGATGCGATGCAGTAGCGGATTTCCCCGATGCTCTTGTACCGTATTTCTCCTCCCACCTCATCGTTCATCTCCTGCTCCCTGGATTCGTATTTCATTCTTTTGGCCCTGTGGGCGGGATCATCGCCGTCCACCCAGGTCACGACTGCGTCTATCGGATAATCTGTCATTGCAATTCTTTTAAATCAGATGATTTCTCTGAAGCGGTCCGGAATCCTGACGACTATGTCGAGGTTGAACATTGCCGGCTTGTTCCATGCATATGGCGGACGGACTATACTCTGGATGATTCTGGCTCTCCGTGTCCATGTGTCCCAGTCACAGGCTTTTTTCCTGCTGACAATATTGATGGTCCTTGCCCTTTTGGCCAGATGCCTTCCCCAGCCGGCGGCCTTCCTGTCCTTGTCGTTGAATCTGGCCTCGATCCTCTTCAGATCGAAATACCCGAAATGGAACAGGTACAGGCCTGGAACTATATGGAAGTTGTGCCCTTTGACCCTGTGAAACCCGGAACCCCATGTGACAGGGCGCGTGATAATGGACGGTTTGGTGTATCTGGTGCCTATCAGGCCGTACTGACGCTGGGACAGGAACGGCCTGGATGCGTCAATCTCCCCTTCGCAGTTTGTGTTCTGCCCCACATCTATTCCGAGCCCGGACAATGAGGTATGCGTCCTGGTCCTGCTCAGGAATTCCCGCAGCGACATCTTCATGTCCGGATCCACTACAATGAATTCGTCGGCATCCGTCCCGATGACCATATCGTATGACCCCAGCAGTACGGCAGCCTGTTCCGAAAGGAATTTCAGCCTTCCTTTTTCGGCCTCTACCACCTGGCCGGGAATCTTGTCACAGGCTGTCACATGGACTCCGGGACACCAGGAAGGTATTTCCTGGTCCTTTCCGTCCAGAAAGACGTAAAGGTTTTCCATACCGAGTTCTTCTCCATAATATCTGACCCACCTGCGCAGGAAGAACTCATCGTTCCTGACCATTGTTACGGCACATATTTTTTTCATACCAGTCATACCAGAAAAATTTATCATTTTGGGGACACATTTGGTCCGGATAGCTAGAAATTTCAAATTTATAACAAAAATTCGGTATATTAGACATAACTTTATGCGCTCATTTCTTTTCAGGATTAAAAATGAATGAAAAAGCACAGTATATAATTGTAATATACCTTTTGACCGCAGTTGCATATCTGCCTCTGGGCATTCTGTATCTGCTGAGCGATCTCTCTTTTTACATAATATACTATATAGTCAGATACCGCAGAGAAACGGTCAGGCATAACCTCGAGCTTGTCTTCGGGACCTCTGACAGAAAAAAACTGCAGGAAACAGAAAAGGAATTCTACCGCCACATGTGTGACTGCATAGCTGAAACGGTGAAGCTTCTTCATATTTCGGATAAAGAGGTTGACCGCAGGGTAGAGGTTACCAACGGCGAATACATAGACGGGATTATCCGGTCCGGACATTCTGTTGTCCTGTTCCTCGGGCATTATGGAAACTGGGAATGGGTACAGGCCATAATCCGTCATTTTAAAGCGCCTCTTGTCGGCGGGCAGATTTACAAGCCGTTGCACAGCAGGCTGATGGATATGGTCATGCTGAAAATACGCTCCCGGTTCGGACTGGAGTGCATTCCTCAGGACAAGGCTGTACGCAGGTTGCTGGGCATTGAGCGGGACGGGAAGAAGTTTGTCATAGGATTCATTTCCGACCAGCGGCCTTCAGGCAGGATACTGCACCATTGGACGGATTTTCTGGGGCAGGATACTCCATACGTGGTGGGAGGCGAGACTGTCGGCAATCATGTGGGGGCGAAGTTTGTCTATCTCGATGTGGAGAAGACATCCCGGGGGCATTACCGCATGACTTTCCTTCCTGTGGTCCCGGATTCTTCGGACAACGGCCCCGATCCGTATACAAGAGAGTTCATGAAGATGCTGGAAAAGACAATTTACCGTGCTCCAGCCTACTGGCTGTGGTCCCACAGACGGTGGTCCCGCCATCGATAGGGACTATTACAGCCCCAGCTCTACCTGGAACCTGATTCCCCATCTGTCATATCCTGCCATAGCCGGAATTACGTCAGTCATGTGGTTGTAGGAAACATCGAGCTGTACTTTAAGGCTGTGTCCGATGATATAGCGCGTCACTCCGAGAGTACTCTGGTTCCATCTGCCGTATCCTTCCAGGTGCCGGATGTCCTTGTCCGGGAACATGGTGGAATTTCTCAAGGCGACTTCCCATTTCCGGTTGAAAAGGTAGCTGGCCTGCAGGTTAAGGCCCGAGCCCGTGTAGATGTGCTGCCCGTCGGACAGGAGGGCTGACTGCGGTGTATATCTGCCGAGGTAGTCTGCAGCAAAGGCGAATCCTCTGTATTTCAGGACCATGTCTGCATAGTATGATGCGATGTCGCGGGTCTCTCCGTCGCTCATTGCCGCACCTTTCCATCCCTGGAGGCGCTGTGCCTTGTTGTTGAATGTATATCCGAGTCCCAGCATCAGTTTCGGCGTTTCTTCCCAGTCCAGATCGCCTTCAATATATTCTCCTTTTCCGTGAAGCCTTCCCAGAGGATAGAATTCCAGTCGTCCCGTATAGGCGAATCCTCCGGCCCCGGCGGAAGAAGTGTTCCAGTTCCTCCCTTCTCCGAGAGTTACGGACGCCTTTGCCGCCAGAGCGAACGAGTCATAGTCCCCGTAGTAGTATTCCCCGAAGAATCCCATATCCCTGTCTCCGCCGAACTCGCTGTTCACTATGCTCCTGTCTACGAACTGCAGGGCGCTGGAGGAGTTGACCCTGGCCCTGTTGGTCTTTACCTTGGTCTGTCCGAAACCGATATTCCATGAAGAATTCGGCATGAAATAGATTATGGCGTCCCTGACAATGTTCATGTTCCCGTTCGGTATCATTCCGGAGTCATAGCCTGAAAAGCCCAGCTGTATGGAATATATGAATTTCGGGGAGAAGATATATCCGTCAAAACGCAGACGCAGCCTTTTGACCTGGGCTTCTGTTTCGGTCAGGCCGAAGTCCCTGTTGAAGGAAAGTCCTGCCATGTTCTGCATCCTGAAACGCAGTGTCATTTCATAGCTTTCGTTCTTCGGACGGAATGTTATGCCTTTTCCTATTTCTATATTCGGCAGGTTCTGGATTGTCTGCAGGATTTCCTCTCTGTTGTCAAGAGAGTCCGCGATGAATGATCCGATCCGGTCCAGTTCCGTGACTTTCCTGCCTGTGTTCTGGGCGTCCAGACAGAGCGGCATCACGAGTGTAATGAATAGTGTTACGGCAAGATGTTTCATTTGTGTCAGGATATTTGGTTTCGGGG
The DNA here is from genome assembly GCA_017695115.1 of Candidatus Cryptobacteroides avicola. Taxonomy (GTDB): domain Bacteria; phylum Bacteroidota; class Bacteroidia; order Bacteroidales; family UBA932; genus Cryptobacteroides; species Cryptobacteroides avicola. Next base: position 89,481 of record JADILV010000047.1, on the reverse strand, counting down.
CAAAGGTCTGGCGGATTTCTGAATTGAATGTGAAATTCCGGTTTTTCATTTCTTTTTTCTGCGGTACACGGAAAATTCAAAACAGAGTCCTGATTCCGGGTCTGTCATCGTATCGGAAGTCTGTGCTTTTTCCCATTGGCCGCCGGTGATTTCCGGAAAGAAAGTGTCGGCGTCCGGCACTTCAGTATGGACATGTGTGATATAAAGGGTATCGGCAAACGGCATCGCCTGCCGGTAGATTTCCCCGCCGCCGATTACAAAGCACGGTTTCCCGATAGCCTCTGCGGCAGAGAATGCCTCTTCGATGGAATGCGCAATGCATACTCCTTCCGGGAATCCGTCCCCGTCTCCTCTGGTTATGACGATATTGGTTCTTGCCGGCAATGGTTTTCCTATGGACAGGAACGTTTTCCTTCCCATGATGACAGTACCGCCGGATGTGATACGTTTGAAGTATTTCAGGTCTTCAGATATGTGCCAGGGCATCTTGTTCCCGGAGCCGATTGCATGATTGTCCGAAACCGCAACTATTATATTCTTTTCCATATTGCAAATATACGCAGAAGCCGAGAGGAATGGAAATGAATTCATTCAATTTCCATTTCCGAGGCGTGAACAGTATAAATGGCCGCAGGCCAAATATACGCAGAAGCCGAGCGCAATGCAAGCTTGTTTGCATTTCCGAGGCGTGAACTGGTTCAGATTATGTCGGAATCCTTTCTGTCAAGCAGTCTGTATCTGGATGCTTCCATAAGATGCTCCATCTTTATTTCTTCTGTCCCGTCGAGATCGGCGATAGTCCTGGCCAGTTTCAGTATCCGGTGGTATGCACGTGCCGAGAGTCCCAGATTCTCTATCGTCTTTTCCATGAAATCCCTGCAGGAGGGAGGAAGCGGGCAGAAATCCGTGACCATTCTTCCGGACATTCCGGCATTGGTGAATATCCCCGTACCGGCGAACCGTTTTTTCTGGATTGCCCTGGCATCTGCCACCCTGGCCGCCACGTCCCTGCTCGGCTCCGCGCGGCAGGCTCCTATGAGCTTGCCTGTTTCTACGGGTCTTATCCACAGGTGTATGTCTATCCTGTCCATTACCGGACCTGACAGTTTTGACAGATATGCCGCTCTTCGGGCCGGAGTGCAGGTGCATCTGTCCCCGTCGCCGTAGTAGCCGCACGGGCAAGGGTTTGTAGCGGCCACCAGCATGAATGAAGCCGGGAAGCTGATTTTCGTCTTGAGTCTGGATATCGTGACTTTCCTGTCTTCAAGCGGACCCCGCATCGATTCCAGTATACGTTTGGGTATTTCACAGAATTCGTCAAGAAACAGCACCCCGTTATGCGCAAGGGATATTTCACCGGGGACTATGATGTCTGATCCTCCACCTATAAGGGATGCGGCGGATATATTGTGATAAGGAGAGCGGAACGGACGCTGTCGGATGAGCTGCGATCCGGCCATGTATTTCCCGGCTACGGAATATATCTTGCTCGTCTGCAGGGCCTCTTCCGTGTCCATCGGCGGAAGTATGCCCGCAACGGCTTTTGCCAGAGTGCTTTTCCCTGCTCCAGGAGGTCCTATCATCATGACATTGTGGCCTCCGGCTGCCGCTATTTCCAGCCCTCTTTTGGCTCCTTCCTGACCGTATATGGCGGAAAAATCCGGAATTTCATCTGCTGTTGAAGATACTCCGTGTCCGTACGGCCTTCCGGACAGGCAGCTGCCAGGAAAGCAGTCTGCCCCGGTTATTTCCAAAGCGCTGCAGTCTTCTTTTTCTTCCAGGATTGAAAGGACGTCTGTGAATGTCCTGACTCCGTAGACCTTTGCCAGTCCGTACCCGAAGGTTTCACATGCGGATCCGTACGGGAGGATACAGCCTTTGAATCCTTTGTTCCGGGCCATTTCCGTTATCGGCAGGGCACCCGGGACGTTCCGGACTGAACCGTCAAGTCCGAGTTCCCCCATTATTATGTATTTCCCTGTTCCCGGCAGATCCCTCTGGCCGGACGCTGCCACGATTCCGACCGCGATGGGAAGATCATACCCGCTTCCTTTCTTGTGCAGGTCAGCCGGTGCCAGGTTTATCACTATCTTTTTCCCTGGAATCCTGAATCCGAGACTTTGTAGGGCCGTGACCGTTCTCAACAGGCTTTCCTTTACTGCCGCGTCTGCCAGTCCTACCAGATGGATGCCCAGTCCGGAAGTGATGTCCACTTCCACTGTGACCGGAACAGCGTCTATTCCGATACATTTCGCGCTGAAAATATTTATAAGCATACAATAGATGTTTTTTTTCCGCGAAGATCCGGGTCATAAAAAGAAAAGACTTAAAGAAAAAGAAAAATGTGGCGGGCAACGGGAAGATTTTCTATTTTTGTATGTTCTGAACAAAGGACCAGCATGATTAAAGAGTTCATAGAGTCGGTCGGACAGTATTGTCTTTTCCTGAAAATGGTTTTCAGGAAACCGGAGAAGTGGAGAATCTTCTGGAAGCAGTTTTTTGCAGAGTCCGAGAAGCTGATACTTTCATCCGTCCTTCTGGTATGTGTCATATCCCTGTTCATAGGCGGAGTCCTGGTCATCCAGATAGCCTCCAATATAGAAAACCCTTTTATCGACAGGATGAATGTAGGATACATGCTTCGTGAAATCCTCATATTGGAATTCTGTTCAACCATAGTGGCCCTTATCCTGGCAGGAAAGATGGGATCGAACATTTCTTCCGAAATAGGCAGTATGAGGATAACCGACCAGATAGATGCCATGGACATGATGGGGGTGAATTCCGCCGGTTTTCTGGTCCTGCCGAAAATCGTATCCGTTACGGTTCTCAGTCCGCTGCTTATGCTCCTTAGCCTTGCTTTCGGACTTTTGGGAGGATGGGTGGTCGTGTCCCTGACCGGAATTATCGGCTCAAATCAGTATATTGAAGGCATAAAATACTGTTATACCGGCTTCTATGTTGTCTATAGCGGATTCAAGATGGCTCTTTTCTGTTTCCTTATATCGTCTATAGCATCGTTCAGGGGCTATTATGCCAAAGGCGGCTCGCTCGGGGTAGGTACCGCAAGTACAAAGGCCATAGTCACGATAAGCATACTTATCCTGCTGTTCGATCTTGTCGTCACCCAGCTCATGCTTTATTGACAATCCGTCGGGATTATGATCAAGGTAGAACATTTATATAAAAGTTTTGGAGACACTCCTGTCCTGAAGGATATTTCGATAGAATACCTTCCAGGGAAATGCAACATGGTCATCGGTGCCAGCGGAAGCGGCAAGACCGTCCTTCTGAAAACCCTTATAGGTCTGTATGAACCTGATTCGGGGAGTATATGGTACGGCGGAGAGGATCTTGCGTCCATGACATACGGACAGAAGAAAAGACTCCGCCAGCGTATCGGCATGCTTTTCCAGGCCAGCGCCCTGTTCGATTTTGCGACTGTGCTGGAGAACATAATGTTCCCGATGGACTTCTGTACCGGCTGGAGCAAAAAAGAAAAGATAGAACGCGCCCGTTTCTGTCTGGACAGGGTGAATGTAAAAGACGCTGACCGCAAGTACCCCAATGAACTGAGCGGAGGTATGCAGAAGAGGGTCGGAATAGCCCGTGCGATAGCTCTCAACCCGGAATTCCTTTTCTGCGACGAACCCAACTCCGGACTTGACCCCTATACTTCTTCTCTTATCGACGAACTGATTTCGGAAATTACAAGGGAATACAATATGACTACGGTCATAAATACCCATGACATGCACTCTATCAAGACAATAGGGGACAATATCGGCTTTATAGGCAATGGCCGCCTGCTCTGGCAGGGAGATAAGGACAGCATCGACGGGACTGACTGTCCCGAATTAAGGAAATTCCTTGGAATACGTTGATTGACGGCAATAAAAAGTCCCTTTACTTCCGGGATTAAAGAAGGATCCTGAAGCCGGCTTCGAACCCGAGCATCAGCGGCTGGACCGTACGTATGCTTTTCGGAGCCTTGCTGTTTCTGAAGTAATATCTGAGACTCGGGTCAATATACAGTCCTAAATGATCCGTGAGAATGAATTCTACTCCGATGCCGATGTTCGCCGAAAATTGTACAGAACCGACACTTCCATTATAATACAATGGCTTTCCGTCGTTTTCTGCCGTGTATTTGTTTGATATGCAATAGTCGGCTGCTCCTCCGGCGTATGCATACAGGTCAACGAAATTCTTTCTTATGATATTGTAATATACGTTTACCGGTATGCCTATATAATGCTGGGAATTGCGGATGTCGCTGTATTCTACCGGGGATTTGCCCTCCTCCGTGTAGATGCCGTCAAAAGTCCTTGTGAGGAATGAGTAGTTCAGGCCTATGCTCATGGACCATTTCGGGGTAAAGCCGAGTCTTACGCCTGCTCCGACGGATACCGGTATGCCGAATCTGCTGTTCCCTTCGCCGATTTCACGGATTCCTGTCGATCCGGATCCGGGAGCCATCATATAGGTGTTTTTTGAATTCTCGGCATTGGCGTTGCTGATTGCGTTGCCGGAAATCGTAAGGGATGTCCTTATTTTACGTTTCTTTCCCTGTTCCGGTGTTTCTTCGAAATCATCCCATCCTCCGTCTTCTTGTATGTCATCTTGTCCGGTTTCCACGCTTTTCTCCGGTTCCGTGGCCTGTGACGATGATACGGAAGCCGGATCTTCCTGTTGTCCGGCAGGGTCTTTCGCTGTCTCCGTCGTCTCCGTACCGTCAGCGGTATCTGCCTCCCCGGTAACGGCGGCGGTTTCCTTTATGCCGGTTACGGGGATGGAGGAAGGAATTACCGTAGCCGCATTATCTGCCTGTACTGTTTCTTCTGGCAACACTTGCGCAATCAGGATGTCATTTACACCGGCGGCGGATGAATCGGCAGGCATTTCCTGCTGCTCTACGACGGCTATAGGCGATGAATACTGAGTCTCGGGAGAATTATTCCGGTCAAACAGACCGCTGAATACCAACGCGGCACTGACGGCTGCGGCTGCCGCCATACCGGCTCCTGCCCTGCGGAGCAATACCACGGCATGCCTGCTGCCTTTCTTCTGGATGCTATCCGGCACAGGGCTGTCCAGACGCGAGCGGATCGCATCCCATATATGGTCAGGGACTTCTTCCCGGCCATTTTCAAGGACCGATCTTATCTTCAGGTCGAATCTGTCGTCTTCGTTAAACATTTTCCTGTTCTTTAATTTTACTTTGCAGCCACACTCTCGCCCGGCTGAGCTGCGTCCTGGAAGTAGTTTCGGTTATATTGAGCATCTCCGCTATCTCCTTGTGTGAGTAGCCTTCGACCACATACATATTGAATACTGTGCGGAATCCGGGCGGCAGCGCCGTTATCAGCTTCATCAGCTCCTTGTACCCGATGTTTTCCATCTGGGATGTGATGTCCGTGCTGAGCCCCCTGGCGTTTTCCAGTTCGTCGCTCATCTTCAGCGCATCCTTTTTCCTCAGGTACATGAGTGCGGTATTTACAAAGATCTTTCTGGCCCACCCCTCGAAGGAACCGTTCCCTTTATAGCTGTCCAGCTTCGAGAACAATGTTATGAACCCTTCCTGGAGAATGTCCTGCGCGACCGAGCGGTCTCCTACATACCGGATGCATACGGGAAACATGCGGGAAGCCAGCTGGTCGTACAAGACCCTCTGGGCAGTCCTGTCTCCCTTTATGCACAGATCAATCAATTTCTGCTCTGAGGTTCCGGTCACGGTACTGTCGCTCAAATCGGTTCGCAAAACTCAATCAACCATGCGACGTTACAGATGCAATGCGGTATGGAAACGTTGCATCGGCCGCATTTGTTTTGTCAAACATAAACAAAAAATCAGACATTTGCCAGAAAAGTACTATTTTTGCAAGATGTGTGTCCGTAAAAATTTACAGGAAATGAATTTGCCGGAAATGAAGAAATCGAAACATATACCCGCCTGCGTCCTTATACTGGTTTTCCTGTTTTCCGGGCACTCCGGAAGCTATATGCTGGGGCAGCAGAAAGAAGACAGGAGTCATTACGAGAATCTGATCATATCTGCCGTTGAAAAATATGATGCACAGGATTTTGCCGGAGCTTCAGGGATTCTCGGGAAAGTGGTGGCCGAAGATCCGGAGAACGATGCCGCGCACTACTATCTCGGGCTTTCGGCTTTCTGTCAGAAGGATTTTTCTCTGGCGGAAAAGGAACTGAAGGCGGCGGTGCAGATAGACAGCATGAATTTCTGGTACAGGTACAGGCTGGCTCTGGTGTATTCGGCTACGGACAGGAAGGAACTGACGATCGCCATGTACGAGGATCTGCTGCGGGACTTCCCCAAGAAAAACGACCTTTATTATAATCTTATAGACCTGTATCTTTCCGACGGGCAGTCGGAAAGGGCGTTGGAGACGCTTTCCCAGATCGAAACGGTTTCCGGAAAGAACGAGGCTACGGCCATGACACGTTTCCAGCTTCTGGCACGGCTCGGGAAACAGAAAGAGGCTTATGAGAGCCTCGAAGAGTTCAACAGGGAATATTCTTCCCCGCAGGTATTGTCCGTTCTGGGCGATTACCAGATGTCCATGTACAACGATTCTACCGCGCTGGAATATTACAATGAGGCTCTGGACCTTGAGCCCGGGTACGCTCCGGCCGTGCTGGGAAAGGCTGAAACGCTGCGCGTCACAAGACGGTATGACGGATATTTCGCTGTCATAAACAGGTTCCTGTCCGATGATTCGGTCCCTGTGGCGGGAAAATGTGATTATCTGAAAGCTGTCATGCAGCAGGCGGACCCGATGTTTCTGAAGACATTCATGTCGAGAGTGGATACCATGATTTCCAATGCCGTGGCCGCCCATCCGAAGGACAGCATGATGCTTGTCACTGCCGGAGTCTACTATTTCGGGACAGACAGGGAGGCGGAAGCGCTGAAATACATGAAGGAGAACATGGATACATATCCGGAAAGCGTATCAGCCGCGGCAAACTACATCGAAGTGCTTATGTACACAAGGGACTGGGATGCCCTGGCCAAGGAGTCGGAAGCTGCGTTCGGAAAATTTCCGGAAGAAATGGCATTTCTGGAAATGTCCAGTATGGCACATTATAACCGGGGTGATTATGACCGTGTCCTTGAAAACTGCAGGACAATCCTTTCCGTAGCGGCAGGTGACAGCCTCAAAACCCTTACGGCCTACTCGACCATGGGGGATATGTATCATCAGCTGGGGGAGAACACGAAAGCCTACAAGGCGTATGAACACGCACTTGCAATCAACAGCCGGTATGCTCCCGTGCTGAACAATTATGCCTTCTATCTGAGCATGGAAGGGAAGAAGCTGAAAAAGGCGGCGGCAATGAGCAAGATAACCGTGGATCAGGAACCGGACAATCCTACATATCTGGATACATACGCGTGGATTCTGTATCTTCTGGGCAGGCCTGAAGAGGCAAAGCCGCTTTTCAAGCACGCGATGCTGTACGGAGGCAAAGACAGCGTGGTGATTCTTGACCATTATGCGGAAGTGCTCTATGCCTTGAAAGAATACGATCTGGCAATGGTGTATTGGAATCAGGCCAGAATGAAGAACAGCGGCAATGAAGTCCCGGACCTTGACCGGCGCATCAAAGAAAGAAAGGAAGCTATCAGGAAATGATTTATCGCAGACACCTCCCATTATTATATGTTGCCTTTATCGTAGTGGCTGTGTTCCTGTCCGGGATATTGTTCGAGGCTTCGGCACAGGATATCCGCGAGCACGAACAGAGGAAAGCCCGGCTGGAAAAAGACATCGAGCTCATAGACAGACAGTTGTCAGAGAACGAGTCCAGGAGCAGAAGCATGCTTTCCAGCCTTACGCTCATAAGGACGCAGATTGCCAGCAGGAACGCTCTCATAACAGAAAGCAACAGGATGATCAGGAAATATTCGGACGGGATATATCTTTCCCAGCTGCAGATAAACCGTCTGGATGAGCGGATAGATACTCTTACTGTCCATTTCGGCAAACTGGTCAAGAGTGCATACAAGAACAGGGACGCGAAAGTGTGGTATATGTATATCCTTGCGAGTGACAACCTCGGCCAGGCTTTCCGCCGTTACAGTTATTTCAAGAATCTTTCTTCCGAACTGCAGGACCAGGCGGAGGAAATCCGCGCCGCCAAAGAAGAGCTTCAGCAGAAAAAAGCCGGACTGCAGAAAATGAAAGCTGATGCAGAAAAGGTGAAAAAACAGAGGGAGCGGGAGCTTCGGAATTTGCATGATGAAGAAGAAAATGCGGAGAAAATAGTTTCCAGTCTGAAACGGGACAGGAGGAAATACGAAAAGGAACTGGCTTCCAAACGCAAGGAAGTCAATGCTCTGAACAAAGAGATTGAACGCCTTATCGCGGAAGCCATGAAGGCTGAGGATAAAGGCAAGGAAGCGGAAGTGGATTATGCTCTTGATGCCGAGTTCTCGAAAAACAAAGGCAAACTTCCGTGGCCGGTGGACGGAGTGGTAGTAGACAGATTCGGCCAGCACTACCATCCGGTATTCAAGACGGTCAAACTGCCGTTCAATAACGGTATTTCGATAGCCGTATCAAGAAATGCCCGTGTCAAGGCCGTGTTCGACGGGGTTGTCAAGCAGATAGTCGTCATGCCGGGGTATAACCAATGCGTACTTGTCCAGCATGGCAACTGGTTCTCCTTCTACTGCAAGCTGCAGAATACTGTCGTCAAGGCAGGAGACAAGGTCAGGACAGGGCAGGTGATAGGAATAGTGGATACCATCAATGGCGATACCCAGCTTCATTTCCAGATCTGGCAGAAACAGACTCCGCAGAATCCGGAACTGTGGCTCCGGAAAAACAAATAGAACCTGTTTACGATGAAAAAGACTAAAATAAACAAGACGGTGTTCCTTACCGGTGCCACCGGCAATATGGGCTGGGCCGGTTTTCAGGAGCTCTATAAAAGGAAGAACCGGTTCAATATAACCCTGCTTGCACGTCCCAGCAAGAAGAACCGCAAACTTCTTGCTCCTTATGCGGACGACCCTTCGGTAAAGATAATATGGGGAGATCTCTTGAACTACAATGATGTGCTTTCCGGAGTTACCGGAGCAGACTTCGTGCTTCATGTCGGGGGAATGGTTTCGCCTCAGGCGGACTATTATCCGGAGAAAACGCTTGAAGTCAATGTGAAGGCTGCGCAGAACGTAGTCAGGGCCATATTGGAACAGCCGGACAAAGATAATATCAAGGCTGTCTATATCGGCTCTGTGGCCCAGTGCGGAGACCGTCTTCCGCCTGTCCATTGGGGACGGACAGGGGATCCTGTATACGCCAGCGATTATGACAAATATTCGGTATCGAAATGCATTGCAGAAAAGATATTCTCTGATTCAGGACTTAAATGGTGGGTGTCTCTCCGCCAGTCCGGTATCCTCTATCCGGCGATTATCAAGAAAATGGACCCTATAATGTTCCATGTTCCGGTAAGAGGGGTTCTTGAATGGGCTACGATCGAGGATTCCGGCAGGCTGCTTGCCAATGTCTGTGAAGATACTGTCCCTGACGGGTTCTGGAACAGGTTCTACAATATCGGGAGCGGCCCCCAGTACCGTCTGACCAATTATGAATTTGAAAAACGCCTCTTAGGTGCCCTCGGCCTTGATATCGAAAAGGTGTTCGAACCGCAGTGGTTCGCTACGCGCAATTTCCACGGCATGTGGTATCTTGACTCGGACAGACTTGAAGACTATCTGCATTTCAGAGAGAATCTGCCGGTGGATGAGTATTTCAGGAGGATGGTCTCAAAACTGCCGTGGTATTATTCTCTGGCCCGTCTGGCGCCGGCGTCTTTAGTCAGGAGATTCCTCAAGAAACTCACAGAAGTCAAGGATCTGGGCTCCCAGTATTGGATAAAGCATGATCCTGACAGGGTGAAGGCCTATTACGGTTCTTTGGAAGAATACAGGAGTATCGGATCTTGGCCGATGATCCGTCCGGGCCGTATGGAAAAGGACAAGGAAAGGGCTCTGGAAAGCGGCGAAGCTGTCATTCTTAATCATGGATATGATACATCCAGACCGATATATTCTCTTTCCGAGGCAGAAATAGAAAAGGCGGCCGTGTTCAGAGGCGGACATTTTCTGGGGCCGGAAACCGGCATAGGGAAAAAAGGAACCGTTTTCGAATGGGAATGCGAGCACGGGCACAGATTTACCGCCACACTGGAATATGTGCTTCTCGGCGGAGGCTGGTGCGACGTCTGCGATATTGACGGCATCAGGTCGCATGTGACATCCAGAAACAGGTTTACCTGGCAGGTATTGTCGGGACAGTGCCTGGAATGACATCCTCGTCTTTTCCGTGCAGGTAAATGATCCGCTGGTTTGAACTGCCCCTGAACAGCAGTCCGGTATCTCTTTTTTCAAGAATGAAAGGCCCGTCTACAAGAACATCGATGTAGGGCAGCATCATTGACAGTTTGCTGTCTGCCTTGATTTCTTCGTATGTGAAGCCTGTATAGCACCAGATTGTCTTGTCCGTTTCTTCCTTTATCCTGCGGGCGAGTTCGGTAAAGGCCTCCACCTGATAGAACGGATCCCCTCCGGTGAATGTGACATTGCTGAATTCGTCGTCCTTTATCAGCTCCAGAAGTTTGTCTACACTCATTTCCTTGCCTCCGGCCATATCCCATGACTGGGGGTTGTGACAGCCCGGACAGTGGTGCAGACAACCTGCGCAGTATATAGAAGTACGGAGACCAGGGCCGTCGGCCATGGTCTCCTCTATGATGTCTAGTACCCGTATATTCATTTTATTTATGCACTACGCGATCTTTCAGTTCGGCAAGCTTTGCACTGTTCCAGCGCTCAGTGGTGCCTACAAGATAGCCGGTGATGCGCTGCAGCCTGTCGATATGGTGGCCGTGGCAGTGAGGGCATTCCTCCAGATCGGCGTCAGCATTCTCGAATCCGCAGTCCATGCAGCGGTTTCTGTTGTGGTTCACCGAACCGTATCCCATGTTGTACTTGTCCATCAGGTCTACGATGGCCATGATGGCTTCAGGGTTGTGGGTTGCGTCTCCGTCGATTTCCACATAGAAGATATGTCCGCCGCCTGTAAGTGCATGGTAAGGGGCTTCTACCTCTGCTTTGTGTTTAGGCGTACAATGGTAGTAGACAGGGACATGGTTGGAGTTTGTGTAGTATTCCTTGTCGGTGATGCCTTTCAGAATTCCGAATTTTTTGCGGTCCATTTTCGTGAAACGGCCTGCAAGCCCTTCAGCCGGCGTGGCAAGAACGCTGAAGTTGTGCTGGAACTTCTCGGAAAACTCGTTCGCCTTGTCCCTCATGTACGTTACGATTCTCAGGCCGAGTTCCTGTGCCTCTTCTGACTCTCCATGGTGCTTGCCTATCAATGCTATCAACGTTTCTGCAAGACCGATGAATCCCATTCCGAGAGTCCCCTGGTTGATTACCGGTTCAATGGTGTCGTCTTCCTTGAGATTCTCGCTGCCGAGCCAGAGTGCACCCATCAGCAGAGGGAACTGCTTCTTGAGGGCGGTCTTCTGGAAGTTGTATCTTTCGCAGAGCTGTTTTGCCGTAACATTCAGCGCCCAGTCGAGTTTGTTGAAGAATTTCTGTATCCTGTTGTTCTTGTCCGGCTCGTCCATACATTCGATGGCAAGTCTTACAAGGTTGATGGTCGTGAATGAAAGGTTGCCTCTTCCGATGGATGTCTTCGGCCCGAACCTGTTCTCGAATACGCGGGTGCGGCATCCCATCGTAGCCACTTCATAATTGTATCTTTCAGGGTCATCGGCCCTCCACAGCTCATGCCGGTTGAATGTAGCGTCGAGGTTCAGGAAATTAGGGAAGAACCTGCGGGCGGACACTTTGCATGCAAACCTGTACAGGTCGTAGTTCCTGTCCTCCGGCAGATAGCTGACACCGCGCTTCTTTTTCCATATCTGGATAGGGAAAATGGCAGTGGAGCCGTTTCCGACGCCTTCGTATGTGGTGTTGAGGATTTCCCTGATGACGCAACGTCCTTCGGCCGAGGTGTCTGTTCCGTAGTTTATGGAGCTGAATACCACCTGGTTCCCTCCGCGCGAATGGATAGAGTTCATATTGTGGACGAATGCTTCCATTGACTGGTGGACTCTGCTTACGGTCATGTTTATGGCATGCTGGATCACCCTTTCCTCTCCCTGGATGCCTACCAGATCACGTTTGATGTAGTCGTCTATAGGGAAATTGTAAAGGTGGCTGTAGTCCTTGCCGTCAAGTTCGCCGATTTTCTCGAGTTCCTCCTGGAAGCTCTTGCGGACAAACGGAGCCATGTAGAAATCGAAAGCTGGAATTGCCTGTCCTCCGTGCATCTCGTTCTGGACGGTCTCCATGGAGATACACCCCAGGATACTGGCGGTCTCTATCCTTTTTGCCGGACGTGATTCCCCGTGTCCTGCGAAGAACCCGTTCTTGAGGATCTTGTCCAACGGGTGCTGCACGCAGGTAAGGCTCTTGGTCGGGTAGTAGTCCTTGTCATGGATATGGATGTAGCCGTTTTTGACTGCATCTTTTACTTCTTCTGACAGCAGGCACTCGTCCACGAATGATTTGGTGGACTCGGAAGCGAATTTCATCATCATTCCGGCCGGAGTGTCGGCATTCATATTCGCATTCTCGCGTGTCACATCAGTGGCTTGGGCCTCGATGATTTCCTTGAAAATCTCACGCGATTTCGCTTTTCTGGCAAGGTTACGCTGGTTACGGTAGGCGATGTATTTTTTTGCCACTTCCTTGCGCGGGCTGTTCATGAGCTCCATCTCGACGACATCCTGGATTTCCTCCACGCTCATGTCCTCTTTCTCTATTTTAGAGATTGTGGCCGCAATCTCGGCAGCCAGAACGATGTCTTCTCCCTGTTCGGTGACATCCATTGCCTTGAGGACAGCGTCCACTATCTTCCTTTTGTCGAAGTCGACGATGCGTCCGTCCCTTTTGATTACATGCTTTACCATATCTAGTGCTGTTTGGCGGCACCGCAGCCGGTATTTCCATGCCGTAAAGCGGCCGAAAGTACCGAAGACAACCAAATGGATTGGCGTCCTCTGATGCCGGTATTGTGTTTTTAATGATTGTTGTTTTCCACTACAGGGAAGAGACACTGCGCCCTTCCGCGTTTCGGATGACAAATATAGTCCAATTATCAGTATGATGTCGGCATATATGAAGAAAAAGTTATCAACAATGACAACAAAAGCCTGTTAAATCAATGATTAACAGGCTTTTGTTAAAATATGTAAATTAGAAAAATTAAAATTTGATAACAATCTTGTTTTGTTCTCCCGGGTCTTGTCAGCCGACAACCCATACGAGGACATGCCGGTCGAAAATCATATATCCGAGTTCGAAATCCTCTTCATGTCCGTCCTTGTGTGTGAATGTGGCTTCCAGTTCGCCTTCTCCTTTGAGGTTGAAGTCTTCCACTTCGATCTGCTCTGCGAAATCCACCCTGTTCTGGGACATTCTCTTGAAGATCGCCTCTTTGGCGCACCAGTAGATGGCCAGCTGTTCATTCTTCATGCTGTTGTCCAGGTCTTCTATTTCGTCCTCGGAAAGGGCTTTCTTTTCCACGGCGGAAAAATCACGGTCAAGGGATTCCATGTCGATTCCCAGATCTTCGTCGTCATCGATGATGATGGCCACGTATTTTTCCGTATGGGTTATGCTTATGTTGGTAATGCAGTTTTCAAGGAACGGCTTGCCGTTGTCATGGTGGCCGAGATATACCTTGTCCTCGAATACCTCGTTCAGCAGGGCCCTTACCGCAAGTTTCTGCTTGCGGAGAGACTCGCTCCGGATAAACGATATCTCCTCCATTTCGTCGTTAGGAGTGCTGGAGAGCGCCTTGAGCTGGTCTTCGGTTTCCGTTATCTGCCAGACGGCTATTTCTGCCTTGTTTTCCAGCGTTTTACGTAAATACAGTCCCATGATCTATATTATGTTCTTTTTTCTGTATGGCAATGTCCTCCCGTCAGGAGTCTATATTACCGGACGTGCCGATATACGATAACCCCGTGCGTACATTGTATGTACACACAGAATATTTTGCTCCGGCTGCATCGCAGGATGCATCGCTCACGACTATGAGGATGCTTTCCGACAGAGGATCGTCGGACATAGGGTCCGCCGCTCCGGCGTGGCATGTCATTATATGACTGGGAGGTTCCACTTTATTTTGTGTTACTTTTGATTTCAGCGTGCAAATATACATATATTTTTATAATAGGTAATAGTTTTGACAAAATTCAAAACAGTTTCTTATATTTGCAAGGACTTTGGTCTGCAAATTGCGGGCAAAAGCCCCGGTTTTTGAAAGTTTGTTAACTAAAACACAGATATTATGGAATTTTTGACTAATGAAAAACTGACTATTGTCGGTGCTGCCGGCATGATCGGATCAAACATGGCACAGACAGCGATGATGCTGAAGCTAACTCCGAACCTTTGCCTTTATGATCCGTACGGGCCTGGTCTTGAGGGTGTTGCGGAAGAAATGTACCACTGTGCATTTGACGGTGCGAACATTACCTATACAACAGATATCAAAGAAGCGCTTACTGGAGCGTCATACGTCGTTTCTTCAGGCGGAGCCCCTCGCAAGCAGGGCATGACCCGCGAGGATCTTCTTAAAGGAAACTGTGAAATCGCAGAAGAACTCGGAAAGAACCTGAAAGCATATTGTCCTGACGTAAAGCATGTTGTCATTATCTTCAACCCTGCCGACCTGACAGGACTCGTAACGCTTCTCCATTCCGGTCTCAAGCCTTCGCAGGTAACGACTCTTGCCGCCCTTGACTCCACAAGGCTTCAGAGCGCACTTGCCAAGGAGTTCGGCGTACAGCAGTGCAAGGTGACAGGATGTCATACCTACGGCGGACACGGAGAGCAGATGGCCGTATTCGCATCGAAGGTAAGCGTGGACGGAAAACCTTTTACGGAGCTTCTCGGTACCAAGCTTGCGCATGACAGATGGGAGGAAATCAAAGGCAATGTCATCCAGGGCGGAAAGCATATCATCGAACTCCGCGGACGTTCTTCATTCCAGAGCCCGGCATACGTGTCAATCGAAATGATCGCGGCTGCTATGGGAGGCAAGAAGTTCGAATGGCCTGCAGGATGCTATGTGAATACGGAGAAATACCACAACGTAATGATGGCAATGCCTACGACTATCGATGCGACAGGAGTTCATTACACGGATATTACAGGTACAGCTGAGGAAATGGCTGCCCTTGACGCTTCATACGACCATCTCTGCAAGATGCGTGACGAGATTATCGAGCTGGGTATCATTCCTGCAGTCGCTGACTGGAAGACAGTCAACCCTAACCTGTAGGCTATTCCGCGTACAGTCGTAATATAAAAGACGTTCCCTGAAGTTCAGCGGAACGTCTTTTGTGTTTTCTGCCGGAAACGGTTACCAGCCCTGGGCTTTTAACGGAAGTTCGACACCGTCAGGAGTGACGAGCACGGATCCGACTTCGGGGCGGGCGAGGTGGCCGATTATGTCGAAAGTCTGGAAGTCGTGCCGGAACCTGTCATGCTTGCCGATAGGGACAGTGAACATCAGGCGGCAGTCATCCCCTCCGTTGAGGGCGGCCGAGACAGGGTCTATGTTCATTTCTTTGCCCAGATCGAACATCTTTCCAGGGAAAGGGAGCTTGTCTACATATATTTTGGCGCCTAATCCGCTGTCACGGGAAAGTCTTTTGACTGCATCCGCCAGACCTCTGGTCACGAAATATCCGTATGACGGGATGATTTCCGCTTCTTCGAGCTGCGAGACAGTCCCCGGATTTATTTCGGGTTTGAGGTATGACCCTACCAGATGTCTGTATTCGGAAAGGTCAGGCTGGGCCGAGTCGTCGCGTGTCTTTTCAAACCTGCGTTTTTCTCTTTCAAGGACCTGCATGCCCATGAAGGCGGCTCCGAGATTGTCAGAGATGCAGATAAGGTCCATGCTTTTCCCTTCCGTCCTGCGTCTGGCAGTCAGCATTCCGGTTTCGCCTGCGGCGGAGACTGCTATGCACAGGCCGTTACGTGATGGAATCAGATCCAGTGCAAGTTCTTGATATCCATGCTCTTTTGCTGCCGTTGACACTCCGGTCCAAAGCTCTTTTATCTGCTTGAAATCCAGCTTGGCCGACACTCCGACCGTCAGTGACAGTGTCCTGGGATGTGCCATGGCTGCATATATTTCACCGGTGGCGTATATGACGCTTTTATAGCCAAGGTGCTTGAACGGGAAATATGTAAGGTCGAAATCAGTACCTTCAAGCAGGACTTTGGATACGTTTACCGGATAGCTTTTTCCGGAGGTTCCGAACCTGCATTTTTCTGCCGGCCTGTAGCCTGTCCCGTCAAAAAGTCTTCGGATGGCTTCTACGCGGCCTATTTCGGAAAATTTTTCTTCTGTCATATTCTGTGAACTGTCAAAACCGGGTATTAACAATTTTCAAAGATAGTGAAAATTTGTTTTCACATTAATTATTCCTATTTTTGGAAGATTTTAGATACAGCCACCCGAAGCAGTTTGCAGGCATGCCCCGGAAAAGACAGAATATTATCGTTTCCGTATGGAATTTTTATGCGGACGGATTCAGGAATATGACCTGGGGACGGCCTTTATGGGGGCTTGTTATATTGAAAATCATCATTCTTTTTGCGGTCCTCAGGGTGTTTTTCTTCCAGCCGGTCCTGTCGGGAAAGACCGATTCCGAGAAAAGCGACTTCGTGGGACTGAGGCTTACTGAACGGGCCGGCGGGAATGACTGAAAACTGAATTGTGCCGGATGACATTGAACTGGACTGATATATGGTAGAAAATGCATTGATCGACTGGTCGAGGGCCCAGTTTGCCCTTACAGCGTGCTATCACTGGATATTCGTTCCGCTGACGCTCGGGCTGTCGGTTATCGTGGCCGTTATGGAAAGCATTTACGTGGCCCGCAAAGACGAGTTCTGGAAGAAAACGGCGAAGTTCTGGATGAAGCTGTTTGCCATCAATTTTGCCGTGGGGATAGCTACCGGCATTATTCTGGAGTTCGAATTCGGGACCAACTGGAGCAACTATTCCTGGTTTGTGGGGGATATATTCGGTGCGCCGCTGGCGATTGAAGGCATACTCGCCTTCTTTATGGAGGCGACTTTCTTTGCCGTGATGTTCTTCGGATGGAACAAGGTGAGCAGGAAGTTCCACCTGGCATCCACCTGGCTGACCTGCATAGGGGCATCCGTTTCCGCTCTGTGGATTCTCGTGGCGAATGCGTGGATGCAGCATCCTGTAGGAATGGAGTTCAATCCCGATACGGTACGCAATGAAATGACGGATTTCTGGGCTGTTGCCCTCAATCCCGTGGCAGTCAGCAAATTCTTCCATTCCGTCCTGAGCGGCTGGATGACAGGGGCTATATTCGTCATAGGAGTGAGCTGCTGGTATCTGCTGAAAGGAAGGGAGACTCGATTTGCCAAGGCCAGCATCAGGGTCGCTTCCATAGTCGGGATTGCCGGAACGCTGGCTGTAATGTTCTCAGGCGACAGTTCCGCAGTGCATGTGGCGAAGTACCAGCCGATGAAACTGGCTGCGGCAGAGGGTCTTGAGGATGGAGGCAAACGGGCCCCGTTCTCGATTGTCCCTGGAGTCGAGATCCCCGGGATGCTCTCTATCCTTGCCACTCACGATATAGACGGTTATGTCCCGGGTATCAATGACCTGTTGGACGGATATACTGATTCAGACGGGAATGCGGTGCTGTCAGCCGACGAGAAGAAGGAAAGAGGCGATATCGCCCTCGCCGCTTTCAAGGCATACAGGGAGAACAGGGAGTCTGATCCGCAGGCCGCCGTCGAGGCACGCAAGGTGCTGGAAGAGAATGTAGAATATTTCGGTTACGGGTATATACAGGATAAAGGGGATCTGGTTCCTCCTGTCGGAATGGTCTATTGGCCGTTCAGGATAATGGTCGGTCTCGGGTGTTTCCTTCTGCTGCTTATGGCTGTCGTACTCTGGGCTGAGCGGAAGGACAGGATAGCGGGTCTTGCCTGGCTGCAATGGGTGGCGCTGTTCTCGATTCCTCTTGTATACATAGCCGGGCAGGCCGGCTGGATAGTGGCTGAAGTCGGGCGTCAGCCGTGGGCCATACAGGATCTCCTTCCTGTGAATGCTGCGGTTTCAAGTCTCAGCGTGGGAGCGGTAAGGACAACGTTCTTCGTGTTCGTTGCCGTGTTCACCCTGTTCCTTGTCATCGAGATACGCATCCTGCTCAAGGCCATCATGAAAGGCCCTGCGGTCGACGAGGTTGGAATGTCTGACAAATAAAAACGGAGGCGGTCATGTTCGAATATGGATTTCTGCAGCAGTACTGGTGGTTTATAGTCTCGCTTCTCGGCGGCCTTCTGGTTTTCCTCCTTTTCGTGCAGGGAGGCAATGCCCTCATATTCTCGGTCGGAAGAAGCGAGACGGAAAGGGCTCTTATAGTCAACTCTACGGGACGTAAATGGGAACTGACATTTACGACACTGGTGACTTTCGGCGGGGCGTTTTTCGCGTCGTTCCCGCTTTTCTACAGTACGAGCTTCGGCGGAGCCTACTGGCTTTGGGTGCTGATTCTCATAAGTTTCGTGTTCCAGGCCGTTTCGTACGAATTCCAGACCAGAGCCGGGAATGTCCTCGGACGCAATACCTTCCGGGTCTTTCTGGTAATAAACGGATTCATGGGGCCGTTCCTCATAGGTATGGCGGTAGCTACCTTTTTTACCGGCTCCGACTTCATTGTCAACAAGAATGCTGTAGGGGATACGCTTTCTCCGGTCATCAGTACATGGGGGAGCGGCTGGCACGGTCTGGAAGCGTTCGGCAATATATGGAACATCTGTCTCGGACTTGCCGTGTTTTTCCTGGCACTGGTCCTGGGAGCCCTTTATATGATCAACAATATAGAAGAAGAGAATATCGTGCTGAAACTCCGACTCCGTCTCTGGATGTTTGCTTTCTGTTTCCTGATACTTTTCGTGTCTTTCCTGCTGCATATATGTGTCGTTCCCGGTTTTGCGGTGGATGCGGACGGGACAGTCTTTATGGAGAAATCGAAGTATCTGCACAATTTCCTGCAGATGCCGGCCGTGCTGGCGGTTTTTCTTGCAGGAGTGGTTCTGGTCCTTTACGGTATAGTCAAGACGTTGGCTTCGAAGAAGTTCCGTAAAGGGATATGGTTTACCGGTCCTGGTGCTGTACTGGCTGTCCTGGGGCTTCTTCTGACAGTAGGATACAACGGTACGGCATACTACCCGTCTACCGCCGACCTCCAGAGTTCGCTCACTATCGCCAACAGCAGTTCCAGTCCGTTTACCCTCAAGACCATGACTATAGTGTCATTCATAATACCGTTCGTCCTTGCATACATAGCTTACGCGTGGAGGGCAATGGACCGTAAATCATTGACGGCTGAAGAATTGAACAATACAACAGATAAATATTAAAAGGAAATGAAAAAATTCGCTTTAGTCCTGCTGGCGGCTCTGACAGTGCTTCCGCAGACTGTTTCCGGGAAAAAGGTCACCGGACCGGATACCTTGAGTGTCATATCGTTCAACATTAGGATGGGGGAAGGGAAAGACGGCACCAATTCCTGGCAGTACAGATGTCCTGCGACAATATATATGCTCAGGGACAAGACGCCTGACATATTCGGACTTCAGGAAGCATACGACTATCAGGTGCTTTTCATTAAAGAGAACATGAGAGAATACAAGAATATAGGCGTTGGCAGGGAAGACGGGAAACACAAGGGCGAGCACATGTCCATTTTCTATAACAAAAAGAAGATATCATTGCTGAAATGGGGGACCTTCTGGCTTTCCGAAACACCGGAAAAACCTTCTATGGGGTGGGATGCCGCATGTTTCAGGACCGCCACCTGGGCTTTGATGAAAGACAAGAGGTCGGGGCATAGATTCTTCTATGTGAACACGCATCTGGACCATGTGGGCAAAGAAGCCCAGAAAAACGGGCTGGCGCTGATTGTCGAAAGGATAAAGGAAATGAATCCTGAAAACCTGCCTATGGTCCTTACCGGAGATTTTAACGTCGAAAGCTCCGACCCGGTGCTTGCCGACCTGAACAAAATAATGAAGAACGCACGGGTATCTGCAGAGAGGACGGACAATCATGTTTCATATAACGGCTGGGGCAAGGGTGGCTCCATTATAGATTATATCTATTATTCCGGGTTCTCGTCCTGCCCTAAATTCGAGACCGTGCAGAAGAAATATGCGGACTTCCCGTTCATTTCCGACCACTATCCTGTCAAGGCAGTGCTTATTTTCTGATGGCTGTACGGACTTACAATAGACGATTCTGATTATGTCAAAGACAGGAAAAAAGAAAGCTTTGTTTCTGGCCGGCCTGGCCGGTCTTGTGGCAGGATTCTCTTTGATGGTGGTTTTCAATTCCATGTATGTGAAAAGTTCTTCGAACGAGTCCTGCATGTCATGTCATTCCCATCCGGATTCGGATGCAAGCTGGAAACAGTCGGTCCATTACAATAACGGCAGCGGAACGAAGACGGACTGTGCTGCCTGCCATCTTCCTCCGGAAGGTTCGGCAAAGCATTTCATGGCCAAAGCGAAGACAGGCCTGAAAGATGTCTGGTCATATCTGACGAAAGACACGGAAAAGATTGACTGGGAAAGCAAGAGCCAGCTGGAATATGCCGTTAATATCGTTTACAATGAGTCATGCGAGGCCTGTCATGTCAACCTTTTCCCCGAAGGGATAACTGATGATGGAGTGACGGCGCACCTGTATTATGAGGACAATGCGGAAAAACTTGACCTCCAGTGCATCAGCTGTCATCTTGATGCCGGGCACTTCAATCCTGACTATCAGCATGCAAAACTTGTCGGTGTTCCAGAGACCGGCAGCGGTGAAATATATGCAGAGGCTACGGAGGTGACGGCTTTCGAAAATTATACGGAAAAGGTTCCCGGAACATCGGTGTCTATAGAGATGATAGCTGTCCCGGGAGGAACATTCACGATGGGCAGTCCTGAGAACGAGCCATTCCGTCGCAGTGACGAATCGCCGCAGCGCAGTGTTACCGTGTCTTCTTTCTTTATGGGAGAGACGGAAGTCACATGGGATCAGTTCTGGGCATTCTACGGTGAGACCATGTCCGAGGGCAGGATACCGCCTGAGGTGGTGTATATGAACAATTCACGGGATGATGTGGATGCCGTCAGCGGACCTACTCCTCCGTTCGGATACCCGGACCAGGGATGGGGCATGGATGACCGTCCGGTAATTACTTTGACCCATTATTCCGCAGAGATGTTCTGCAAGTGGCTGTCAATCAAGACAGGAAAGAAATACCGTCTGCCTACGGAGGCTGAATGGGAATATGCTGCCAGAGGCGGTACGTCCACTCCTTATTTCTTTGAGGGCAGCCCGAGGAAATATTCCAACCGCGGACTGCTGCGAGGCATATTCGGGGCAGACACTTCTGTCATAAACAGTTATGCGGTCTATGCAAACAACAGCAGAAGCAGGACCAAAGAGCCGTCCGAGGTAAAGGCTAATCCTTTCGGCCTGAAGAATATGCTGGGCAACGTGATGGAATACTGTTCCGACTGGTATGCCGAAGATGCATATTCGCAGCTTGAAGACGGAGCCGTGGATCCTAAAGGCCCCGGGTCCGGTACAGAACATGTTGTCAGGGGAGGTCTGTATTCCGATGATGCAGCCGATCTGCGGTGTGCCGCCCGCTCCCATACGGAACATGATGCATGGCTGAAGACCGATCCTCAGAACCCGAAGAGCATCTGGTGGTATTCGGATATCAAAGGTATAGGATTCAGGGTCGTATGTGAGGTGCCGGACGGGGTATCAGAATAAAAGGGACTTGTTGTTTTCGGATAATGAATTAAAGCTAATCAAATAATTAATTGCTATGAGTAAGAATATCAGTAGAAAGGATTTCCTGAAGTACTCTGCTGCCCTGGGGGTTTCCAGCATTGTGGGTACTTCGCTTTTGTCATCATGCAGCGGAAAGAAGGGAGGATATGTCCCTTTGAGACAGCCTGGCGAGTATTATGTGCCTGAACTTCCGGACAAGGCAATCGCCGGAAAAGAACTGAAAGTAGGCGTAGTAGGCTGCGGCGGGCGAGGCTCGGGCGCTGTGCTCGACCTGCTTGCAGCGGCTGACGGTATCAAGGTGACTGCTCTCGGGGATACTTTCAGTGACAGGCTGGAAGGACTGAGAAAGGACCTTAAGGACAATCACGGACAGGACGTTCCTGCCGGGAACTGCTTCATCGGATTCGATGCCTACAAGAAGGTGATTGATTCCGGAATCGACATGGTGATCCTGACAACACCTCCGGTGTTCAGGCCGGAACATTTCAAATACGCTACTGAAAAGGGCGTTCATACATTCATGGAGAAGCCAGTAGCCGTAGACCCTAAGGGATGCCGTTCGGTCATTGCGACCGCCCGTCAGGCGAAGGCCAAAGGCCTGTGTGTGGTAGCAGGAACCCAGCGTCATCATGAGAGGCCTTATGTGGAGGCTTTCCGGAAAATACAGGAAGGATATATAGGGGAGATTACAGGCGGTAACGTATATTGGAACCAGGGTATGCTCTGGTACCGCGAGCGTCAGGCAGGCTGGAGCGATATGGAATGGATGATCCGTGACTGGGTGAACTGGAAATGGCTTTCCGGAGACCATATTATCGAGCAGCATGTCCATAATATTGACGTGTTCCTGTGGATGTCAGGGCTCAAGCCTGTAAAGGCCACTGCTTTCGGCTCCCGCCAGCGCCGTATTACCGGTGACCAGTATGACAATTTCAGCGTCGATTTCGAGTTCGAAAACGGAATCCATATGCACAGCATGTGCCGTCAGATAGACGGATGCAGCACCAATATAGGCGAATACATCCAGGGAACGAAAGGTTCTTGGAACAGCTACAATCACGAGATCAAGGACCTCGAAGGGAATGTCGTATGGAAGTATGACGCAGAAGCTTCGAATGCTGCCTTCAAACAGCAGAATCCATATGTGCTCGAGCACGTAGATTGGGTGAACCATATCCGTAAGGGAGAAGCCCATGATGAAGCCGAGGCCTGTGCCATATCTACAATGGCAGGCGTAATGGGGCGTGAAGCCGCCTATACCGGCAAAACCGTCAGCTGGGATGAAATCAGCGCATCGGCAATGAACTATATGCCTGAGAAACTGGTGATGGGCAAGATGGATATGTCCAAATATACTGTTCCTGTTCCGGGGAACGGCAGATAAAAGGATGAGTCATGGACAGGAGAAGTTTTTTGGGCAGGACCCTGGCAGGAGCGGCGGCAGTCACATTGTCCGGACTGCCGTTGGGTATGGTATCGGCGTGTGCTCCTAAGAAAGAATCCGGAAACGTAACCGGCTTGAAACTGTCTTTTCAGGAAGGGATAGCTCCGGGCAAGAGCCTTTCCGAGAAGCTCGACTATATGGAAAGTCTCGGTGTCGTGGGTTTTGAACCGGGAGGAGGCAATCTTGCAGGGCGTGTAAATGAAATTCAGCAGGCTCTGGCAGGACGTAATATTAAAGTCTCTGCTATCTGTGCAGGATTCAGCGGGTTCATCCTTGCAGAATATCCTAAGGTAAAGGCTGAATTTGATTCTACCATGCGCGACATAGTGGCTGCGGCAGGCGAGCTTGGTTCGACCGGCGTGATAATGGTGCCTGCCTTCAACGGGCAGAAGCCATGCAGGCCGCATACTCTGGAGACCCGCGCATTTCTTACGGAACAGCTTCACGAGTTGGGAGAATACGCTCTCAAATGCGGTACGACAGTCATTCTCGAGCCGCTGAACCGCGGTGAGGCTTTCTATCTGCGTCAGGTGGCAGATGCGGCCGCCATCTGCCGTGACTCCGGAAGTGCGGGAGTAAAGTGCATGGGAGACTTCTGGCACATGCAGGAAGAGACTTCGGACTATGCCGCTTTCATGGCAGCAGGGACAGAATATCTGCAGCATGTACATATAGCCAGCCGGGGACGGCGTATAATGCCTGGTGAAGACGGCGATAAAGACAACTATATCGCCGGAATGCGTGCCCTTAAGGAACTCGGTTATGACAAATATATCAGTTTCGAGTGCGGGACTGCAGGAAACCGGGAAGAGACAGTCCCGGCTGCTGTAGCCTTGCTGCGGGAACAGTGGGAGAAAGCATAACGGAGTGGATTTCAAGTGGAACTATAAAAGGGCTTTTCTCCGCTGCGGCTTGCTGTCAGCGGCAGGCGTGGCGTTACAGATTGCTGCAGGCGATGTGCCTGCAGCTTTTTTGCGTTATCCGTGGACTGCGGTCCTTGCCGTGAATTATCTTTATCTGCTGGTGCTGGCTTATGTCTTCAGCGGCAGGTACAAGTGGCTCAGGACACTGTGGGATGACAAGGCCTGTATATCGTCGCTTGCTTCCGTACTGGTCGTTGTCATTGTTTCCGGTTTCGGCCGGATAACCGCTTCGTGGCCATTTGTCTTGATACTTATGTATTTTACTACAGTCCTTGGTATCAGAACGATAGCTGAAATCTCCGGTGTAGGGCATCTTTTCAGGAAAACCGTTTCCGGACCGGACAGACTCCGGCATCTGGCCAGGACCGCCATGCATGCCGGTATATTTGTTCTCCTGTGGGCCGGTATTTTCGGAAGCGGTGACAAGGTGCGATATAAAACGGCTGTCCCTCCAGAAGTGCCGGTAGTCATGGCGTCAGACGCTTCAGGAAACCGTATAGCCCTTCCGTTTTCCATTACCCTGCACAGTTTTTCTGTCCCTCCGGAAGCCGACAGGTACCTTTCCGAGATAACTTTGACCGAAAAAGGCGGACACCGGAGAGATTATGATATTGAGGTGAACCGCCCGGCCAGGCACGGGGCGTGGCGGATATACCAGTCTGGGTATGACAGTTCGGGGCACTGGGGGACGGTCAGCGTGCTTGAATGTGTGAAAGACCCGTGGTGGCCGGTAATCTGTGCGGCCCTTTGGGCTGTGCTGGCTTCTGCGTTACTGATCGTCTGTGCAAGGCTGAAGCCTGAATGGATTCTTCTGACCGCCGTCCTTCTCGCAGTTGCTTGTATAGGCGTATATTTTGCGAAGATTCATGGCAAGACACTTGTTCCGGCACTCCGGAGCGCCTGGTTTGTCCCGCATGTAGCAGCCTATATGGCGGCGTATTCAGTACTTGGGGCAGCAGCTCTTGTCGCGCTTTATCTGTGGCTGAGGCCTTCGCATGAAGAGCCCTCAGAACGTGGTATGAGGTTGTGCGACGCCCTTGTAGGAACAGGCTCGGCACTCTTGTCCGCCGGGATGATGATGGGAGCCTTGTGGGCGAAGCAGGCATGGGGTGACTGGTGGACCTGGGATCCGAAAGAAACATGGGCTGCAGCCACCTGGGCCGGATATCTTCTGTATATTCACCTTAGAGGTACCCGCCGGATCGATTATCATACGGCCTTTGCCCTCATATTGTTCTCGTTCCTGCTGATCCAGATGTGCTGGTATGGCGTCAACTATCTTCCTTCTGCACGGGGAGCCAGCCTGCACCTGTATTGACAGAGACAGGCGCCGATCATTGCTTCCGCATTACGCTATATCCTATATTCATGTCTTTCAAGTCGTTGATGAAAGGAGCGGTGACGGCTACCTGGAATTTTCTTGAAAGGAATTCAATCCTGTATTTGGTAGCGGGGTCATAAAGGAACATTGTCAGAGGGACGGTCCCTTTGTTCTTTTTGATTACTTTCCCGAGCCTTTCCCTGAAATCTCCGCTGAGCATAGGCGTGGTAATGTTGATGGAGAATCCTTTGATATAGCTTTCCGTCACATTGCCTAAAAGAGTGATTTTCTTTATTTTGAAGCCATAAGGCGGATCACCCATGGTCTTGCGGTCCTCAGGCTTGCGGAAATACTTTTCCCCGATTTCACCTTCGATGAATATGGCGGAATTCTCCTGCATGTATTTCATGAAATTCTCGTGGTCTTTGCCGAACAGGGCGATTTCATAACTGCCCTCCTTGTCTTCTATTACTGTCCTGGAAAACGGCTTGCCGGTTTTGGTCGTTCCGGGCTGTGTAGAAGATATGTATCCGGCTACAGAGACTTTCATCGTTTTTTTCTCGGTCTCGCAAGAATTTATCAAATCCGGAATCGCGGCTACGCTGTGGGTGGTAAAACTCTCTATTTCAAATGCATATTTGTCTAACGGGTGGGATGAAAGGTACATTCCGACAAGCTCTTTTTCCCGTTTGAGCATTTCCAGTTCGTTTTCTTCCCCGCGCATTGCAGGCATTTCCGGCCTTACGGGTTTGGCTTCTTCCATTTCTCCGAACAGGGAGTTGGCGGAGTCTACGGTATCTTTTCTGTACTGGTCTGCATATCTTACGAGCGCGTCCAGAAATGCATCCCCGGAGGCGCAAGGCAGCATGTATTGGGAACGGTTGTACCCGAAGCTGTCGAAAGCACCGGAATAGATCAGTGATTCGAAAGCTTTGCGGTTGACCGTGCCGGCCATCCTCTCTGTAAAGTCGTATATGTCAGTAAAGGTACCGTTAGTTTCACGTTCGGCGATAATCGCCTTGACGATGTTGTCTCCGAATCCTTTGATGCCTCCGAGTCCGAAACGCACGTTGCCTTCCTTGTTTACCGTGAATCCGGAGCCGCTCTCGTTTACATCCGGATTCAGTACTTTGATCCTGGACTTCTTGCAGTCATCCATGATCTTCTTGATCTCGTCCATGTTGGAGAGGTTGCGGCTAAGGTTGGCAGCCTGGAATTCAGCCGGATAATGGGCCTTGAGATAACCTGTCTGATAGCTTACCCAGGCGTAGCACGTAGCATGGGACTTGTTGAAGGCATACTGTGCGAATTTTCTCCAGTCTCCCCAGATTTTTTCGAGGATTTCCACCGGATGCCCGTGTTCCTTTCCTCCTCCTATGAACTTGTCATGGAGGGATTCCAACACGTCCAGCTGTTTCTTTCCCATGGCCTTGCGCAGCTTGTCGGCTTCTCCCTTGGTAAATCCGGCAAGTTTCTGTGACAGAAGCATGACCTGCTCCTGATAGACAGTCACTCCGTATGTGTCCTGGAGGAACTCTTCCATTTCCGGTAGGTCGTATTCTATCTTTTCCGTTCCCTGCTTTCTTGCTACGAATGACGGGATATAGTCCAGAGGTCCCGGCCTGTAAAGGGCGTTCATGGCGATGAGATCCTCGAACCTTGTCGGCTGGAGCTTCTGCAGCCACTGCTTCATCCCTTCGGACTCGAACTGGAACACGCTGGTAGTGTCTCCGCGGCCGTATAGCTTGTAGGTCTCTTCGTCATCTATAGGAATGGATTCTATATCAATGTCAATGCCGTGGCGTTTCTTTATGTTGGCAAGGCATTCCTTGATGATTGACAGGGTCCTCAGTCCGAGGAAATCCATCTTGAGCATGCCGACATCCTCTATGAAGCAGCCTTCATACTGGGATACCCAGACATCTTCTCCGGTGGCTTTGTCGGCAGCTACGCTGATAGGTATGTAGTCCGTAAGGTCTCCGCGTCCTATGATCATGGCGCAGGCATGGACTCCTGTCTGGCGGATGCATCCCTCCAGTTTTACGGCATATTTGAGCACGTCCTTTACCTGTTCGGTGCCGTTCTCATACTCGTTCTTGAGTTCCGGCAGGTATTTTACGCAGTTGGCGAGTTTCGGCTTGAATTCCTTCTTGACTTTTTTCCCGTCTTCCATGACCTCGGCCTCGAAAGGTTTGTCCGGGATCATCTTCGTGAGCCGGTTGGACTCGTCTATAGGCATGTTGCTTACTCGCGCGACGTCCTTTATGGCACTTTTCGCCGCCATTGTGCCGAACGTAATCACGTGTGACACATGGTCCTTGCCGTACGTATCCTCGACATACCTGAACACCCTGTACCTTCCGTCGTCATCGAAATCGATATCGATATCAGGCATGGAAATGCGGTCCGGGTTGAGGAAACGCTCGAACAGAAGCTGGTATTTGATAGGATCTATATTGGTGATGCCGAGACAATAGGCTACAGCCGAACCTGCAGCCGAGCCACGACCCGGTCCTACGGAAATGCCGTTCCTGCGTGCCGCGGCAATGAAGTCCTGTACGATAAGGAAGTAATCCGGGAATCCCATCCTGCAGATGGTCTTGAGCTCGAAATCCAGACGTTCGCTCTGTTCTTCCGTCAGAGTGTCCCCGTAACGTCTGCGTGCGCCTTCATAGCACAGATGGCAAAGGAAAGCGACGGAATGGGTAAAAGCTTCCCCGCGGTCATTCCCCGCCTTGTCGCAGCGGCCTACGTCTATTATCTCCTTGTATTTTTCAAGATGGCTGCCGATGTCGTTCAGGAAGTCTTCATCTATTTTGAACAGAGGAAGCACGTGACCCCGGTCTATTTCATACCTTTCTACCTTTTCCAGAATTTCGAGGGTGTTTGTAAGGAATTCGGGATGCTCCGGAAACAGGGCCGCCATTTCCTCCTCGCTTTTCAGGTACTCCTGCTGGGTATAGCGCATACGGTCGGCATCTGTGAGATATGCATTGGTAGTCAGGCAGATGAGCCTGTCATGAGCAGGGCCGTCCTCTTTCCTGACGAAATGGGAGTCATTGGTAGCGACTATTTTTACGCCTGTCTTTTTTGACAGTTCGATGATGCCTTCAAGTGCAATCAGCTGTTTTTCATATACCTCCTGCGACTGTCCGGGAACTTCTGTCCTGTGGAGCTGGACTTCGAGATAATAGTCTTCACCGAACACGCTTTTATGCCATTCTATCGCTTTTTCCGCCGCTGCCATATCACCTGCAATGATGTTTCTCGGAATTTCCCCTGCGACGCAGGCAGAGCAGCAGATCAGATCCTGGGCGTATTTCCGGATTACCTCATGGCTCACTCTCGGCTTGTAGTACATTCCTTCGATATGGCCCGTAGAGACTATCTTCATGAGGTTCTTGTATCCGTTGTAGTTCTTGGCCAGCAGGATAAGGTGGTAGTAGCTCTTGTGGTCCTTGTCCTTGAGCTTGTGATCGTAATGCTGTGTCACATAGACTTCACAGCCGACAATAGGCTTGACGTCCGGATGTTTTTTGGCGAATTTGAAGAATTCCTTCACCCCGTACATGTTGCCGTGGTCCGTGATGGCCAGTCCCGGCATGCCGAGCTCATCTGCCCTGTTGAAAAGGTCTTCGATCGAAGCCTGGCCGTCCAGGATGGAATACTGCGTATGTACATGAAGGTGAACGAATGACATATTTTCAGCTGATTTTTATAGGTTGCGGACCGGCAAAGATAATAAAAGAGCGCCGGATTTCAAATCCGACGCTTCGTCAGTGTTTGTCGTAAATTATATCCCGTCTTGTTTCAGAACCGGCTGTCCGTTATTTGAGGCTGAAGGCATAGACAGTGTGCTGGGTGTATGTTTCTCCCGGACGGAGTACTGATGAAGGGAAATTCTCATGATTCGGGGCATCAGGGAAGTTCTGTGTCTCGAGGGCTATGCCTGAGCGTACATTATGGATATCTCCGCGTTTTCCCGTCTCTTTGCCGTCCATTCCCTGACCGGCATAGAACTGCAGTCCAGGCTGGTCGGTGTATATCTTCATTACGATACCGGTTCCCGGTTCATAGACTTCAGCTGCAATATGCGCTCCTGTATGGGTCCCGTCCGTTGTCTTGTTCAGCACCCAGTTGTGGTCATAGCCTTTTCCGAGTCTGAGCGGCTCGAAGTCCGGAGTGTCCATCCTGGCTCCGATGGCCGTGGCTGTCCTGAAGTCCATCGGGGTGCCTTCCACCGGCGCTATCTCGCCAGTAGGGATCAGTTCCGCATCAGTCGGAGTATAGCCGTCCGCATAAATGGTCATCAGATGGGAGTCCGTTGATTTTGCGGAAGTTCCGTGAAGGTTGTAGTATACGTGGCTTGTAGGGTTGAGGATGGTAGGTGCGTCTGTAGTGGCGTTGTAGTCGATTACTACCTCATTCTCAGGGGTAAGCGTATAGGTAACGGATATTGTGAGATTTCCCGGATAGCCTTCCTCTCCGTCTTTTGAAAGCAATGTCATCTTTACTGCAGGGTTTCCGGCTGCATCGGTGAACTGTTCCGCGTCCCATATTCTGGTGGAAAATCCGCCTTTGCCGCCGTGAAGCTGATTTCCGTTTTCATTGACGGTAAGCTGGTATTCCTTCCCGTCAAGAGTGAATTTGCCGTCCTTTATCCTGTTGCCGTAGCGGCCTACTACAGGGCCGGAGTATTTGTCTTTGGCATTGAGATAGGCATCTGCACTGTCATATCCCCATACTACATCTTTGAAGCTTCCGTCGGAAGAAGGGACCCACAGAGCCGCAATCCTTGCTCCATAGTTGGTCAGCTGGACGGTCATTCCGTTGCTGTTTTCCAGAGTGTAAAGGCTTATCACCTTGCCGTCTGCCGTTTTGTTGAAAGCTTCTTCCTGGAGCAGTTCTATGCCTGTCCCTTTGTTGCCGCAGCAGCCTGCGCATGTTACGGCGAGCAGAGCCGCCGCTGCGCTCCTGATCAGATTCCGTGTCATAATCAATATTTTATCAAGTTGTCAAATATCCTGTAAACTTACATCATTTCAGTTTATTATGCAATAATGCCGTTGCTTCTCTTTTTACTTCTCTTTTTATAAAAAATGGCCGGTCACGGATGACCAGCCATTTCCTGTTGTTGTGTTACGCACAGACTATTTTTTCAGTCCGGCTTTTGCAGCTTTCCTTTTCTCTGCCCACATTGTCACATCGTACATGATAGGCGTTGCGATGAAGAGGGAAGCGTAAGTTCCGATTGCGATACCCAGAACAAGGGCTACTGCAAGACCTCTGATAACTTCACCTCCGAAGATAGCGATTGCTACCATTACGATGAGGGTCGTGAGGGAGGTGTTCATCGTACGTGAAAGAGTACTGTTGAGTGCCTGGTTGGCGTTATCGTACAGAGGCATCTTCGGATGCAGTGTCTTGTATTCACGGATACGGTCGAAGATAACCACGGTATCGTTGATGGCATAACCGATGATAGTCAGCACAGCCGCGATGAATGTCTGGTCAACGTCAAGGCTGAACGGAAGTATTCCCGAGAACAGGGAGAAGAATCCGATCACGATGATGGCAGTATGGGCAAGACCCATGACTCCGCCGAATCCCCATGTCCATTTCTTGAAGCGGACGGCAATGTAGGCGAAGATTACGAACAGGGCAATGATCACGGCGATGATCGCGCTGCGCTTCATGTCGTTCGCGATTGTAGGGCCCACCTTGTCAGAACTTATGATACCGTTAGGATTCTCGAGGGTAGAAGTGAACTCGCTCAAAGTAAGGTCTTCTGCGAAGAATCCTTTCAGGGCGTCATACAGGATCTGCTCTACTTCTGCATCTACTTCCGTAGACTCCTCAGCCACTTTATACTGGGTAGTGATCTTCATCTGGCTCTCGCCGCCGAACTGCTTGACTTCCACTGCAGAACCGTATTTCTGGCTCTGGTCGGCAGCATCGGCCTTGCTGAAGGCATCGATTGTCGCTTCCCTGATTTCCTCAGTAGAGACAGGCTGGTCAAACCTCACTACGAATGTACGTCCTCCGGTGAAGTCCACACCGTATGTAAAGCCTTTGGTGAACATCGATACGATGCAGATCACGATTACAAGGCCGGAAATAGCGTATGTGTATTTCTTCTTTGCAAGGAAGTTAACATGTGTATGCTGGAGAAGGTTCCTTGTGTACTTGTTGTCGAAAGTGATGTTCTTTCCTTTGGCAAGCCTGTCTTCGAAAATCAGTCTTGAGATGAAGATTGAAGTGAGGACAGACGTAATGATACCTATGATAAGGGTAGTCGCGAATCCCTGGACAGGACCTGAACCGAAAATGAAGAGGACGACACCTGTAAGGATAGTGGTGATCTGTCCGTCAATGATGGCAGAGTATGCGTTTGAGTAACCGTCGGCCACTGCTTTGCTCAGGCCTTTGCCTGCGCGGAGCTCTTCCTTGATACGTTCATATATGATGACGTTGGCATCCACGGCCATACCGAGGGTCAGGACGAGACCGGCGATACCAGGCAGGGTAAGCACTGCACCGAAAGAAACCAGAGTACCGAGAAGCAGGAGCACGTTGCAGAGCAATGCCACATCGGCTACCAGACCAGCTCCGTGATAGAACAGAGCCATGTAAAGGAGCACGAGCAGGAATGCTATTGCAAATGAAATGAGACCTGCATTGATTGATTCAGATCCGAGGGACGGGCCTACGACCTGTTCCTGGATGATGGTTGCCGGAGCAGGAAGCTTACCGGACTTCAATACATTTGCAAGGTCTTCTGCCTCTTCCAGATCGAAATTACCTGTGATTTCAGAGCTGCCGCCTGTAATTTCGGTGTTTACAGTAGGATATGAATATACCATTCCGTCAAGTACAATGGCGATCTGACGGCCGATATTGTCCTTTGTCATGCGGGCCCAGATGTTGGCGCCTTCTGCGTTCATCGTCATGGAAACGGCCGGATTACCTCCCTGGCCGCTGTACTGTACGCGTGCGTCAGTTACTACACCTCCGTCGAGCGGAGCCTTGCCGTCACGTGAAGTGGCCTTGATGGCGACAAGTTCGTATGTGTTTCCGCCCGGAATGAAGCTAGACGGCTTTACTGTCCAGTGGGCCTTGAACTCTGCAGGGAAAAGAGCCTCTATCTGAGGCATGCTCAGCCATCTGTTGATCTTGGCCGTATCGGCGTAGTTTGCGTATCCGATGCAGGCACCGTTTGCAAGACGGCCGTTGTACATTGCCGGCTGCAAGGCTGCGAACAGAGGATTCGATTTTTTGTATTCTTCAAACTCGGCTGCATCTGCCGCCTGGTTCTGGATTTCCTGTGAGATAAGCGAATCTGCGCTTGACGCAGGGGACTCTTCAACGACAGGCTTCTCTGCCTCTGATTCAGCAGCTGACGTGCTGTCATCAGCAAGAAGCTGTGCAAGAGTGCTGTTCGCTTCCTGAAGGAACGGGAATACTTCAGAATTGTCGTAAGTGGCCCAGAATTCGAGAGATGCTGTTCCCTGGAGGAGTTTCCTTACTCGCTCAGGTTCCTTTACGCCCGGAAGCTCGACGAGAATCCTTCCGCTGTTTCCGAGTTTCTGGATGCTTGGCTGCGTCACTCCGAAACGGTCGATACGGTTTCTCAGGACGTTGAAAGAGTTTGATATTGCGCTCTCGGCTTCGCCTCTGATGACTTCGATTACCTGTTCGTCAGAGAATTCCGGCTTGATCTTGTCCCTCATTTCATAGGTTCCGAAGATCTGTGCAAGTCTCTGTCCGTTCCCGACTTCTTTCCATGCTTCGGCGAAGAGGGTGATGAAATCACCGCTTGCCGTTACGGTACGCTGGTCGGCGAGGGAAAGGGCCTGTTCGAATTCAGGAGACTGGTTGTTGTCCGCCAATGCTTTTACCAGGTCTTTGAGCTGTACCTGAAGCATTACGTTCATACCTCCTTTCAGGTCAAGTCCGAGGTTGATTTCCTTTGATTTTACATCTTTGTAAGTATAGCCGAAATAAATCTTCTCGGAAGAGATGGAGTCAAGATACCATCTGTTGCTTTCCTTTCTGATGGAATCAAGACAGAAAGCCCTGTCTGCTTCGGCTACTTTGCTGAATGCGGCTGACTTTTCATAGTTCTGCACTGCGGTCTCTGCATATTTGGCCGCCTTGTTTTCATGCACCTTGGTGACAAGAGTGAAGGCAAGCTGCCAGAGGCAGACCACTGCAAGTACTATGGCCACAAATCTGATTGCACCTTTACTTTGCATAGTTGTTTTTTATTTTTATTGATAATATTTTCCTTACCAATCCGGCCAGGGCACGGTCCACCCTTTCGACCCTGCCCGAAAATAGGGCACAAATTTACTGTTTTTTTTTCTTATTAACACACAATATGTAAAGTATTTCGTATTTTTGCCTTAAATGTGAAGCAGAAATAATGAAAACCCATATATATGTCTTCTGCGTCCTTCTGCTCTGGATGCAGTTCCCCGTTTCAGGATACAGTGGTTCCTCCGCCGATGACGGCAGGAGAGAGGAACTCGTTGCCAAGGCCGATTCCCTGAGGAAGGAATACCGTTTCCAGGAGGCCTTGCAGTTGTACAGGTCCGTTGCCGGCAGTATCCTCGGCCATCAGGAAGACAGCACGGCGCTCTCACCGGAGGATTCCCTTCTGCTTGAAAAAATACAGTCGCGCCGGATAATGGCGGAAAACGGGTTGTCCATGAAACAGTATGTCAGCGAGCCGGTGGTCGTGGCGCGGCATGTGTTTTCCGCAGAGGATTTCTATCTTTTCTATCCTATGCCGGACAGAAGCTGGAGGCCGGTGCCGAACCCGCTTGACAGTATTCCGGGTCACAGGTTCGTCAATGCGACGTATGTCCCGGAAGGCAGCACGGACATATATTTTTCGGCAGAAGACGGGACCGGAGTGCGCAATCTGTACCATACGCATCTGGAGGATTCTCTCTGGACAGTCCCTGTCCTGCTCGACGAAGGGCTGACGTCGTCCGGGGACGAGATATTCCCTGTCGTGTCGCCTGACGGGAAGACCATTTATTTTTCTTCCGCCGGACTGTATGGGGTGGGAGGATACGATCTGTACAAGTCCGAATGGGATTCTTCGACCGGCACATGGGGGATTCCGGAAAATCTGGGGTTCCCGTATTCTTCCCCTTATGACGATTTCCTTTATTTCAATACGCCTGACGGGAAATATACCATTTTTGCATCCAACCGCGACTGCCCGCAGGACAGCGTGACCATATATGTCCTCGAATACGATATCATGCCGGTGCGCAGGTATGTGGAGGATCCGGAGCAGCTCGGCAGGATTGCGTCCCTGGTCCCGGTCGATGATCCCTCAAGGATGGACACCGGCTCTGCAACCCACGGGAGTATCCGGGAAAATGAGGATATGGGACGGTATATGGCCAAAATGAATGAAGTAAGGAGTCTGAGGGATTCCGTTGCCATCTATACCCAGGCTCTCGAGGAGAAGAGACAGCTGCTGTCGCAGAGTGCGGACCGGCAGGAGCAGGAGCGTCTTTATTCTGAAATAATTTCAGGCGAGACCAGGCTGCCTGTCCTGCAGGATTCATTGGCTAAGGTGACAGGGCGTCTCCAGCAGATCGAGATGGAATTCCTTTTCAACGGAGTAGTGATCGACCCGGACAAGGTGCTCGAGCAGGCGGACAGGGAAGTAGTCGGTGCGGCGACCAACTATGCGTTTTCAAAACATTCTCCTGGCGATTCCCTCGTGCTTCGTATAAAAAAACCGGAAGTCAGGTTCGATTATTCGTTCATGGTACTTCCTGAAGGCCGTTTTGCATTGGACAATACCATTCCGGACGGCATCGTCTACCAGATACAGATGTTCCTTCTGTCAAAGCCTGCCACCGTCAGCCAGCTGAAAGGCCTCAGCCCTGTCTTTACAGAAGAGACCGCTACGGGAAAGTACATATACAGGGTAGGGCTTTTCCGTAAATACAATGATGTGCTGTCCAACCTGAATACAGTGAAGAAGCTCGGTTTCAAGACTGCGTTTATCGTAGCTTTCAAGGACGGCAAACAGTATCCGGTCCAGAAGGCCCGGGCGCTGGAATCCAGTATGGACGAAAAAAAAGAAGAGAATCATTATCAGGTACGGATAGTATCATCCGGAGAATCCCTTCCTGATCTGACCATCAAGGCAATACGGCAGATGACTGACCGGGACATAGCGAAAATAGCCGAGGACGGGAAGACGGTATTCCTTGTCGGGCCTCTGGGATCTGAAAGCGAGGCCGAAAAACTGCAGGCCATGATAAAGATTTCAGGTATTGATGAAACAAGTATTGTAAAATTAGATTGAATTATGGCTTTTACCATCATCTTGACGATTGTGGGACTGGTTCTGGTCCTGTCGGAGATTTTCCTTATTCCGGGAGTCGGAGTTGCCGGTGTGTTGGGCGTCCTTTCACTTGGAGGGGCCTGCTATTATGTCTTCTATGAGTTCGGCCTTCTTGCCGGAGCCGTATTTACTGCCGCTATTCTGGCGGTGCTGATAGGCCTTATTGTCTATACGATCAAGACAAGGGCCTGGAAAAAGCTCGCATTGAATACGAAGATAGATTCCAAGGTGCAGAATATAGAAGAAGAGGCCCTTTCCGTCGGTGATTCAGGCAAGGCCGTTACAAGGCTCGCTCCGATAGGGACGGCAAGATTTGACGGAAAGGCATACGAGGTGAAATCCCTTGAGGGAATGATAGATGCGGGGACGGAGGTGGAAGTTGTCATGTTCGAGGACAACAAGATATATGTCAGGCCCGTTTCTGCGGATTTCTGATGTGCTGGCAATAATTTTTAAAACTGGATATTATGACAATGATCGTTATTTGGGTTGCGGTTGCAATCGTCGGCCTGATGATCTTCCTGTGGTTCTTTCCTGTGGCCCTGTGGTTCCAGGCTTTGATTTCCGGGGTGAAGATTTCTCTTGTACAACTGGTCCTTATGCGCTGGAGGAAAGTCCCTCCCGGAACTATCGTAATGGCAATGGTGACAGGTACCAAGGCTGGTCTGAAGCTCGATGCCAATGAACTTGAGGCCCATTATCTGGCGAAAGGCCACGTTCCTAATGTAGTGAATGCCCTGATTTCTGCCGACAAGGCCAACATAGCCCTTGATTTCAAGATGGCGGCCGCCATCGATCTTGCCGGCCGTGATGTTTTCGAGGCCGTGCAGATGTCGGTAAACCCTAAGGTGATAAACACTCCGCCTGTCACGGCTGTCGCAAAAGACGGTATCCAGCTGATTACCAAGGCCCGTGTAACTGTCCGTGCCAATATCAAGCAGCTTGTCGGCGGTGCCGGAGAAGAAACTGTCCTGGCGCGTGTAGGTGAGGGTATTGTGTCGAGCATCGGTGCCTCCGAAAGCCACAAGGCAGTTCTCGAGCATCCTGATTCCATTTCCAAAGTCGTACTTAATAAAGGACTGGATGCCGGAACTGCATTCGAGATTCTGTCCATTGATATCGCCGACATAGACATAGGAAAGAATATAGGTGCGGTCCTGCAGATGGATCAGGCAGAAGCGGACAAGAATATCGCCCAGGCACGCGCCGAGGAGCGCAGGGCAATGGCTGTCGCGCTTGAGCAGGAGATGAAGGCCAAAGCGCAGGAGGCCCGCGCAAGGGTCATTGAAGCGGAGACGCAGATCCCTCTGGCAATGGCGGAAGCGTTCCGCAGCGGAAATCTCGGTGTAATGGATTACTACCGTATAAAGAATATCCAGGCGGATACCGACATGCGGGAGAATATTGCAAAATAATTTGGTGAAACAGAAGATTTGAGTTACCTTTGTCGTCCCGATTCGGTTTGGCCGGATGCAGGGAAGCCAATGATAAAGGGTAACTGGTGAGATGGGTGAGTGGCTTAAACCAGCAGTTTGCTAAACTGCCGTACGGGATTACCGTACCGGGGGTTCGAATCCCCCTCTCACCGCAACGGTCGGAACAGCTGTCAGTCGCAGACTGACGGCTGTTTTTGTATTCCTGCACGAAGAGAGCTTGCTCTCTGAAGGCCAAGGAATACCGAAACAGGTTGGGCACTTTGTGCACAACTGTGGAGACCGTTGCAAGGGCTCTCCGGCGAGGAGGAAGGGAAAAGGCATGCCGTCAGGCATGGCTAATCCTCTCGTTCCTTGTTCTTAAACGCTCATTTCTGTCGGGAATTCGCTCGTAATTTTATTTTCTTTATAGGCTTGTAAATCAGCATATAACATGTTGTCGCTCTTAAATTCGCTCTTAAATTCGCTCTTAAATTCGCTCTTAAATTTATTGTCTGATAGACCAAACGGAATTATTGCCAGTTGTGATATTGGACAGAATGCCTTTTATCCTCAATTTCGTCAACAAGTTTCCTATTTTAGCCTTTTTCTGTGTGTCATCAAGTTGATCGGAAAGAACTGGCCACAAAAGCCTGTCAATTTCCTGTCTTGTCAATTCACCATGATCCTTCAGCGAATCGATAAGGAGACTTTCACATGATTTGCTGTCCAGCCCCTTGTGCTGTGAATACTCGACTTTCCTGTCTGTGCGCTGTGCCAGTGCTTTTGCGATATAGAACTTTGGCTTTCTGCCTTCTATCAGCTTTTTCTTGCGTAAGGCGCTGGTAGCGCTGTCGCTTAGCGGTTTCCCTTTTTGTACCATATCAAGCAGAACTGCTTCGGTCAGAGAAATATCAGAGTTTTCCATTAATGTCGTGCTATAGTTGACATCAATGACGGAACCGGGCAGATGCATTATGACATGCGATTCGTCCGTCCCTTCATAATCGGGCATAGGAAGATAACGCTCTTTCTGCCGCATATAAAGGTTGTGAATGCCGAATCCTTGGGAGTCTATCATCTTTACATTCAGCATGGCTTTCACCAAGAAAGGATTGCGGTAACTTTTGGGGGTCTTTTCACCTAGGATATATTGTTCATAATCCCCTTCGTAAAAACATCCGGCGTTCTCGAATGTCAGTTTGTCCTTGTCTTCAGCAACGATGATGCGTTCGTCCTTAGTATAATCCTGATGTGCGATACAGTTATGCAGCCCTTCAAGGATACTTCTTGTGTCATATTTCCATATTTCTGCCGGGATCAATGAGTTGTGAGGGTATATCTTGATCCGGTAGTTCCTTATTTTCAGCATCAGCTCAGTCGTTGTCTTCAGGAACGGGATTGTAAACAGCTGACCGATTATTTCCCCGTCTTGAAAACATTTCCAGTTCATCTGCGCGATATGCCCGAGTTTGTAGGCTTTTTCCGGTTTGCCTACCAGCAGCATCGCTGCCCGTGTTATCTTTCCGTCTTGGGTCAGTCCTGCCTTATCAAGGAATGTCGTATCGCTCCAAGCCTGCAATGCTTCAGCGAAGTCCGGGAAACGCTGCCTGTATCCTTCCCGGGCCGATTGGATGGCATCCTTGTCAAGGTCTTCGATGGTAGCGTCTTCTATAATCTGAGCAGTCCAGTCGGTTTTTGAATTGTAGATCTTGCGGATCCAGTCAGTATATGGCGCAAGATCTGTCGTATGGCTATCCACACGTATCCAAGATTTCTGCTTATAGCAGGTAGGCTGACTGACAGCGGCCGGGATCCTGAATACTACGATGTGCAGGGGCTCTCCGTTCTTCAGATAGGTGAAATCATCTATGGTAAAGTCGATTTTC
Source organism: Candidatus Cryptobacteroides avicola (assembly GCA_017695115.1). Lineage (GTDB taxonomy): Bacteria > Bacteroidota > Bacteroidia > Bacteroidales > UBA932 > Cryptobacteroides > Cryptobacteroides avicola. Next base: position 50,140 of record JADILV010000047.1, on the reverse strand, counting down.
GGAGATACCATCACTCTCAGGTACAGTTCCAGTGACTGGTTCCCTTGAGCCTTTTCTTTTGAAGGGTCAAACGATGTTCCGACTATTTCCAGCGTTTCATCCTGAACACCGAAATACAGGTATCCGAAATCCTTCCCGTCCAAACAGGCCCCATTCGACAGGGCGGATATATACTGCCCCAGCTTATCGGGATTCTGATAATTCGACTTGAATTCAATATACCGGTTTTCTTTTTGAATGGATGCTATCTGCTCGTCCAACAGTGTACTGAATTTGGCGTTCTTGTCCATGTCCGATCCTTATGGTTTTGGTACAAAAGTAACAAAAATGGAAGATGCGGCAATAAAGAAAACATGGATTCTAGGAGACGAAGATCTACATTTGTGCTTGAGATTGCGACTTGCCTTTTGGCAAAGGTTCTTTGAAGGCAGGTTCAGACTATCGGGTCTGCAGAATTTTTCAGGCGGATTCCTTCACTCCAGATTTTGTTGTCCGGTCGAAATGACAACAAGGCGGCACGAAAAGAATGCAGATACTGTCAGTAATTGAATAATAATATTATTTTTGTAGTCAGAGACTGATGTAACACTATTGATTTTAAATAAAACTTTCATATGAAACGACTGATTCTGATTTCTGTACTTTTTGGGGTTTTCTCCATTTGCTGTAAAGCGCAGTATAATAACAACTATACTCCGTTCGATTATGCCATTGCGGCCACTATGACTGATGAAATCTATAAATTGAATAACATAAGGTTCGATGAAAATGCGCTAAGCCGGAATCCGGAAGCCTGGGCTGCATATCAGAAATATTTGGGAGTCAATTCTTATTATGCCAAAAAGAGCAAAACCTATAACACTGTAGGTTGGATAGGTCTTGGTGTAACATGTTCCTCTCTTATTCCACTTTTTATGTCTTATGGCTATGATGATTATGACCCACGAGGAGATTCTGCATTAGGATGGAGTATTGGGCTATTATGCGCAGGAGGAATTACGGCATTTGTCGGTTATATAGGAGCTTTTGTCCAGTTGGATAAACTGAAAGCAAATAAAAAAGATTTCATCTATTATCTTAAAACGACTAATAACGGAGTGGGCATTGTTACTATTTTTTAGTATCACTGTTTAGTCCGCGGTCCTTTGTTTAAAGAATACGGCAGTCCGGTGAAAGGCTGCCGTATCTGGTATTTAGCAAACATTCAATCATGGAATTTCTGACAAATTTTTATAGTTTTTCGGGAACTTTGTTGTCTAACGGGTAAAATTGATCCGGACAGAATATGGAAAAGAACGAACAGGAATTTACCAGACTGGTGGAAAAGTACAAGAGCACTGTCTATGCCGTGTGCTATATGTTTTCCGACAGCAGGGACGAACTTGACGACCTGTTTCAGGAAGTCCTCGTGAAACTGTGGAAAGGGTACGGCTCTTTCCGCGAGGAGTCGGACATCAGGACATGGATTTACAGGGTCAGCCTGAACTGTTGCCTCAATCTTCAGAAAAGAAAGAAGCGTGAGGCCGGGCATATTCCTCTGAGCATCGATATCGATCCTTTTGAGGGCACAAGCGACAGGGCGTTGCAGATCCGCAGGCTGTATGACAGGATAAACCGTCTCGGTCTGGTGGACAGGGCGCTGATCCTGCTCTGGCTTGAAGGCATGTCTTACGCCGAGATAGGGGAAATCATCGGCATATCTGTCAAGAACGTTTCTTTCCAGCTCTACCGGATCAAGGAAGAACTGAAGAAAATGACAATCTAAAAAACCACAGACTATGCAGGACGGAAAAATATTCGATTCAGAGGAACTGGAGCAGATGCGTCTCCAGTACGCCAGTCTCAAGGAAGACCTCGAAAAGCAGAAAATCATCAACGGAAAAATGATGGAAAGTGTGTTCCGCAAGAATATCGGGATACTGGATACCGACAGGAAAATCGGGATAGCCGGCGGTCTTGTGGCGGTACCTTTAGTGTTTGCGGTATGTATCATACAGGGGTTGGATATGTGGATAGCAGTAGTCCTCGGCGCAGTATTCCTGGCCCAGACGGTTGCCTATCTGATATTGTACCGACGTCTCGGCCCTGTCGGGAACGGGCAGGAAAATGTCCTGGATACTGCAGTAGGCATAAGAAAGTTCAGGAAAGGGTATATAGCCATCAATACGGCCCTGTGGGTGCTTGTCCTGGCTGTGTTCGTAGTAATGGGCGTGGTCATATACCATGCATGGAGTACTCCTGTCAAAGGACTTGCGGCTGTGGGCATCCTGTGTGTGATAACCCTTATGGCATTGTTTGCCGAATACCTGTACGGACGGCGGGTTCTCAAAGCGTGCGACGGGATAATACAGCGGCTGGAGGAAGGGGCTTAGTATTCTCAAAATCGCTAAAAAAATACGGCAGTCTCTTTTGAGGAACTGCCGTATTTTTTTTAAGTGAACATACTATATTGACAGATTTCCCGACAGCACCTGGCGGCTTAGCCCGAAGTGACGCAAGCCACAGATTTCCAAGTTTTGCCCGAAATGACAGTCACTGCCGGTCATCTGGTTGTCATTTCCCGTTCCATTTGAATGCCTTGAAGATTTCCACTACTACCAGTGGCACGAGGGCAAGCCCGAGAATCGTCAGCCACTGTCCGCAGCCCAGGTGAGCGAAACCGAAAGCTTTTGCGAACGCAGGGATGAGAAGAACTGCAGCGGAGAACGCCAGCGACATGAACAACGCGAAAATCAGAGGCTTGTTCTGCAGAGGGTTGAACTTGAAGCGGGACTCGGTGTTCGAGTGCAGGTTGCCTGCATGTACGAGTTTGGCCGCGATGAGCGAAGCGAACGCCATGGTCTGACCGAGGGCTTCAGCTGCGGCAGCATCTCCGACGAACAGTTCCGCACCCATTTTTTTGCCTATGAGGAATGCAGCGAGAGTAATCGCACCCATCATGACACCCTGGTAACTGATTCTCCATATCATGCCCTTGTCCATGAACTGCTTGCCTGCCCCGCGAGGACTCTTCTTCATGATGTCTCTGGCAGCAGGGTCCAGGCTCAGCGCCAGGGCAGGGAAGGTCTCGCTTACCAGGTTTATCCACAGGATGTGGATAGGAAGGAGCGGAATGCCCATGTTAAGAATCGATGTCACGAACAGGAGAAGCACTTCTCCGAGATTGGTGGACAGGAGGAAGAGTATGGTCTTCAGTATGTTGTCATAAATCCGGCGACCTTCGGAAACAGCTGATACTATCGTGACGAAGTTGTCATCCGAAAGAATCATGTCAGATGCGTCCTTTGCTACCTCTGTGCCGGTTATGCCCATGGAGACTCCGATATCTGCCTGTTTGAGTGCAGGGGCATCGTTCACACCGTCTCCGGTCATGGCCACGATCTGTCCTTTTTTCTGCCATGCGGTCACGATTTTCACCTTCTGTTCAGGGGCGATACGGGCGTAGACGGAGTATTTCTCCACATTGGCATCGAACTCCTCTTCGCTCAGCTTGTCCAGTTCCGTGCCTGTAATGGCTTTGTCCCCATCGCGGTAGATGCCTATCTTTGAAGCGATGGCGAGGGCTGTAGCCTTGTGGTCTCCGGTAATCATTACAGTCCTGATACCGGCATCGCGGCATTCCTGGATAGCGCCTATCACCTCTTCTCTTTCAGGGTCTATCATACCTGTGATACCTACGAAGATAAGGTCTTTCTCGACTTCCTCCATCTCCGATGATACCTTGTCTGTCGGCCTGTAGGCCATAGCCAGCACCCTGAGGGCGGAATCAGCCATCTTCTGGTTAAGAGCCTGGAGCGAGGCTATATCATCAGCCGTAATAGGGCGCACCCCTTCGGCCGTTTCTATTTTCGTACATACTGAAAGCACCTCGTCCAGACCTCCTTTGGTGTTTATCTGGAGAGTCCCGTCCTGCATCCTGTTGATGGTGGACATCCTTTTGCGGGACGAGTCGAATGCGACTTCCCCCTCACGAGGACAGGCGGCGTCCAGTTCGCTCTTGATAACCCCGTTCTTTGCCCCGAGGTCGATGAGCGCGATTTCCGTCGGGTCGCCGACGCGGGCGATGCCTCCTTCGCTGTTCTTCACCTCCTTGGCGTCGCAGCACAGGACGGATATCGTTACTAGCCTGTCAAGCTTGCCGCTTGCCGCATGTTCTTCGACTACTGTCATCTGGTTCTTGGTCAGGGTGCCCGTCTTGTCAGAGCAGATGACTGTCGTACAGCCGAGAGTCTCGACTGAAGGCAGCTTGCGGATAATAGCGTTGTGCTTTACCATACGTCGTACGCCCATGGAAAGTATGATGGTGGAAATTGCCGGAAGTCCCTCAGGAATAGCTCCTACCGCCAGGGATACCGCCACCATCAGCATGCTTATGACGGGTCTATCGTGCAGGATACCTATGATGAAGATAACCACGCATATAAGCACTGCTGCCGTACCTATCACTTTGCCGAGCTTCTCGAGACGCACCTGCATAGGGGTCTGCGTGTCGGAATCCTTATCGAGCATGTCGGCTATCTTTCCTATTTCGGTGTTCATTCCCGTCCCTACGACAATGCCTTTACCGTGCCCGAAAGTCACAACTCCGCTTGAGAACGCCATATTGATCCTGTCACCAAGCGGAATATCTTCGCTTTCAAGGGTTTCCGGTGATTTTTCCACCGGTACGGACTCACCGGTCATGGATGACTCCTGAACACTCATGCTGTATGACTCGGTAATCCTTATGTCTGCCGGTACGATATCTCCCACTTCCAGTTCTACCACATCACCCGGAACCACGTCTTCCACATTGACGACCATCGGTTCCCCGTTTCTGATCACTTTGGCCATAGGAGCGGCCATTTTCTTAAGGGATTCGAGCGACTTCTGTGCCTTCATTTCCTGATAGGCTCCGATGAACGCATTCAGGAGCAGTATTCCCATTATAATATATGTGTCCAGCAGACCTTCGCCGGTCTTGACCCCCATCACCCCGGAAATCACTGCGGCGATGATGAGCAGTATGATCATGAAACTCTTGAACTGGGATATGAACATGGCCAGGAACGACCTGTTCTTTTTCTGGACGAGGGAGTTTTTCCCGTATTTTTCGATTCTTTTCTGGATTTCTTCGGGCTTCAGCCCCGAGGACGGGTCGGTTTCCAGACCCTGTGCGACTTCTTCAACGGATTGATTGTAGAATGGTGTCATTTTACTTGATGATACTGATTGTGTTTATGTTTAAAAGATTGATATAAAATACGATAATTATTTTCTTCCGGTCAATATGCCCACAAGCCTGTTTACGGCTGCTACCGTGAAGAGCCATGTCGCTGCCTGTGAAAAAACGTCCGGCTTGCCGTCAATAAGGAAGTACATGTCCGTCAGCCAGAATGCGCAGCACACGATGACGAATATCTGGACTCCGAGGGCAATCCTGCGCGTGAGAGGCGTCTGGCCCAGCATCGCTTTCAGGTTATAGGCGATTCCGAGCGGCCCTGTCATCATCACTATCCAATACAGTGTCTGCCCGGCCAGCGTGAACCTGTCCGTATCAATAAACTGTGAATAATATGTCATGCCGAGTCCGAACAGGAACAGCGCGGCATAGATTGCCGTGCTTATTATATAGGTGATTTTTGCTTTTTTCTGATCCATAAAATCTTATCGTCTCAACCCAAAAGGCCAACAATATAAATAGTTGGAGGCCAAATATACGCAAATTTCATTATCCTGCATAAAAAATGCCAGGGGAACTGTATTCGGGAACATTAAAATAAATGTCAATGGATGGTTTTCAGAAAATTAAAAAAAGAGGGTGAGCCAGACTTTTGGCCCACCCTCTTGAAATCATTGTGTAGAAGTTTTTACCTGTACTGTGCGAACTCAATGTCCTTTGCTGCCCTTTCTGCAAGTTTTGCATCTTTTCCTGCTTTCTCCAGGTTGGCCTTTACAGCATCGGCATTTCCCTGGCGGGCGGCGATGACTGCCTTCAGGTATGAAGAAGTAGGGCAAGCGCATTTGATAGCTGCTGAAGCCTTGTCAAGCTGGCCTGTAAGGATGTAGGCAAGAGCCTTGTTTCCGCAGCAGTCTGAATTTGCAAGTTTCGCAGCAGCATCAGTGTATTTTCCGTTGAGGATGTCAAGAACCGCGAGGTTCTCTTTTGCAGACTCGTTGCCGGAAGCGTTGAAGCATTTTGCAGCCTCTGCATAGTTGCCTTCACGGAGAGCTACGACACCCATAGCGTTCTGGTAGTCAGCATCTTTCTCTGAAACCTTTGCGAGAGCTGCCTTGGCGTCAGCAAGCTTGTCTGAATAGAGGTAAGCCACTGCAAGGTTGTACTGGGCGCGTGCGCTGCTGTATTTCTCGACAGCTTTCTTGTAGACAGCGATCTTGGTGTCGTTGTTCTTTGCTACGGAAGCTGCACGGAGCAGAGCCTCTTCATCGAGAACATCGATGTTCTCCTCGATCAGGTCAAGAAGTTCCTCGTTGCTGTAGTTGGTGAACTCTACATTGGCGATGAATCTTGCGCGGCGGAGCTCAGGAAGGATCTCTTTTGCAAGAGTCTTGTACACTGCAGACATGTTCTTGATTTCCTTTTCACGGACTGCAGGGTCGCTGTACATTGAAAGTACGCGGATGATGAGGTCTTTGTCCTCGAGGTCTGACTGTGCTACGAGCTCTTTGAAGCCTTCCCAGTCCTGTCCGATGCTCTTGACATTTACAGGAGCCTCTACTTCATGGCCTTTGGTAACTTTGCCGAATGCCTTTTCAGCAGTCTCGGAACGTTTGCCTGAAAGCTTGGTGTTGAGTTTTTCTCCTCCGTCAGGTGAAGCGTAAGCGACGATGTCGGTGCTTACGATTTCCTTGCGCTCGTTGGCTTTGATTTCATCAAGAGCAGCCTGGAAATCTTTGATAGAGTCTGATTTGAGCTGGCTGTTGCGTACAACTGAACTGTTGATGGTGTAAAGGATCTGTCCTTCGGCAGTCTGCTTGATGATTTCCTGATAGTTGTCAGCCTTGTAGTCAAGAGAGCCTGACTTGTCGACCAGCATATAGGTGGTGTTCGCACCGTCAGCGACTTTCCTTGTAGGGAATTCGGCCGATTTGTTCTTGTATTTTACTACGCTGCGGAGTTCGAGGTAGCTTTTCTCCATTCCCGGAACGTAGTCGAAACTTACTTTCTCTGTTACTGTAGAGCCATCGGAAGGAACTACTTTATAGTTGTCAACAACTTTTTCTCCCTGGTAAACGAACGGTTCCATCTTGGCCTCTCCTCCTTCGTAAACGAGAACAGGAGTCACTTCGAGAATAGCTTTAGGATGGAAATAGTCTGCAGGATAAGTCACTGTGACAGTGGCGTTGATCTTTCCTGCCACAACTTCGAGGACAGCAGGATCGCACTGCACTGATACATTCTCTGCCATTTCAGCCATTTTCTCTGGAGAACTGCAGGCTACTGCAGCGAGTCCGAGGATAGCAGCTGATAAAGATTTGAAACTTTTTTTCATTGCTGTATTAAATTAATTGGTTTACTTATACTTTTTTTGCTTTTAGCCATAAAGGCATAATCAGCACAAATATAGTCATTATTTTAATTTTTCAGCTAATATGATTCATATTTTGACACCTTTTCTTACCTTTGTCCATTATGACAGCCCAGGAATTACAAAGTTTAAAGAACAAATATGATATAATAGGAAGCGATCCGGCCCTCAACCGGGCGCTGGAAATAGCTGTGGCCGTGGCACCTACGGATCTTACCGTCCTTATCAGCGGGGAAAGCGGCGTGGGCAAGGAGAATATCCCGAAAATCATACACCAGTACAGCCGCCGCAGGACGGGGAAATACTTTGCCGTCAATTGCGGGGCGATTCCCGAAGGAACCATCGATTCCGAACTTTTCGGCCATGAAAAAGGGTCTTTTACCGGGGCTAACGAGATGAGGAAAGGATATTTCGAGGAGGCGGACGGCGGCACACTGTTCCTGGACGAGATAGGGGAGCTGCCGATGGCTTCCCAGGCCAAGCTGCTGAGAGTGCTGCAGTCCGGGGAGTTCATCAGGGTCGGTTCGTCCAAGGTCCTCAAGACCGATGTCAGGGTCGTGGCCGCAACGAATGTGAATCTCATGCATGCGGTGTCCAGGGGGAAGTTCAGGGAAGATCTGTACTACAGGCTGAACGCGGTGTCCGTACTCATGCCTGCCCTCAGGGAGAGACAAGATGACATATATCTGCTTTTCAGGAAATTCACTTCCGATTTTTCCGAAAAATACGGCATGAACAAGGTATCTCTCACTCCGGAAGCCGTAGCTCTTCTCAAAAGCTACAGGTGGCCGGGCAATATCCGCCAGCTCAAGAACGTGGCCGAGACGGTCACCGCCCTTGAATCCGGGAGGATGACCCCTGTCTCCGGCAAATGCGAAGTAGGTGCCGAAACCCTGTCCCGGTATATTCCGAAAGATGCCCCGAACATGCTTCCGGTGAAATCGACCCTGAATGAAGACGGCATATCCCCGGGCGAAAAAGAGGCTATAATAAGGATGATCTACCAGCTGAGGCAGGAAGTGGACTATCTGAAAGAGGCAGTGGCGGGGGCCGGCATGACGGCGCAGGTGAAGGCCCTGCCGCAGGATACGTCGCTGGAACATCTGCAGCCGCAGGGTCATGTCATGCCGCAGGACAATGCCGTCGAGGACCAGTCCGACTGGCAGGAACCGTTCGAAATCAGAAGTCCGGACCGGAGCGCTGCCGGGGAACGCCGGGAGACTCCTTTCAGGGATACGGAATTTTCCAGGGCCGTACCGGACGAGCAGGACGGGAATGACCTTTCCCTCCAGAAAGCCGGGACCGGCCTTATCCGGAAGGCTCTTGAAAAGTACCGTGGAAACAGGAAACTTGCGGCCGCTGAGCTGGGGATATCCGAGCGCACCCTATACAGGAAACTCAAATCGATGGAAGAAAACCAATAACGTAATATGTTGAAGAGAATAGCAAGAATAGTGCTCCCGCTGATCTGTGCCGTGGCATGCCAGTCCTGCGGAATCTACTCGTTTTCCGGGACCTCGATACAGGCTGACATCAAGACATTTACCATAGAATATATGCAGTACAAGGCACTGCGTGTGAATCCGTCCCTGAGCAACGATCTGACAGAGGCCCTGACGGACCAGTTCAGGCGGTTCACCAGGCTGGAGCAGGTGGATATGGACGGAGATCTGGTGATAGCCGGAGAAATAACGGGATACGATGTCAAGGCCATGGCCATTACGGCCAATGAAACGGCTGCGCAGAACAGGCTTACGGTGACGGTGAAGATATATTTCACAAACAACAAATATCCCGATGAAGACTTCGACGAAGGGAAATCATTTTCGGCATACGCCGATTTCGATGCCACGCAGCTTCTTGACTCTGTGGAATCCACCCTGTGCGAAGAGATTATAGACAAGCTGGTAGAAGATATATTCAATGCGACTGTAGCCAACTGGTAGACTGTTATGGAACGTCATATTGATCTGAAGAAACTCACATTGGACGAGCTTGCCGGGGTAATAAACCTTTATCCGTGGTTCGGTTCCGCCAGAAAGGAACTGTGCAGGCGGATGGCGGATCTCGGCGGGGACAGTTGGGGCAAAGAGCAGTTCGCCGATGCCGCCATGTATCTTCCGGATGTCAGGGTAATCTCCGGCATGCTGCTTTCGTCAATGAAAGAGGACTGTACGGACAAGGACATTTCCCAGGTTATCAGGCATTATATCTCGGAACGGCAGGAAAACAGGCCGGAATCCGAAGCGGCCATTCCTGAGAAAGGGCCTGAACGGGTGCGTGTGGCCGGGGGAGACTATTTCTCGCCCCAGGAATACGACAGCGTAAGGAAAGAAGGGGACCGGCTGTTCAGCAGATCCGTTTTCCAGAGCAGGCTGCCGGACCCGGCGGGAGATCTTCCCGGCAGGGAGGATATGGATTTCTGTACCGAAACCCTCGCCGGAATCTATGCCGAGCAGGGCTACTATGCACAGGCTATTCATATTTATGAAAAACTAATTTTGGCATATCCAGAAAAAAATACTTACTTTGCAGCCCTTATTGAAAAATTAAAAACGGAAGACTAAAAGATATTGACGTATGAATGTACTTTTCACTATTCTTACAGTGCTCGTCATCATCGCCAGCGTTCTGGTGACTATCGTTGTCCTTCTCCAGAACAGCAAGGGTGGCGGACTGGCAAGTAACTTCGTTGCCGGAAACCAGACTTTCGGCGTCCGCAAGACAGCCGATATTCTCGAGAAAATCACATGGGGTCTGGTAGCATTCATTTTCGTATTCTCGATAGCTACGACATTTACCGCTACAGGATCAGGCAAGAACGAGATCGATATTACCGACAAGGTAGAGAATGCAGCTACGGACCAGGTACCTGAGTTCCCGTCGGCTCCGATCCAGCAGTCAGCTCCTTCACAGGAGGCTCCTGCCACGGAAGCAGCTCCTGCTGAATAAACAACAGTCTGACTGACAAGGCATTAAAAGGATATATATTATTCCGCTTACGGTTCCGGACTGACAAAATGTCACATTAAGGACCGTTGGAATATAATTTGACCGTTAGCCGTTTGTACTTCAAACAAGTGCAGACGGCTATGATTGTATACATGGCTGTCATTTTAGGAAACAAAAGAACACAGGTAAAAAAGGAGAAAAAAATATATGGAAAACAGCAATAACAACAAATTCGAGAATCTCGGCAAGTTCGCTGTGAACCTTAATGAAAAGGCGGCACAGGGCAAGCTGGATCCTGTTATCGGCAGGGACGAGGAAATCCGTAGGGTGCTCCAGATCCTGAGCCGTAGAACCAAGAACAACCCTATCCTGGTAGGTGAGCCGGGTGTGGGCAAGACCGCGATATCGGAAGGCATAGCCCAGAAGATAGTCGACGGGCAGGTGCCGGAAAACCTTAAGTCAAAGAAGATCTATTCGCTTGATCTGGGTGCGCTTATAGCGGGTGCCAAGTATCAGGGAGAGTTCGAGGAAAGGCTTAAGGGGGTAGTGAAGGAAGTGGTGGACAGCGACGGTGAGATCATACTGTTCATAGACGAGATACATACTCTGGTAGGTGCCGGACGTACGTCGGGGGCGATGGATGCGTCCAATATCCTGAAACCGGCTCTTGCAAGGGGTGAGCTGAGGACTATAGGTTCCACTACCCTGGACGAGTATCAGAAGTATTTCGAGACGGACAAGGCCCTGGAGCGAAGGTTCCAGATGGTGATGGTGGACGAACCGACTCCGGCGGAGTCCATATCCATCCTAAGGGGTCTTAAGGAAAGATATGAGAACCATCATAAGGTAAAGATAGAGGATGATGCGTTGATTGCGGCCGTGGAGCTTTCCCACAGGTACATCACCAACAGGTTCCTGCCGGACAAGGCAATCGATCTGGTGGACGAGGCCGCATCCAAGCTGCGGCTGGAGATGAACTCCGTTCCAGAGCCTATAGATGACCTGAACAGCAGGATAAGGCAGCTGGAGATAGAGAAGGCTGCGATCAAGCGTGAAGGAGTGTCCATGAAACTGGACAAGATCAACGATGACCTGAAAGACCTCAATGCGCAGCGTGAGGTCCTGATGAAAAAATGGGATGAGGAGAAGAATATCCTGTCCGGGCTTCAGCAGGCGCGTCAGCAGATCGAGGACTATAAGATACAGGCGCAGAATGCGGAGCGGGCCGGAGATTACGGCAAGGTGGCGGAAATCCGTTACGGCAAGATGGCCGATGCCAAGAAGAAGATAGAAGAACTTACTTCAAGACAGGCGGCAATAAAGGATCCTATCATCACCGAATCCGTAACGCCGGAGGACATAGCGGAAGTCGTAGCCAAGTGGACCGGCATTCCGGTAAAGAGGATGCTTGAAAGCGAGAGGGAGAAGCTTCTGAGGATGGAGTCCGAACTCCACAAGAGGGTAGTCGGCCAGGACCAGGCGATAGCGGCTGTTTCGGATGCAGTGCGCAGAAGCCGTGCCGGCCTCCAGAACGAGAAGCGGCCTATCGGGTCTTTCCTGTTCATGGGTACTACCGGTGTGGGAAAGACAGAGCTTGCCAAGGCGCTTGCGGAGTTCCTGTTCAACGACGAGAATATGATGACCCGTATCGATATGAGCGAGTACCAGGAGCGTCATTCCGTGAGCAGGCTGGTCGGTGCGCCTCCGGGATATGTCGGCTATGACGAGGGCGGACAGCTTACCGAGGCTGTAAGGCGGAAACCTTATTCTGTCATCCTTCTGGATGAAATAGAAAAGGCGCATCCGGATGTGTTCAACATCCTGCTGCAGGTGCTCGATGACGGACGTCTTACGGACAACAAGGGACGTACGGTGGACTTCAAGAACACCATACTTATCATGACCTCCAACGTCGGGGCGGAAGTCATCCAGAGCTATATGGAAAGGCTTCCGGTCGTAGGCCTGCATGACGCTGACCCGTCAGCGGAGAAGGCCGCTCTTGCAAAGAGGGCCGAGCTTATGGACGAGTGCAGGAAAGATGTTCTGGACATCCTGAAGAAGACTGTCCGGCCAGAGTTCCTGAACAGGATAGACGAAATCATAATGTTCGAGCCTCTGTCACAGAAGGATATCCGTGAGATTCTCCGTCTGCAGATGGACGGGCTGAAGAAGAAGCTTTCCGAGAACGGCGTGACCGTTACATTCACGAAAGAGTTCGAAGACTATATGAGCACCAAGGGCTACGAGCCTGCATACGGCGCACGTCCTATAAAGAGGCTGATGCAGCGTGAACTTGTGAATATGCTAGCGAAGGCTATCCTTGACGGACAGGTCAAAAGGGATTCTGTCATCCGTGTGGATGTCAAAGACGGACAGATAGTGATCGGCCAGGAGAAATAATCCCTATTTAAATACGATACACCGGACTGATATGTTCCGGAAACCCTCCCACTTCGTGGGGCCCTCCCTGTGCGGGCGCAACGTTTCCTCACATTATCAGTCCGGTGTATCGCCGTATATAGAAATTATCTGTACAGTTCGGCGATCTTTTCGCTCATGGGGGACTCGAGCTGCTCCTGGTAGAACCGGTGCAGGCGGGTCTCCATTTTCTTTATCTGGCTCCGGTATTTCGGGTCATCTATGGCATTGCGGGTCTCCAGGGGGTCTGCCGTGTAGTCATAGAACTCCCTTCCGACTACTGCGGACGGGTCGTATTCGAGACAGGTCTTGAAGCCGCGCACCCATTCCACATAGCGGTAGCGCCCGTCCCTGATAGAGTAGCCCTGGATTTCCTGACGGTTGGCCTGCATGAAAGCATAGTCTTTCACTTTGGTCTTCGGATTCTTCAGGACTTTCACGAGGCTGGTGCCGTCCAGATTTTCAGGCACGTCCAGTCCCGCCAGATCGCAGAGTGTCGGATAGATGTCCACGAACTCTGTGATGCTCCGGCACTTCTTGCCTTCCTGCATCCCCGGTGCGGAAATCATCATGAGGGTTCTGGTCGGAGCCTCGAAATTGGTCAGCTTGCTCCACAGCCCGTGGTCACCGAGGTGGTAGCCGTGGTCTCCCCATACCACCACGATGGTATTGTCCGCCAGGCCGTTCTCTTCCAGTGCATCCAGCACCTTTCCTATCTGCGCGTCCGTGTAGGATGTACAGGCATAGTACCCGTGTATCAGCTGCTTCTGGATGTCTTCGTCGAGTTCCTGTCCCGGCATGAAACTGTGGAATGAAGGGATGTCGGTGTAGGCTTTCACTTCATTGGAGTTGTGGTATGCGCAGAGTACGGGGTTTTCCGACATGGTCCTGAATTCAGCCAGCGGCATGTCCTCCCGGTCGTACAGGTCCCAGTATTTTTTCGGGGCGACGAACGGAAGGTGCGGCCGGATAAACCCTACGGCCAGGAAGAAAGGTTTCCCGCTGTCTTTCAGTTTTCCGATCTGCTCTACTGCTTCATCGGCGACCATGCCGTCCTTGTAGGCGTTGTCCGGCACATCGACGCATTCCGTAGCCGGCTTGGCATTGGACAGGACGTATACGGGAGCCGAAGGCATATTGTACGGCTGCGACCAGGACTGGGGGTCGTTGTTGTATGTCTTGTCTGCAAGAGGGTGGAATATCTTGCCTATCCCGATGGTCTCGTATCCGTTGTCCTTGAAATATTCCGGCATGGTGACGATTTCCGGGTTGTTTACCCTGAAGATTCCGTCGAGGGTGTATACTCCGGTATGGTCGGGACGTAGTCCTGTGAGTACGCTGGCTCTTGACGGGCCGCTCAGAGGGAACTGGCAATAGTTGTTCATGAATGTCACTCCGCGGGCTGCCAGCCTGTCGAATGCCGGTGTCCTGGCCAAAGTGTCTCCGTAAGGTGAAATGTTCGGCTTGAGGTCATCGACCGCGATGAAAAGTATGTTCGGCCGGGTTTTCCCCGCCGGTTCCTGTGCCGATACGGCAGGCGCGGCGGATGCCCCGAAAGCGGACAGGGCCCCTGCCCCCAAAAGTATTTTCGTGATGTCTGTCATGATTGTCTCCTTGGTTGTGATTGTTGTCATTCAGCCGGTTCCTGTGCTGTCTCGGGAGTAAGCGGAGCGTAGTCGTTGAGGATGAATTTCCGGGTGGCTTTCATGTCCCTGTCCACGAATATGCCGCTTTTCTGTATAAGATATCCGATTTCCCTCTCATAGACTTTCTGTATCTCTTCCCGGATGCGTTTTGTCTGGCCTTTATACAACATCCTGAGAGCATAAGATTCCTGTTCTATTACATAGAAAGTGTTGTTTATGTACTTCCTCTCCATGTATGTGAGATTCATCTGGGCCGCTACGGCGTCTCTGGCCTCGTGTCCGGCACGGGTGGCATCCGAAGTGGCGAGATACCTGAAATACTGCATCAGCTGTTCGTCTGACATTACTTTGCGCATGGCGGACTCCTTCATCCCGGTGAGCTGTTTTTCCTGCTCCAGGGTCAGGAATCCGTCATTCTGTCTGAAAAATTCCATGAACATGGCGTTTTTTTCAGACAGCAGTGCAGAAAGGTCTTTCTGCTGCTCCGGCGTCAGGGTCGAATGCCTGCAGATTTCATACAGATCCTGCAGTTCTGCGGGCCCGAGTGTAGATGCCAGAGTCTTGTCGATGGTCTGCGCCCGTATTGCCTGCAGGCAAATGAGCGACAATGCCAGCAAGGTGGCAGATAATCGTCTTGTCATAATACGATAAATGTGGTGTTGTGTAGTTTGGTGCAAAGAAAAGTAAAAAAACCGTAATATACAAAAATTTGCATAAAATCCTTGAAATAATACCTGTTAAGGCTTTTTCAAAAGGGGCGTCCGTTTGATTTAACGTAATTTTAATCTTCAAAGTTTGCATAATAGAAATATTAGACATACATTTGCACCACACTACACCACACAAGTATAAGAACAACGAATATTTTCATTCCCAGTCTTATGAAAAACGAGCTATTAAAAATTGTGTTTGCTGCGATAGCAATGCTATTCGGTGCAACAATGTCTTTTGCCCAGGGTTATTCCCTTAAAGGAGTAATTACCGGGACTGACGGCCAGCCTGTCATCGGCGCCGCTGTCATCGTGAACGGTACGTCTCATGGAGCTGCGACTGACGTGGACGGATCGTACGTGCTGGAAATGTCTTTGCCTCCGGCTGCCGACGCTACTGTCACCGTCAGCTGTATCGGTTACAGGCCACAGACCGTGAGCCTTGCATCGGCTTCAGATGGAGTCCTTGATATTGTGCTTGAAATAGACACGACCCTGCTGGAAGAAGTGGTTGTTGTCGGTTACGGTACAGTGAAGAAAAAAGACCTTACGGGAGCTTTGAGCTCGGTGTCCAACAAGTCCCTGATGCAACGCCAGCAGCCGACCATATCGACGGCGCTACAGGGCGCCATGCCGGGAGTGACGGTCACGAGGACGAGTTCGGCTCCGGGGCAGGAGGCTACCATAAGGGTCAGAGGTATCACTTCAATGACGGAAGGGGCGTCTGACCCGCTTATTCTGATAGACGGAGTTCCGGGAAGCCTTACCGATGTCAGCTCGTCCGATGTAGAAAGCATAACGGTGCTTAAAGATGCGGCGTCTGCTTCCATATACGGATCTCAGGCGGCGGCAGGAGTGATTCTGATAACCACCAAAAGGGGCGGTTCACAAGGGACAAGCGTCTCATACAGTTATTCGATAGGTTTCGATTCGCCTACTTCTATGCCTGAGTATGCGGATGCGATCGGATACATGGAGGCTATAAACGAGCTTCGTTATAATGATACTCCGGCGGGAGGCTGGTATCAGGAGTTCTCGCAGGAGTATATCGACAATTACTGGCAGAATAACGCTGCTGATCCGGACCTGTATCCGAATGTGAACTGGCGTGACCTTGTCCTGAAGGACTATTCTTTGCGTCAGTCGCACAATCTGACCGTGAGGACCGGAAAGCAGAACTACAGTTCCGTCCTGAGTCTGAATTATGATGACGTGGACGGGCTGTTCACCAAGAATCTCGAATGGCAGAGGTACAATGTGCGTCTGAATAATGACATCAAGGTATTCAAGTGGATGCGCGTGGCGGCGGATCTTTCTTTGCGCAAGACGGATGAACTTGATCCTGCCTCTTCTCCGTCTTCCCTCATGAGGTTCGTGCCTCCGATCTATGCGGCACAGTGGAGCAACGGAAACTGGGCTCCGGGCAAGGATTCCAACAATATCTACGCGGCACTGATGGACGGCGGTACGAAAAACCGGGACATATATAAAGTAGGGGCGCGTTTCCAGCTGGATATAACCCCTGTGAAAGGATTGACTGTAACGGGAGTGTTCGCTCCGAACTTCACATACACTAAATCGAAGGACTTTACAAAGCAGGTTCCGTACTGGAGTTCACCGGATGACCTGTCGGCAACCAGTGCCAATTATATTTCACAGGCGACCCAGACTACATTGGAAGAAAAACGCAATGACGTTTTCAGCCATACTACACAGATTTATGCCAATTACAGTGAAACATTTGCCTCCGACCACAATTTCAGCGCCATGGCCGGATACGAGAACTACTGGTATAATGAGGAGGGCCTGATGGCCGGCAACTCGTCGTTCCCTCATTCCATGATTCCTTATCTTTCGGCCGGAAGCACGGATGCAGTCGTAGCCGGCAGCGAGAATGTCTATCAGCTTTCGCGCAGGTCGTTCTTCGGCAGGGTGATGTATAACTACAAGAACAAATACTATATCCAGGGCAATATCCGCGTGGACGGTTCTTCCCGCTTTTCGGCGGAAAACAGATGGGGGACATTCCTTTCGGCATCGGCCGGATGGGTGTTCACGAACGAGAAATTTATGGAAGGAGCCAAAGGGATACTGGACTTCGGTAAGCTCAGGCTTTCATACGGCCAGCTCGGAAACGAAAGGATCCAGGGATACTATCCTTACCAGAGCACGCTGACTCCTGACCATTCTGTAGGTTATGTCGGCAACAATGTTTCCGCTCTTCCGGGATACTCGCAGACTGCTGCCGTCATAAGTGACCTTTCCTGGGAGACGACCACTACATACGATGTGGGCCTCGATCTGGAGTTTCTTGACAACAGGCTGACTTTCAGCGGAGACTATTATTACAAAAGGACTGACGACATGCTCCTTACCGTACCTATCGCACCGATTATAGGATTGTCCGACCCGTATGACAATGTAGGTACAATGAACACCAAAGGCTGGGAAATAACTTTAGGATGGCGTGACCATGTGGGTGATTTCAGCTATTCGGTGTCGTTCAACTTGTCTGACGATGTGTCTACAATGGGCTACATCGGGAACAAGGAGATAATCAGCGGAGGCAAGATAATCAAGGAAGGGGTAGAATACAATTCATGGTACGGATTCGTGAGCGACGGCCTGTTCCAGACCCAGGCCGAGGTGGATGCCGCGGCAAAATACGGGAATGAGCAGATCGGTGATATCCGGTACAAGAACCTTGCTGATGCGGATCCTGAGAATCCTCTGATAAACAATGAATACGACAGGACCGTCCTCGGGTCGTCTCTTCCTCATTTCAATTTCGGAGGGAACATTTCCATGGCATGGAAGGGAATAGATTTCAGCCTTGATTTCCAGGGAGTCGGAAAGAGGAATTCATATCTTTCGACATACATGGTGCAGCCGTTGCGTGCGCAGTGGTACAACGTTCCGCAGGAAATCATCGGCAAGTCATGGAGCCGCAAGAATACCGTAGAGCAGAATATGAATGCCAGATATCCGCGCTATTCATGGAACAGCAACGAGAGCAATTATTCATATTCGGACTTCTGGCTGTTTGACGGGTCGTATTTCCGCGTGAAGAACATCACTCTCGGATATACGCTCCCGGACAAGTGGATGCGCCGGATATGGGTGAAGAATCTGCGTTTTGCAGTCACGCTTACCGACTTTTTCACATACAGCCATTTCCCTAAAGGATGGGACCCGGAAGGAGGCGTATCCGCCTATCCGATAACCAAGTCGGTACTGCTTTCCGCATCCATTACGTTCTGACACGAATCTTTGAATATTATAGAGAAAAATATATGAAACCATTGAAAATAATAATAAGTGCGCTGCTTTGCGGCACTGTCCTGCTTTCTTGCAGCAATCTGGATCTTTCTCCGCAGGATGAAGCCTCTACGGGAAACTGGTTCCAGACAGTGGAACAGTTTGACATGAATCTCAATGCGCTTCTTCTTCACCAGTTCTGGCCGCAGGAGCGTAATGAGTGGACATCAGGCAACCAGTGCGAACTGGATGCGCTTACCGATGACTTTACCAACCGTACTACAATGATTACGTTCACGAACGGCAATCTGAACGGTACGAATCCGGTGGTTACACAGATGTGGAATGTCACCTATACCGGAATCAACAGGTGCAACAAGATCATCACCGAATTGAAGAAAGCCGGGGAAGAGAAACTCGGAAAGGATTCCTATGACAGGATAATGGGAAACGCCCTTTTCTACAGGGCCTGCTTCTATTCCAGGCTGCTGATGCATTTCGGGGATGTCGTAGTAGTGGATGAGGATATCGACATAGATACGGAAGCCGGCAGGGATGCAGCGTACCTGCTTGAAAGACAGGACAGATGGTCTGTTCTGGAAGATGTGCTTGCCGACTTTGACCAGGCCAGGCTCCTGCTGCCCGTGCAATACAGCGGTTCCGAGGTGCAGCGTGCCACCCAGGGTGCGGCTTTGGGCATGAAAGCCAGGACTGCACTGTATTTCGCTTCAGTCCGTAAATGGGACAAATCCGGACTTGCCAACGCCGGGGAGGCCGAAAGGCTTTTCGGAGTGGCGGCAGAGGCGGCCAAATCGTGTATGGACCTGAATGTCTATACTCTGCACCAGGATTTCGGCAACCTTTTCCTCCAGTCGACCAAGAATTCTCCGGAAGGCATCTTCGTTATACCACGTTCGAAGATTCTTTCGAACAACTCGAAATACCAGTATCTTAACGGACAGTCGTGTACGGCCAAGCTTTCCCGGCTTTCAGGGGCGTCTTCCTGTACGACAGTATGTCCGTCATGGGATCTTCTCTGCTGCTTCCTTTGTACTGACGGCCTTCCTATAGATGAATCTCCGTTATATGACCCGCACGAGCCGTTCAAGAACAGGGACCCGAGGTGTGCCTATACTATCGTGGAATTCGGGACAAAGCATTTGGGCGTCGAGTATAATCCTCATTTTGAGAAGACTACGGTGTATAGCGACAGGGAGGGCAAAGATGTGACCAATAATGATTCGAGGTCATACCTTATAGAAGGTACTTCCAATGCCTATGCATCCTATAACGGGCTTGTGCTCAAGAAAGGTATAGACAATGACTGGCTGTCTCCTTTTGAAGTGGAACCTGACAAGAAGATTCTGAGATATGCCGACATCCTTCTCATGTATGCGGAAGCGAAAATCGAGATGAATGACATTGACCAGTCTGTACTGGATGCGATCAACGATGTCCGGTCAAGGGCATACGGCGTGGACAGGTCTTCGGATGCCTATCCTGCCGTGACCACTACAGACCAGACGGAATTGCGTACCATTATCAGGACCGAGCGCCGTATGGAGTTTGCCTTCGAGAACCTGCGCTATCTTGACCTGTACCGCTGGAGAATTGCCGGAAAGGTGATGAATTTCTATAATTACGGTCTTCCTAAAAAGGATGAAACTCTTCAGAGGGCGTATCTTGATAACGGAATGTGGTTCCATGGCGCTGTCCCTCAGATTGACGAGAACGGCTGTCCTGACTTTACGGTTCCGCCTGCAAAGGGAGAGTCCACATTCTTTACAAACTATGCCATAACTCTTGGAAAACGCGTGTTTGACGAGAGCAAGCACTATCTGTGGCCTGTGCCGACTACTACCCTGGAAGTCATGCCTAACATAGAACCGAATCCGGGATATTGATATACTGCAATGTTAAAAGAAAGACCGGCTCAAAGTCTGGGCCGGTCTTTCTTTTATCTGTCCCTGCCGCTCCGGACTGCGTACATCCGGTATCCGATATTGCGGACATGTCTGATCGTTTCGTAATAGGGTCTGTCGCAGATATCGGTCATGCCTACCTGGAAGTTTTCCCCGTCGAAACGTCCCGTAGTCGCCTGGTCGGAGAACTGGTGCCAGTGTGTGCCGATTATATATGCGTTTTCCAGGGCTGACTCTACATACCGTTCATAAGCCTCTCCTCTCTGTTCCTGCGAGTATGTGTTGATCAGTCCCGGGTGGAACGGCCCCCTGTCCTTTGCCCCGAAATGGAACTCTCCGATTATCACGGGCTTGTCAATGCCTTCCGGCAGGGAGAATGTGCTGAGATCGTGCTTGTAGATGTTGTAGCTGAGAACGTCACAGTATTCGGCCGCGATTCTCAGGACATCCGGGTTTGAACGGGCGAACCTGCATCCGAGGTAAAGTTTTTCCGGCGCTATTTCTTTGAATATTTCCCGGGTCGTAGAGAAATATTTTCTGATGACGGCCTTTGAGAAGTCGCAGAGGTCGGGTTTTGCGGCTTCAGGCAGCCCGGCCTGCGAGCTTGCCAGATCTGACCAGCTTTTGAAGGATGTGGTCCATGCCGAGTTGAGGCGTGCGATGTCTCTGTATTTTTCTTTCAGCCGGCGGACCATTTCCTTTTTTGCCGGCTGGCTTGCCGGGGACAGCATTGTCCATTCCCCGATGGAATGGGCTTCTCCCCATCCTATTTCATTGTCCACGAAAAACCCCAGACACCATGGATCTTCCAGTTCATTCCTGCGTTCTTCCAGTTGTGTGCGGACTGATTCTGCGAATTCTTCTGTGTACGGGTCGCGGAATTTCCACCACAGTCCGCTTTGTGACCCTTCTATATAAGGAGACTTGATTTCTATGCGGTCAGTATATACCGTCTTGTCCATGAGGCAGATGCTTTTGTCGGACGAGTTCGCTATGGTATTCATGCCCCAGCTTTTCAGCCTCTTGTGGGCCATATCCGCAAATTCCTGTCTCCAGTTCTCTCCGTATTTCCTGAAGATGTTTGCAGAGGAGAAATCGTATGTGCGCCGGATATTCCGGACTTCATAATATGGTTTCAGCAGAGTGTCGCAAGTGAAGAAGAACTGGTACAATGGAGAATCCTTCTCCGGAAGTTCTTCGAAATAGAACTCCCTTGCGTCCAGCGGCGTGATTCCTGTCGACGGAGTGACCCGCACGACGCCATGCGACCAGAAAAGATAGCCGTCAGGATCGACCATCCACCATTTCCCGTCTACTTTCTCTACTCTGAAATGGCCTGTGGCTTCAAGTCTGGGGCCGTCTGCCCAGCCTCCGTATCGTGATCTGTCATCGGCGCCGGGATGAGCCGCGATATCCTTTGCCTCTTCAGCTTTTGCTATGGCCAAGTCTTTGTTCGAGTGCGTCTTGCCGGGCCAGTCATTGTGCTTGAACTGACCGTATCTGTCTATGAAAGGGAAAAATGCGGAACTGTCCTTTTCCATCCACGGCTTCAGTTTTCCGGGTTTTCCCGTGATTCCGTAAAGGCCGGAGAGCGTCCATTTTATGTCGCTGCGCGGTTTGTTTACATAAACGTGGATTTCATTGATGTCAGTAAGGTCTATGACAGAGCCGTACCCCCAGACGGAATATGGGGTGCTCCTCATGCCGGTGAATGATTCGGCGACTTCGGGATGCGGGAAACGGGGAGGAAGAGGTATGGATACGGTTTCCGTTTCACCGGGGCTTATATAGACCGTGTCATAGAATACGCCTGTCTTTGAACTGAGGTTGCATCCGGGATTGTCGATCTGTACGGTCAGGTGCAGATATTCACACGGGTCCGGATTGGTTACATCGAGCATCAGCCTGTTGCATCCTGACAGATCCCAGTTGCCCTTGAAAGTGATTCCTGACGGCTTCGTTACGGTATGTGAGACTACATCCAGTCCGTCAGGAGTGCTCACGTACTCTGCGGTTGTCAGTGCTTTTATCCGGCTTGTCCCGTTTTCAGGGTAGATCTGGATTTTCTGCCCGTGAGAGCATGAACTCAGGCATGCCGTCGCGGCCGCAACCGAGGCTGCCAAAAAGCATTTTCTGAAAAGAGTTTCCATAAATATTCTGTTAAATTACAGTTAAATTGTTTGTTTTCTCTGAAATATCGTCTATATTTGTCGTGATACCACACCAAACCCAACCTAATTATATGGTGTAACATAGGTAATGTGTGGTGTAGTGCAAATATATGAATAAACATCCAATGTGCAAATTTAAACCAGAACACTTATAAAGACAGAACTATGAAACCGGTCAGTTATTTTTTATCTCTGATGTCAGTTTTCGGACTTGCCGCATCTGTATTGTCAGGATGCGTGGATGACATCAAGGAGCCTGGAGGCAGTCTTGTTGTATCGCCGACAGAGTTCAACAACGTTAAAGGTACAGGGGAGACCTTGACAATAAATGTCGAGAGCGATCTGTACTGGAGTGTTTATGCACAGGATTCCGACGGGAAAACTGTATCGTGGATCGAATTCGATAAAACGGCCGGAATGGGATCTGACCAGATTCTGGCTACCGTCAAGCCGAGTGCATCCGAAAGAAGCTGCGAAATCATCATACAGGCTGACGGCAGCGACGTCCGTGCTGTGGTGAAAGTCAGCCAGGGCAAAGGTACCGGTGAAGTGGCGGAGGGCTATGAAATGCCGGTATATGATATTTTTGACAACAAGAACGACGATGATGTGTCGGCCGGCCCTGCCAACGGATTCATTGACGGGAATGTTTTCCTGTTCAACAACGGTATGACCATTACCCGTCTCGGAGGGGAGAGCGCAATGGCCTACGAATGGAAAAACACCTATTATGAGATTGTCCTCAATACTACCGGATGGGATGCCGAAGGGGCGGCCTGGGAAGTGAAGATACCTGTAGCGACGGCGCTTTCAGGCAGGTACAGGCTTCTGATGGCGTCTCGTTCGGGTGCAGGCATTGACTGGAACGTGCTTTACAGCAATAACGGCGAGACATATACCGATACCGGCGTGACGTATAGTACGACAGCGGGGTCAAGATGGAAGACCCTTTTCTTTGAAATAGGAGGGGAGAACGCTGTCCAGGCCGGAGGGACACTGTATCTGAAATTCGTTCCGTCAGCGGCTGTCGCGGCGGACACTTATGTCACATTCGAAAGCGGGCTGTTGCTTACGGGCGAATACCCTGAGCCTGCACAGCTCCCTGAGGTCGGAGGAAAAGTCCTCTATACCTGCGGATTCGACAATTGCAATACGGGAGCACCGTATACTCTTCCTGTCGGCTATATCCAGTCTGCGACCGGATCGTTCGACGGCACGGAATACGGAATGAAGACATCCGGAACAGTGGTATCCATGTTCGGATCGATAAGGCTCGGGACAGCTTCTGCAAGCGCTACAGTCACGCTTCCTGGAATGGAACTGCTCGGTGACGGTACGGCTGATGTCAAAGTATCGTTCAAATCCGTCCTCTATCAGTCTTCAGATTACAAGTCGGCAACGGAAGGCAAGGCGACTTCGGCGACCGAAGTCCGTATCGCCGAGGGCCAGGGTACAGTGGAGAACGGTGTGGTCGACGGTCTGAACAACGAGACTTTTGTAGAAAAGACAGTGATTGTCAGAGGTATAAACAAAGACACGCAGATTCAGATCGGCTCATACGCAGACGGGGCGGATCACAGATTCTATATAGATGATATCGTTGTAGAAGTCGAAGGTGAGATTTCCTATCCGGAAGTAGTGGAAAGGAGCATATCGGAGGTTATATCAGAGTATGGAGCAGGCCTTCAGACCGGAGGTTCGGCCGAGATAGACAGGAATATAAAGGTTGCCGCTACGGTAGTGTCCGATTATCATGGAGGAAATATTGAAGACGGTATCGTGGTCGTTCAGGACGATGCAGCCGGTATAGCGGTGTCCGTTGCCGGTGCTGAATCTTTCGCTGCCGGTGACAAGGTGGAAATGTCCCTTGCAGGAGGAAAGATCACCAGGGATGCCGGTTATACACTGACGCTTGCCGAGGGATCGGTCAATGTCATTGCATCCGGGGAGGAAGTCGTTGCCAGGACCGTTCCGGTGGCTTCGATAAAAGAGAGCGAGAACATGTATGTGGCCATAGAGAACTGTCAGGTAAGCGATACGGATCTGGGCAAGACATGGTCCGGAAGCACCATGATGGAAAATACGTCAAAACAGTCATTTTCCGTGAATGTGGCCGGGGACGCGGCTTTTGCAGGTTCGCAGGTGCCGTCCCTCAGCGGTACGGTCTGCGGGATTGTCCGTGGCGGAGCGGTATGTCCGCGCAATGCCGAAGACCTTTCCGGTCTGGTACTTGACCGGTTCGGAGAAGAAGGTGTGGAGCTGATGGAGCCGGTTGTGAATATCATCAATATTCCGGCAGGATCCGCGGCTGCTGTCGCTGACAACCTTGCAATTGAAAACAATACGCTTACATTCGGCGGCAGCGGACGTTCGGTCGCCGGAGCCAAAATCGAGCTTGTAGGAGGGACCGCGGCTCCCGACATGAAAGTAGGCTGGCAGAACAAGACCAATTATTTCAACAATTTCATTGATGTGACCTATGAAGGTGACGGGGCCTATCTGCTGCTCTCGACGCCTGTTTCAGAAGAGATTTCGGGAAAGACCCAGGTGGTGTTCTCACTGTCTTCGACAACAGCCGCAGTCCGGGGTACCTCCTGGAATATATTCTGGAGCAAGGACGGGACAGACTGGACTGCTACGGAGACTACTTACAACAACGTGAACCGTACTGAAGCTTCCGCATCGGCTGCCGCCAATTCATTTACCATGCAGAACAGTACGGCGGTAGGTATAACCCAGAGTCAGTTTACCGTATCGGCCGCTGACAGGATACAGGCCGGCGAGACCATCTATTTCAAGATAGAACCGGCCGAAAAAGGTCTGGCCGGAACCCTCCGCTTTGCATTCGGTTTCTATATCTCATCGGCTACCATAGTCAATACGGTGATGCCTGACGGTGACAATGTACTGGCTGCAAACAATTTCGAGACCTGTGCGTTCGGTCCGGACTACATGATAGGTACGATCGGGTATATGGCTGTGGTTTCCAATAATACGGATGCCTATAGCGGCAGCTATCTTCCTGCAGGATGGAGTGCGGTTTCCGGAAATGTCAGATGCGGATACGCTTTCTTCGGAACGGCGAGCGGGACAGGATTCGGGGTTACTACACCTGCCCTGACAAAGATAGAAGAGGGCACGGCAGACATAAAAGTGCATTTCAAGGCATGTCTGTATGAGGCTGCCAATGGAAAGCAGGCCATTAACGGTATAGTCGTCGAAGTTGCGGAAGGAGAAGGTACGGTAGGAGAACTTGTCTGGAAGACTGACCCTACAAGCGACTATTTCGGGTGGCATGAGTGTTCGGTAACGGTTTCCGGCGCTACTGCTGCGACCAGGGTATTCATTGGGGCCGGTTCCCAGAGCGGGGACAAGAGGTTCTTCCTGGATGATGTCATAGTCACCAAATAGAAGCCGCAAGTCTGTTGTTCCGGGCCCGGTGGGAAATCTGCAGAAAAAGCGCATGTTCCCCATTGTGCTCGGAATGACAGATTTATGTTAAATATATTTTATCGACAAACGATATTTATGATGAGAGGGAAATCGGTTTTCCGTTTGATGGGGACAGTGGTTCTTACAATGTTGCTCTTTACGGGCATGTCCGGTTGTTCGGAGAAAGAATCCGGCCCGGGGAGCATAATGGACATAGACGGAATTTCAGTTCCGGCGCAGTTCAGAGGCTATTATGGCGATGAAGTGACCGTTGGCGGGGCAGGGTTCGACGAGTCCGATATTATAGCGATGCAGTCTTCGGCCTCTTCTTCGGAAGAATATACTGCACAGGTAGTCCGCGTGACAGACAATTCGGTCTCGTTCCTGATTCCGGAAGGGCTGCCGTCAGGAGAATACAAGCTTTATGTAATCCGGAATGAAGCCAGGCGGCTTCTTGGCAGAATGACGGTCTATATTACCAGCGGGATTACGGTCCCGGATAAGGACGGGTACAATATCAAAGGTTTTGTAGGCTATAACGGCACACCTGTTCCCGGCGTAGCGGTTTCTGACGGATTCCGGGTCACCGTTACCGATGAAGACGGTTTTTACTGGCTGTCTTCCGGGAAGGAAAACGGGTATGTCTTCATTTCCGTACCTTCAGGCTATGAAGTGGAGGTGTCCAGGACAATACCGCAGTTCTTTACATATCTGAAAGAGTCTGCGGAAGTGACCGAACAGTGTGATTTCAATCTTTATCCGAGAGACAACACAAGACATAGAATCATAGTTTTCACCGATACGCATCTTGTTGACAGGGTCAGCGACCGGAGCCAGTTCCAGAGCGGATTCATGATGGAGATGAGAAATTATCTGTCCCGGTGCAAGGCGGAAAATGTTCCTGTCTACTGCATAGCCCTGGGAGACCTTTCCTGGGATTCCTACTGGGAGTCGAACAATTACAATCTGGCAAATTATCTTGATGATATCCAGGCTCTTGACTGTGCGGTGTTCAGCGCACCGGGAAACCATGACAACGATCCCGAGGTTTCCGGCAATGATTTCCTTGCGGCTGGGCCTTTCAGGCAGACAATAGGCCCTACCGACTATTCGTTCAATATAGGTGACATCCATTATATAATGCTCGACAACGTCATTTATACCAATCCGCAAGGAGCCGCGGGGTCTTCCCACAGCTATGAGGTCGGCATTACGGAGGAAAAGATGTCCTGGCTGAAGGCGGATCTGGCTCTGGTCGGCAAGAGTACGCCGATAGTACTCGGAATGCATGTCCCTTTGTATAAGGCACCGGCAGCGGACGGTTCGACAAGCTATAATTTTACCGGAGCCGAGGAGCTGGTTTCCGTATTGTCGGGCTATGACGTCCATGTAATTTCCGGACATACTCACTACAACTTTTCCATCACTCGGGATAAGGGAATCAGGGAGCATAATATTGCGGCAGTCTGTGCCACATGGTGGTGGACAGGCCATACCAACTATGCAGGAAACCATATTTGCCGCGACGGTTCGGACGGAGGGTACAAGATATTCGACATGGACGGCGGACATATCGGCTGGCGATATAAAGGCATAGGCAGAGACGATGACTATCAGTTCCGTACCTATGACAGGAATTCAATCCGGCTTCAGAAGACATCGGAATGCCCGAGTGCAAGTCAGACGGATTTCGAGAAATATGCGCACGGCTATGATAAGGAGAGCAATGAAAACATTGTATTGATCAATGTCTTCGACTGGGCGGATGATTGGGATATAAAGGTAGTCGAGGAAGGCGGGAAAGAACTCCCTGTGACCAGAGTCAGGACGTACGACCCTCTTCACGTGATATCATACAATATGCTCAAACTGGCGAAGAACAGTCAGATGACCTTCCCGACATCCAATATTTCGCATATATTCCAGGTACAGGCAAGTTCTCCGACTTCGACCCTGACCGTCACGGTGAAAGACGAAGAAGGCAACGAATATGTGCAGGAGATGGAAAGGCCGAAGGCACTGACATACCAGATGCAATGAATGGAATTCAGTCCGGATTCTAGAATGTATTCCTTCGTATCATGTTGAATTCGCACTTGACCTTGTGCATTTCCTTGCTCAGGATCATCCGGGCTGCGATCGCACCCATTGCCTTGAAATCAGTGGATATGGTCGTCAGCCCGTTGAGGACGATTTCGTTGATAGGGGATTCGTTGTACGATATAATGCCTATGTCGCGTCCTACCTTGAGTTTCTTCTCTTTGGCGGCTCTTGCCAGGTCTATCAGTTCCTTGTCCAGCTGGCCGTTGAGAATCAGGTAGGCTTCCTTTGTCCTTATTATGTCCGGGGTGACGCTCGTATAGAATTCGCATTTTATTCCGAAGTCCTTACAGAATCTTCTGGCCCCTTCGCATATATAGGTGTGGTACAGGCTGGAGGATTCCGTGATGACGTTGAGCTGCTTCATGCTTTTGAGTTTCTTGAGACCTTGTGAAAGGCCGTCATATACGTCATTCGTGAAGTCCTGGTATACTGCGCCGAAGTTGCCCGGCAGATCATCGAGGTTCCTGTCGAGGAGCACCAGTTTTCTGTTTGGAATCCTTTTTATCGCCTTTATGACACGTTTCTGTATGGCCGGGTCAAGAGGGAAATGCGGTGTGATGACATAATAGTCGTACAGGTCGACATATTCATTTATGTAATATTCGAAAAGATCCACTTGCTGGTCATGCAGGCGGATCAATATTTCCCCGCTGTTGCCTATGGCCGATGAGAACGAACTGAAAAGGACGTATTTGTATGTGCTGAGCTTGTCGAAGAGCATGAGGATTTTGGGATTCCGGCCCGTGTCATAGGAAGCGACATAGAAGCCTTTCCCCTGGATGGCTTCTATTACCCCTTTGTCTCTGAGGATGGAGTATGCTTTCTTTACGGTTTCTTTGGAAATGTCGAGCGATGCCGACAGTTCGTTCATAGACGGCAGCAGGTCTCCCTCCTTGAGTGCCCCGTCCCTGACATTTTCTTCTATGTTGTTTATAAGTTGCTTGTACACAGGGGTCTGTGAAGATATGTCTACTTTTATCCTTGATGACATGGCGGACAAGTTTAAA
The DNA here is from genome assembly GCA_017695115.1 of Candidatus Cryptobacteroides avicola. Classification (GTDB taxonomy): domain Bacteria; phylum Bacteroidota; class Bacteroidia; order Bacteroidales; family UBA932; genus Cryptobacteroides; species Cryptobacteroides avicola. The sequence continues at coordinate 20,992 of JADILV010000047.1, read as the reverse complement.
AAAACATTCAAATAATTTGGACGTTCTGTCCAAAAAACATATATTTGCACCACACTACAACACACTATACAAAAGCAGGGCATTTTAAACTCTGGTTGAGTGTGGTGCTTCATGCGGCAAAGGTAGTAATAATTGTTTGATAATTAACCAAAATTTAATATGAATAAAATTCCCCTGTTGCTGGCGCTGTTTGCCTGTATCGGTCTGTCCGCTTCCGGACAGGTCCCTACTCCGCACTGGTCCCTTACATGGAAGAATATGCTCAAGACCGGACCGGTTCTGGAGCAGATAGGGACACTGCCCACGGTTTCTGCCAAGGAAGCCGGAGAGAACGGCTATTGGTCGGTCGGGTGCGAGACTCTTGACAGGGATTACGGAGACTTTCAGGAGTACAGAGCCTATCTGGGGGAACTCGGCGTGACTTCCGCAAGGATACAGAGCGGCTGGGCGAAGTGCGAGCAGAAGAAAGGCAGGTATGACTTCGCGTGGCTTGATGCCATAGTGGACGGTATGCTTGAGGAAGGTGTGCGTCCGTGGATGAACCTCGGGTACGGGAATCCGCTTTATGGAGCCGAAAAGGGGCTCGGATCGAAGATTTTCACGGATAGTGAGACCATGGATGCATGGCTGGATTTCGTGGAGGCTATAGTCACCAGATATAAAGGAAAGGTGCTGGAATGGGAAGTATGGAACGAGCCGAATCTCGGTGAGAACAAAACCAACTATGATGCGTATGCTGTACTGCTTTCAAATACGGTGGAGGTTATAAAGAGGGTGGAGCCGGATGCTGTCATCATCGGATTCGGCCTTTCCAGGATGCCGTTGGAGTATACGGGCAAAGTGCTGGACCTGCTGAAGGAGAGAAACCAGCTCGACATGCTGGACTATATAAGCTTCCATCCTTACTATGAGAACCCGGACGATGCGGCCACCGGTATAGAGGCGCTCATGGAACTGGTGCACTCGTACAGTCCGGATATAAAGCTGTTCCAGGGGGAGTGCGGCTGCCCTGCTGTTCTTGAATGGGCGCACGCCCTGCGCTACAATGAGTGGAGCGAATACAGCCAGGCAAAATGGGTGGCCAGGCGGATGGCTTTCGACTGGACGCACGGCATCCGCAGTTCTATTTTTACCATAGTTGACCTCCAATATCCCAATATGCAGCAGTCTTTCGGACTGATGCGCACCAACCTGTTCAAAGAAGTCGTCTACAAGAGGCCTTCTTTCCACACCGTGCAGCATTTTGCCAGCCTGTTTACAGACAGGACGGTTTTTACCGGAGGGGAACTCGGGCATGAATCCAATACGGCACGCAGTCTCTCCGTTTCCGGTCTTAAGAACCCTGAAGGGAAACTTATAGGAGCAATGTACTGGTACAACGACCGGATTCCGTCTTCCGACCTTTCCTTCGATTCTGTCGAACTGTGGATCGAGGGGCTGTCCCTCAAGGATCCTGTTCTTGTGGACATGATAACGGGAAGGATATGGGCCCTCCCGAAATATCACGGCAACATCGCCGGCGGCCGGATGAAATTCACCGGTCTTCCCGTGTGGGACAGCCCGATGGTGATTATAGAGCGCAGTGCGCTTCCTGAAGGGACCGAGACCGTCGGGGCTCTGGCTACGGGTTCCACCAGGGACATGAAATTCTAAGATAAAATACTGGACAGATGACCAATAGATTGCAAAACAAATCCTGGTACAAGTGGGAGGTCCTGGGACTGTTGTGGATCGCCTATCTCCTCAACCAGGCTGACCGCCAGGTGTTCAATGTGGTGCTTCCTCTGATCAGGGAGGACCTCGGGCTCAGCGATGTGGCTGTCGGTTCCATAGCCACAGTGTTCAACCTGTTCTATGCCATACTCGTCCCTATAGGCGGTTATGTGGGCGACAGGCTGAGCCGGAAGTGGATAGTGGCGGCGAGCGTGCTGTTCTGGAGCGCGGCCACGATGCTTACGGGACTCAGTTCAGGGTTTCTTATGCTGGTGATAATGAGGAGTATCGCCACCGGCGGAGGCGAGGCCTTCTTCGGCCCGGCCAACTATTCTCTCATAGCCGACTACCATGACGAGAAGACCCGCGCCACGGCGATGTCCATACATCAGACTGCATACTATATAGGCATTATACTCAGTGGATATCTTGCCGGCATTGTCGGAGAGCTCTGGGGCTGGAGGAGCGCGTTCTATATCTTCGGCGGAGTGGGCGTGATCCATGGCATAGTCATGGCGGTCAGGCTGAAAGACAAGAAGAACGGTGCACAGGAGCAGGTCCCGGCAGAGAAGGCGGCAGGCAAGACACCGGGATTCTTCGAAGGTTTCAGGATAGTCTTCACGACACCTTCGGCCCTTATTCTCACGCTGTGCTTCTCGGGGCTGATTTTTGTCCTGACGGGTTATCTTACATGGATGCCTACATATCTGTACGAGAGGTTCGATATGGATCTGGGCGCAGCCGGTTTCCATTCCATGTTCTATACACATCTTTTCGCCTTTATCGGTATCCTTCTGGCCGGCCGTCTTTCGGATGTATGGGGCGGCAGGCACCCTTCATACAGGATGGCGATGCAAGGGGCCGGGCTCCTGTTCGCCGTGCCGTTCATAGTGATGATGGGGCACTCGGCTTCCCTGTGGGTGATTTATATAGGATTCGCCGGATTCGGTTTCGCAAGGGCTTTCTTCGATGCCAACACCTACACCGTCCTTTACGGTGTGGTGCCTGAAAAATATCATTCGTCGGCTTCCGGTGTGATGATAATGACCGGATTCGCTATCGGTGCCCTCGCCCCGATTGTTCTCGGGGCCATAAAGACGGCGGCAGGGCTTTCTTTCGGCATAACGATGCTCGCCGGCATCTGGCTGGTATGCGGAATAGTGATGCTTGTCGGGAGCAAGGTGTTCTACCAGAAGGACTACACGAAGGTAAAAGAAATGAATTGAGGGTTTTAAGAGAAAGTATAATACAATGAAAACTATCGAGAAAAACAGGAAGCCGAAAGCCGGTCTGCTGCTTGTCGCTTCCCCGCGGTTCAAGAACCTGGGCGAAGGGCTTTCCCGAGGCACCTATGGTGAGAGGAAGGCTGCGGATGTGGAACAGATTATCGGGAAGCTGGACTTCCTGGATCTGGTGTATCCGGGTGTGGTTTACGAACGGGAAGACGCAGTCCGCTCCATGGACATGTTCTATGCGGCCAAAGTGGATTTCGTGATAGCCGAATTCCTTTCCTGGTCGGAGGATTTCGCATGGATACGGTTTCTCAGGGACATGCCGCAGGTGCCCGTGATATTTGTCAATGTCGCAAAGGGCAGGATGACATTCGAGGATACCATCGACGAGGATGATTTCATAGATTATCTCTGCTCGGGTACCCTGGTCGGGTCGCTTGAAGGCTCCGGTTCGGTAAAAAGGGTGCCGCGGAGCAATGTGCATGTCGTGATGGGCTCCCGGGACGAAGTCACCGGCAAGATCAGGACCTTCGCCGCAGCGGCCAGGGTAAGGGGCATTCTGAAGCATGCCAATGTAGGGCTTCTGGCAAATTACAACGAGGCCATGTGGTCGACATACTTCGACCCGTACAACCTTTTTACCAGGATAGGCCCGGAGATACATTTCCTGCCTTATTCGGTATACGGGGACGTCATAGATTCCGTCAGCCCTGCGGAACTCAAGGAATACTGCGACTCTCTGACAGGGAAATACAAGATGATGGAAGATGTGGCGTACGACAAGTTCGAGGCTTCCGCCAGGGCGTCACTTGCGTTGGCGAAACTCGCGGAACAGTCCGATACGGATGTCATGGTATACAATGACATCGACCAGGCCATGTTCAAGCTGGTGGGACTTCGGGCCGGTTTCTATCATCCGTGGTTCAACGAGCATACCTCTGTCCTCGTCCCTGAAGCAGATACAGGAGCTGGTCTTATAACATTTATACTCAAGCTCCTTTCCGGCAAGAATGTTAATTTCCTGGAGCCGTTCCACATAGAGTCCGATTTCGGCACTTTCGCCGGAGGACATGCCGGGCCTAACGATCACAATGACCCGGAATGGCAGCAGAATGTGGTGATAGCCAGGGATGTCCGATTCGCGAAGACCAGCTACAAATACGCCGGCGCCCCGTTCGCCTGGTACAGGATTTCTCCGGGGATGAAGACCATGGCCCAGCTCGCCGAGGAGAACGGGAAATACAAGATAGTCTGCGGAATGGCGGAGTCCCTTCCGGGGAAACAGATTCTGGCGACATATTCACACAGTATTTTCAGGCCGGAAGTCCCTGTGGAGAGCTTCTTCGAACAGATCCTCAAAGTGGGGACGACCCAGCATTTCGGCATTGTCGACGGTGACTACAGGGCTGAATTGAAGGCCTTTGCGGAGATCATGGGCTTCGAATACTATGAAATAAAATAGGAAGAGCTAAAGGTAAATGGGAGAATATCAAGATTATATAATTTAAAATCAATAAGCTATGAGTTTCATGTACAACCCGTTCCCTTATGACGACCCTCGCGCCGTCAACAGGCCGGAACTGAAAGAAAAGACAATAAAGGACATCACTACCGGGACGCTCAAGTCTGCCGTCAGGCTGGCGGAGGACCTCGTGTCCAGGCTGGAGCAGAATCCCGGGAAAAATATCACCGTGGCATTTGACGGCTATACTACAGCCGGTTGGTCCCGTATGGTGAACCAGCTTTCCCAGCAGCTGGCACTCCGTGGCGTACAGATGGATGCCATTGATTTTTATGATGTCTACAAGTCGGAGAAAGAAATCAATGATATGGTCAATCCGTATCTTGAATGGGACCGTAAGATAGATCCGACCCTGCTGTACGGGAAAATCTATCATGGAGGATACCAGTCCATGTTCGACCGGGAGAAACTTTCGCATTTCGAGAAGAGCATGTGGGACATCAGGGGTGCCGTATCCAAAGGGACAGGGAAAGTGGTGCTTGTGTACGGCTACGGCTGCCTTGTGAAAGAGCTGAGACCTCTTTTCGATGTGAAATGCTACTTCGACGTCACTCCTAAAGAATCGATTCTGCGTATCCGCAGGGGGCAGTTCGCCAATTACGGTGACAAGGTGGCGCGTCCGGTCAACCAGGTGATAAGACGTTGCTATTATGTGGATTTCGAGATGGCGGTCCATTTGAGGGGAGAGCTTTTGAAAGGCAGTCTTCTGGATTATTACCTGCCTTCCGATGACCTGGACAGGAACCAGCTTATCCCGATGAAGACCGTTTCGGAGATAATGGACGCCCTCGCTTCATATCCGTTCCGTTGCAAACCTGTTTATCTTGAGGGGGTCTGGGGCGGCACTTACGTCAAGAAGCTGCGCAACCTTCCTGACACCATGCGCAACTGTGCGTGGGTGTTCGACCTGATTCCTATGGAAGTGAGCGTCGTGGTAGAGGCTGGAGATGCCAAAGTCGAATTCCCGTTCTCTTCGTTCGTCCAGAAGGAAGGGGAAGCTATTATGGGAGACAAGTGTGTCAGGAAGTTCCACGGGTATTTCCCTATAAGGTTCAATTATGACGATACTTTTCACAGTAACGGCAACATGTCCATCCAGGTACACTCCGGAGCGCAGTACAACCATGAACACTATGACGAGCTCGGCCGTCAGGACGAGAGCTATTATGTCGTGGTGGCAGGGCAGGGAGCCAAGACTTTCGTCGGGTTCCGCGATGATGCGGACACGGATCAGTTTATAAAGGATATCAAGCTTGCGGATACAGAGTACAAGCCGGTGGATTATATGAAGTACGTGAACTATGAAGAATCCAGACCGGGGCTCCAGGTGATGCTTCCTGCAGGGACCATCCATTCTTCGGGGCGTAACCAGGTGGTTCTCGAGATAGGCAGCCTCACTATCGGATCCTACACATACAAGCTGTATGATTATCTGAGGGCCGATCTTGACGGGAAGCCGAGACCTATCCATACATGGCACGGGGAGCGTAACCTTGCGTTCGAGAGGAAAAAATCCTGGGTGAGAAGCCATATCGTCCAGGAGCCGGGGACGGTCCGTTCCGGAGACGGCTGGGCGGAATACATAGTAGGGGAGAGTGACATGCTTTATTTCTCGCTGCGCAGACTCGAATTCGAGAAATCCATTGAGGACAATACCGGTGGAAAATTCCATGTGCTCGTCCTTGTTGACGGAGAAAAAATCAGGATACGTTCTGTGGAATACCCTGAGCGGCATTTCGATGCCGAGTATATGGATATGGTAGTGGTTCCTGCCGATATGGGCCGCTATGTAGTGGAAAATCTCGGCACGGAGCCTATAAGCGTTCATAAGACCATGCTAAAAGACGGTTTTGAAAATGACTGAATCATACCTGCTTCTGGATATCGGAGGTACATTCATTAAATTCGGGGCGGCTTCTCTTGACGGGGAGCTGCTCCACGGCATATCGGGAAGTGTCCCGGTCGACTCTCTCGGGTCTGCCCGGGAAGTGACGGGGGCATTTGCTGAAGCTGTCAGGAGCGGAACCGAAGCTCTGGGAAAGAATGACAGGATGCTTGCCGGTATAGGTATATGCATTCCCGGTCCTTTTGACTACGGGAAGGGGATTCCTCTTATGAAGCATAAATTCCTGAGCATTTACGGAATGTCTCTGAAAGATTTTTTCCGTTCTCTGCCACAGACAGGGCCGGATATGCCTGTGGGGTTCATTCATGATGTGAATGCCGCCCTTCTCGGTGAAATGTCCAGAGGCAATGCAGCCGGGTATCCCGATTCGGCTTTAGTGACTCTCGGGACCGGTCTCGGCTTCGCGTTCTCCAGGGCAGGCAGGATAATGGTCAATGAAAAAGGCTCCCCGCTTTGTCCGATATATTCCATTCCGTACAGGGACGGGATACTTGAAGATTATGTGTCCAAAAGAGGGTTCCTCAAGGCATATCGGGAGATTTCCGGGAAATCTGCCGACCCTTCCCTCACGGTGGCGGACATAGGGGCCATGGCGGCCGAAGGGGATCCGGCCGCGCTGGAGACATTCTTATCGGTAGGTGAAATCCTTGCATCGGCACTGAAACCGAAACTCGTGGAGAACCGGATCGGCTGTCTCCTTCTCGGCGGACAGATATCCAGGTCATTCCGCTTCATGGAGCGTGCCCTGAAAGCCGGGCTTTCCGGCGTGTCCTGTCTGAAAACCGTAATGCCGGCGAAAAATATAGGGGAGGCCGCTTTCTACGGTATTGTGGAAGAGATGAAGAACAACTGTGTTGTTTTGGTTTGAAAGGAAAAACTTTCGGTTCGTAGAAAATATGGGCGATTTTAATTGCAGAACAACGGGAAATTTCTAACTTTGCCCCTCGATACTGAAATTTATTAATAACCGAATCCTATAATGTCCAGATTTTTAGACCCGCCTGCGGCAAAGCCGCTCCTTCCGAAAGAAAAAATCAGCAAAGTCTACAGTTCCATGAGATTCAGGGTCTTCATGGGGGCTTTTCTGGGTTATGCAGCGTATTATTTGGTAAGAAAGAACCTTTCTCTTGCCGCTCCCGGCATGATTGAGGACGGCCTTGTGGATAAGGCCGGTGTGGGAATTGCCATGTCAGCCGTTTCCATAGCGTATGCGTTCAGCAAATTCATAATGGGAAGCGTGTCCGACAGGTCCGATGCCCGCAAGTTCCTGGTGGTGGGACTTGTTCTTTCCGCCCTTACGATGATGGCGGTGGGATTCATTCCGTTCGGTGCCAGTCAGGTAGCCAACGTCGCCATTATCTTTATCCTGATGCTCATCATCGGTTGGCTCTCCGGTATGGGGTGGCCTCCTTGCGGAAGAATCATGGCATACTGGTTCTCGCAGAACGAGCGCAGTTTCAAGATGTCCATCTGGAACACATCGCATACATTCGGCGGCGGCTCGCTGGGACTTCTGGTCTCTCTCGGACTGGTCATTTTTGCCGGAATCGGTATCGAACAGACATGGAGGGCCGCGTTCATAGTGCCGTCTGCGGTCGCCCTGATTATCGCCGTATTCTGCTGGTGGGCTATCAGGGACACCCCTCAGTCCTGCGGACTTCCTTCCATCAATGACTACAGGAACGACTATTCCGGAGTGAAATCCAAGGAGAAGTCTGTGGAGAAAATTCCGTTCAAGACCCTGTTCGTGGACTATGTGTTCAAGAACAAGCTCCTGTGGATCATAGCTTTCGCCAATGCGTTCGTCTATATGGTCCGCTATGGCGTAGGTGACTGGGCTCCGCTGTATCTTCAGGAAATGGACATAATGACCCCGGAGCAGAGCAACCTTGCTTTCGCCCTGCACAACTATGCCGGAATCCCCGGTACCATTATCTGCGGATGGATTTCAGCCAGGTTCTTCAAAGGAAGGTGTACTCCTCCTAACGTAATCTTCATGGGACTTGTCCTTCTGGGTACGCTGGTGTACTGGCAGGCCGGGAATATCGCCGGATTCTTTGCCGGATCGGCTTCTCCTGAAGTGCTGGCCGGCCTCACAAGAGGTCTGATATATTTCGCACTTATCCTTGTAGGATTCTGCATTTACGGGCCTGTGGCCCTGATAGGGATCCAGGCATTGAATCTTGTGCCTAAGAATGCAGCCGGTACTGCAGCCGGTTTTGTAGGGCTGTTCGGATATCTTTTCGGTGACGCCCTGCTTTCAAAGATGCTTATGGGTACGGTGGCCGAGAGTGCCGGGTGGCATGTCACTTTCATGATGCTGGCAGTAGCCAGCGTGGCTGCCCTGCTGCTGTGCGCGGTTACATGGAACAGTGAGAAGAAGTTGGCAGCCTGACAGTTTTCCGGGTATTTCCCGGTGTCCGGATAAATGTATTGTTTCTCTCCTGCTGCCGGTCTTCATGACCGGCAACAGGAGGGATTTTTTAGGAAAAGTGCTATATTTGCGGACGCTATGATGTTGCTGGAAATATTCGGTTTTCTGCGTTTGTCGTTTGCGGACATCCTGGATATCCTGCTGGTTGCGCTTATAATCTATCAAGTGTTCCGCTGGATACGCGGGTCGACCGTGATCAGCAGTATCTTCATGGCCATACTTGCACTGTATGTGCTGCGTGTCATTGTCGCTGCATTGGACATGAGGCTGATGTCCGCCATTCTGGGGACAGTGCTGGATGTCGGAGTCATCGCCCTTATAGTCATATTCCAGCCGGAGATAAGGCGAATCCTCACCAAGTTCGGCAGCAGCTACGGCATAACGGCCAGGGGCAAGAGTTTCCTGAACAAGATACTGGGAACGACGGATACGAAGCTCGACAGCGAGGCCGTGAAGGAGCTGACTGAAGCATGCCGCAGCATGTCCCTGGACAAGACAGGGGCACTTATCGTGATCCAGCATGAGACCGATCTGGACTATATCGTGGATACGGGGGACAGGATAGATGCCAACATAAACAGGCGTCTTATAATGAATCTTTTCTTCAAGAACTCCCCTCTCCATGACGGAGCGATGATAATAAATGACGGAAGGATTGTCGCCGCCAGATGCACCCTTCCGATTACGGAGAAAACGGACATTCCGCCGAGTTTCGGCATGAGACACAAGGCGGCCATAGGCATTTCCGAAGAGACCGATGCGGATGTGATAGTGGTGTCGGAAGAGACAGGCAACATATCTTTCGTAAAAGGAGGCCAGGTAAAGCGTATCGGCAACATCAATGAGCTGAAACTCTTACTTACAAATTCTTTCGCTGACCAGAAGGGCGGAGATGAAAGCAAGAATGCAGGATAGAAGTATGGCAGGAACAGATACAAGAATCGAGCAGAAGCTGGGGTTTGACAGAATACGCAGGATGATAGCCGACAGGTGTTCTACCGAATATGCGGCAGGACGGGTCAGCGGGGAAAAATTCTCCTCCGACGCCCGTGAGATACGGCAGAGGCTTCTTCTGACCGACGAGATGCGGCTTATCATGATGTTCGAAGAGAATTTCCCCACATCCGGGTATATAGACAGCATCGGTTTTCTCAAGCCGCTTGAATATCCTTCTTCCCATATTGATCTGATATCCCTCAGAAAGCTCAATACCATGCTTGAGACATTGGGAAAGGTGCTGGCTTTTTTCGATGAGGCCAGGGAAGGCGTCTATCCCAATCTCAAGAGGATGGCCGCTCCTGTAGCCGGATTCCCCGTGGTACAGCACCGTATTGACGGCATTCTCGACCGTTTCGGAGAAGTCAAGGATACTGCTTCCGACGAACTCTACAGCATCAGGAAATCCCTTAAAGACAAGGAAGGAGCTATTTCCAGACGTATAAACGCCATTATGAAGAAAGCCCAGGATGAGGGTATAGTGGACAAGGATGCCAGCGTATCTGTCCGTGACGGCAAGATGCTCATCCCCGTGTCGGCGACAAACAAAAAGAAGATACAGGGATTCGTTTACGATGAGTCGGCTTCGGGCAAGACGGCGTTCATAGAGCCTGCCGAAGTGGTGGAGATAGACAACCAGATAAAGGAACTGAAATTTGCCGAAGGCCGTGAAATTCTTCGTATCCTTCTGGAGTTCAGTGATTTTCTCAGGCCGTACATTCCGGATCTTCTTGCTGCGGCCGCATATCTCGGCGAGATAGACTTCATCATGGCAAAGGCCCAGGTGGCGTTGGATATAATAGCCGGAATGCCTCTGATTTCCGACAGCGGAGAAATGAATCTCCGCAAAGCCCGTCATCCCCTTCTGGAGAAAGCCCTCAAGAAAGAGAAGAAAGAAATAGTCCCCCTTACGGTCACCCTTACACCCCAGAAACATATCCTTCTTATTTCCGGACCGAATGCAGGCGGCAAGTCGGTATGTCTGAAGACGGTCGGGCTGCTGCAGTATATGTTCCAGTGGGGGATGCTGGTCCCGACATCGGAGACATCGGAACTGCCGGTGTTTGACCGTATCATGGTGAGTATCGGAGATGACCAGTCTCTGGACAATGACCTCAGTACCTACAGTTCTTTCCTGTCCGACATGAAGGAGATGCTCGCCCTTTCCGGCAGCAGTACCCTTGTCCTGATAGACGAGTTCGGGTCGGGAACGGAACCTACGGCCGGAGGTGCCATCGCGGAAGCGCTTCTGAGCGAAATAGACCGGCGCGGTGTCTATGGGGTCATTACCACCCACTATACCAACCTCAAGATGTATGCTTCCGGGGATACCGGAGTCGTGAACGGAGCCATGATGTTCGATGTCAAGAACATAGCCCCGCTGTTCAAGCTGGAGACCGGACTTCCCGGCAATTCTTTTGCCTTTGAACTGGCCCGGAAGATGGGACTTCCGGAAGCCATAGTGAAAGATGCCGAAAACAGGGCGGGGGAGAATTTCGTGGATATAGAGAGGAACCTGCGCAAGATAGCCCGCAACCGCCGGGCGCTGGATGAGAAACTGGAGCGTATCCGCAATACGGACAAGACGCTCGAAAGCATTACCGACCGCTACCAGAAGGAACTACAGGATATAAAGAAGATGAAGAAGGAAATTCTGGACCAGGCCCGGAAAGAGGCGGAGGAGATAGTCAAAGGGGCAAACAGGCAGGTCGAGAACACTATCCGTACGATAAAAGAGGCGGAGGCTGAAAAGGAAATTACGCAGGAGGCCAGAAAGGAACTCCAGAATTTCGTTACGGTACTTGCACAGAAGAAAGAGCAGGAGCAGAAAGAGAAAGATGACTATATAGAAAGGAAGATCAGGCAGCTGGATGCCCGACGGGAAAGGGCCCGGCTCAGGAAAGAGAGGAAGGCCGATGAGAGGACCCGCCAGGAAATGGAGCAGCAGAGACTTGAGCAGGAGCGGCTGGACGCTTTCAGGAATGCTCCTCTGAAGGTAGGGGAGAAGGTGCGGCTGAAAGTAGGCGGGATGGTCGGCGAGGTGGTGAAGCTCTCATCCAAGAATATAATAGTCAATATCGGGAACATCAGTACCAAGATATCTCCTGACAAGGTGGAACGGATCAGTTCCAATGAATTCCGGCAGGTGATGAAAGAGACTCCGCGGCAGGCTTCCTCCGTGAAATACGACTCGTCCATCTCGGAAAGGAAACTGAATTTCAGTCCGGAGATAGACGTCCGCGGAGAAAGGCTGAACGATGCTCTGGACAAGGTGATCCGTTATGTGGATGACGCCATTATGCTCGGCATGCCTAGCGTCAGGATAATCCACGGGAAAGGGACGGGCGTATTGCGTGAGGAGATACAGAAATTCCTGCGTACGATGCCCGGGGTGGCTTCCGTTTCCGATGAGCACATCCAGTTCGGAGGTACCGGGGTGACGATAGTCAATTTTGACTGAACTGCATTAATGTGTGTATTATGAATGAAGTAGTAAAGAAGTACATGACATGGAAATGGCTTGCGGGAGCTGCCTGCGTGGCCATATTCATTACGGTGCTTCTCGTGAAGATATTTTCCGGAAACGGAAAGCCTTCCGGGACATCCGCAGCGGAAGCGGCGGGGCCTGAACAGGTGTTGGAAAGGTTCTATGACGCGCTTGTGTCCGGAGACCGGGATGATGTCAGGGCATGCTGCGATACTTCTTCTGCCTGCATGGAGTACGTCGAAGGGTATATGGAAAAGGCGGCAGACCTTATGGAGAAGGAGAGCGGGGCCCTTTCCATAGTTTCGGACATGATAAGGGTGGAAGTGACAGGCAGGAAAAGATCTGGAGGAACGCTGGAAGTCACATACGGGATTTCTCTGGACGCAGGGGAAACGGGTCAGGACCTTCCTGCAAAGAAAAGGACAGCCGTAATGAGACAGGAGGAGGGGCAGTGGAAGATCGTCGGCATAACAGCGGCAGAGTAGGCCGGAATGGCGAGGACCTCTCCTGCCGGTATCTTATCGGACTCGGGCATACGGTCATAGACAGGAACTGGAGGGCCGGCCACCTGGAGATAGACATAGTGAGCATTGACGGCAATGGTATCCATTTTGTGGAAGTCAAAAGCAGGACGGTCCCTTTCGAGGCCCCGCCGCAGGAAAGCGTCACGCGCAGCAAGCAGAAAAAGCTTTATGACGCAGCCCGCAGGTATCTTGCCGGAAAGGGAAGCCGGTTGTCGGGAGACATGGAATGCCATTTTGACATTATATCCGTGATTTTCGGCAGAGACAGGGCTGACATAAAGTTTTTCCCGGATGCGTTTATCCCGGGATTATGAAAAATACAGAAAAAAACACAGGAGATATGGACAATAACCACTATTGTGTAATCATGGCCGGAGGAAACGGCTCGCGTCTGTGGCCTGCCAGTACGACTGCATGTCCGAAGCAGTTCATGGATATAGCCGAGACAGGCAAGACTTCCATCAGGAATACTTACGACAGGTTTTCGTCTATTGTCCCTAAGGACAATATTCTGGTCGTCACGGTCCGGAAATACAGGGATCTGGTACTGAGGGACATCCCGGAACTGAAAGAAGAAAATCTGCTTCTTGAACCTTATGCACGGGATACTGCCCCGTGTATCGCATACGCGGCATACACGCTGTTCAAAAGGAATCCGCAGGCCACAATGGTGGTGACTCCTGCCGACCATCTTATCGATGACGATGAAAAATTCAGGGAGGCAATCGTCAGGTCCATAGAATTCGTATCGGAGAACAATGTCCTGATGACTCTCGGAATCACTCCTACCAGACCCGACCCCAATTTCGGATATATACAGATAACCGGCGGCAGCGCTGCTCTCCAGAAAGCAGGCGCCATCAAAGTGAAGACGTTTACTGAAAAACCGGATGTCTCTCTGGCCAAGGTGTTTATCGCCAGCGGGGAGTTTTTCTGGAACTCCGGAATCTTCGTATGGACGGCGGAGACCATCATCAGGGAAATGGAGAAGCACTTGCCGGAAGTTACGCGGGTTTTCAGCGGATGGGAGCATGCTGTCGGCACTCCGATGGAGGAAGAATTCATCAGCAGGGCATATACGGACTGTGTGAAGATATCCATAGATTACGGTGTGATGGAAAAGACCGACAAGGCATGGCTTTATCCGGCCGATTTCGGATGGTCGGATGTAGGGACCTGGGAGTCTCTGTACGGATGTATCGGGGAAAAGGACATGAACGGAAACATCTTCAATACGGCCAAGATACTTACCGAGGACAGCCATGATGTCGTGGTTTATTCCAGCACATACGACAAGCTGGTCGCTGTCAAAGGTCTGGAAAACTACGTGGTAATCGATACCGGGAAAGCGCTTCTCATCTGTCCCAAGGATGACAAGAAACTGAAAGAGTTTACGGCCCGCCTTTCCATGCCGGGTTTTGAGAACTACAGATAATCAAGTAGAAAGATATAAAAACACAATATCATGTCACTGGAAAAACAGATACAGACGGACATCATGTCCGCTATGAAGGCGCATGAAACGGTGCGTCTCGCGGCGTTGAGGGGAATCAAGGCCGCAATATTGCTTGCAAAGACTTCAGAAGGCGGCAACGGGGAAGTTTCCGATGCCGACATAGTGAAGATTATCCAGAAGCTCGTCAAGCAGCGTAAGGAAAGTGCTGAAATCTACTCCGGACAGAACAGGCCGGAACTGGCCGAGAACGAGCTTGCCGAGGCGGCCGCCATGGAAGTCTACCTTCCTAAACAGCTCGGAGAGGATGAGGTAAAGGAAATTCTCAAAGGTATAATAGCCGAGACCGGCGCTTCAAAGCCATCAGATATGGGTAAGGTAATGGGCGTGGCTACCAAGCGGCTTGCCGGTCAGGCCGACGGCAAGATGATCAGCACACTGGTAAAGGCGTTGCTGGCTTAGCCACAGAGGTAATGCAGAAGAAAAATCCGGCGGAAGGACTGTTTTCGGACAGTCTTTCCGCCGGATTTGCTGTCCGGGGCGGTCCGGACGATGCCGTTTTATCGTGTGGCCCGGCATGAAAAGGAGAAATAATTGGCAGAATCCGGCAAATGTTCTTATATTTGTTTGAACATAAAATTTAAAATATGGATTACAAATTGGACCATAATTCGTCTGTCCCTCTGCATGCGCAGGCGGAAGAATTTCTCCGGGACATGATACGGCAGGACGAGTATCAGAAAGGCAAGCTTTTCCCGAATGAGGTGGAACTGTCTCAGAAACTGGATGTGTCCAGGAACACTTTAAGGCAGGCCATAAACAAACTGGTGATGGAGGGGCTTCTGGTAAGGAAAAAAGGCTACGGTACTACTGTCGCTGCCCAGAATGTAATGAGCAATGCAAGAAACTGGAAAAGCTTTTCCCAGGAAATGCGTTCGCAGGGCATGAAAGTGCAGAACTTCGAATTGCACATAAGCTATAAAGCCGCTCCCGAAGAGGCCCTCAAGTTCTTTAATATCAAGTCACCGGCCAGCCTTCTGTGTCTGGAGCGCCTTCGCGGCAAACCGGGGCTGCCGTTCGTATATTTCATTTCATATTTCAATCCGGCCATTCCGATGTCAGTCGAAGATGACATGTCGCTCCCTCTTTATGAGATTCTCGAAAAGAAGTACGGGATTTTTGTCAAGACATCGAAGGAACTGATATATGCCAGAGGGGCCAGTCCGGCAATGGCCGAAAAGCTCGGCATCGAAGAAGGGGCGCCGATACTTGTCCGCAAGCGTTTTGTCCTTGACAAGGATAATGTCCCGGTAGAATACAATATCGGCTACTACAAGGCTGACAGCTTTACATATTCCATAGAATTTACTAACGACTGACATTCCGGTGTATGAAAAATTCGTCTTTGGGCAGGATACTCCCCGTCCTGTTCGGTTTTTTTGTCATGGGATTCTGTGACGTTGTGGGGATAGCCACCAGTTACGTGAAACAGGATTTCGGTCTGAGCGAGACAGTGGCCGGATTCATTCCGTCCATGGTTTTCGTATGGTTCCTTCTTTTGTCCATTCCGGCTGCGGTATGGATGAACCGTCTCGGCCGGAAGCGCATGGTGCAGATAAGCAATGTGGTGACGCTGGTCGGCATGCTCATTCCGTTCATTGACTACAGTTTTGTCACATGTATGGCAGGGTTCGTCCTTCTCGGGGTGGGTAACACGATTCTGCAGGTCTCCCTTAATCCTCTTCTTACCAATGTCGTGTCGGGAGAGCGTCTGACAAGCATGCTGACGGCAGGTCAGGTAATAAAGGCCGTCTCCTCTTTCTGCGGGCCGTTCATTGCCGCATTCGCCCTCGGCGTACTCGGGGAGTGGAGGTATCTTTTCCCGATTTTCGCTGCAATAACGCTGGTCTCTACTCTCTGGCTGATGTTTACGGATATACCCAGGGAAACCGGCGTTTCCGGGACATCATCGTTGGGTGCGACTTTTTCTATACTGAAAGACAGCAGGATACTGCTGCTTTTCCTCGGAATATTTTTCGTGGTGGGAGTAGATGTCGGGACCAATACCGTTGCTCCGAAGCTTCTGATAGAACGGGAGGGGATGTCGGTAGATCAGGCGGGATTCGGGTCGAGCCTCTATTTCGTCTGCCGTACCGTCGGGGCGTTCATCGGCTCTTTCCTGCTTGCCAAAATGAGTGACGTGACATATTTCAGGGTGAATATCCTTGTGGCTCTGGCTGCCGTATGCGTCCTTTTCTTCGCGGAAAGCACTGCATTCATCATGGTTCTTGTAGGGTGTATCGGCTTCTTCTGTTCAAGCATCTTTTCCGTCATTTATTCCCAGGCGATGAAAAGCAGGCCGGACAAGGCCAACGAGATTTCCGGCCTTATGATCATGGGCGTTTTCGGCGGGGCCGTGATTCCGCCGGTAATGGGCGCCCTGACCGATGCCATAGGAAACCAGACAGGCTCGATAGCAGTCATCGCCGCCTGCATGGTCTATCTCACATTCTGCGCTTTCCGGCTCCGCAAGGCATGCTAATGCCTTTTTCAGTGGATGTTGTCGGAATCACCTTTCCGGGTAATTGCTTACCCTTATGAAAATATTCCCGTATGGAGGCAGTTTGACAGACTCTGTCTCTCCGCCTATGTTTTCATCAAGGACATTGACTACGGTAAAAGGAACCGGATGTCCTGACCTGTCATACAGTCTGAAATCAGCTTCTTTCCCGTCGGTTTCCCTCAAATTGATCAGGACACCGTCCGGTTCTGTACGAGATGGCACGCATGAAGTCATGAGGACATTCTCAACATCATGGTTGAGGAACGAAACCGAGCGGGCATTGGAGTTGGCTGTTGCAGATGCAGGAATCACTCTGGCATACACCGGTATCCTGTTTCCCCATCCGAATCGCGATGCATCCGAGTTCGAGCTGCCGTCGGCTGTAGTGATGGCGTATGTCCAGTTCAGTTCGCCTTCCTGCGATGCACGGAAGTTGGTCGTCCAGTAATTGTTCATTACCCAGGAGAATACATGGGCGTTCTCATGTCTGTGTACAAGTCGGTAAGGGTCATTCAGAAGTTCTCCCATCATGAAAAGGGGAACGGCGTCACAGCTCAGAATAATCTGGCTGTCACCGTTGCGTGCAGATACGAAATTCTGGACTGTATTCCATGCCGTCGCGGTTCTCGGAATCTGGTTCTCTCCGGCATTTACCACTCCTCCCGGCACGTCGAATGCAAGTTGTGACTCCTGCATGCTGAACGGGAATGCGACATAAATACCGGACGGATCCGTTTCCGGAAGGCGTTTCATCGAATAGCTTATTTCAATGCGTTTCACATGGTTGAAAAGCTTCACTTCTACCCGGATGCCATGTCCCGGATCACACCCTCTGGACGTACCTTCGTAGAATACGCTGTTATATACTTCTCCGGCGGCGGTCCCTGTGAACCTTACATTCTCCAGACCATGACGGGAATATTTTTCGAAGACCTTCCTTTCCATCTGGTGTCTGTCCCCTTCCAGAGACTCATATATGAAACCTCCCAGACTCCAAGGAGATGAAGTATCCACAAGTTCTTTACCTGATGATCTGTCTGTCAGAGAAGCTATGCCGCCTTTCTTCGTGTCGAACGTAATTCTGTACCAGGTGTTTTCCATTATATTGTCCTTGAAGTCCGGAGCGGCCGGCACCGGCGCGTTGCCGTCTTCGAGGATGATTTCATAGGTCTTGTATCCGAGAGCAGGGATATTTTCCGCCCAGATTGCATAGTACCGGCCTTCCCTTCGTGAGCGCAGCGGCTGTACATCCAGTTCCTTCCCGTCTTCATCCGTTATACGGAAAGCACGGTCCTGAGGGATGATTTCAAAATCGATGTATACCGTCGCAAGTGCGGACCTGGTCCATCCTGCAGGATTGAAGAATGTAATGATAGGACGGGAGGATCTGTACAAGTTGCCCTGAAGCCTGCCTATGGCGGTTTCGTACATCATTTGCGTACTCTTGAGCGCCTCCCATACATACGACCCTTTTTCAGCCCACTGGACCTGCGAATTTTCGCAATGAGGATCCCGGATGCTTTCTGCTGCTCCGAACGTGTGTTCGTCATAAAACAGAAGGTTCTCGTGGATGCGTCTCAGTTCATCGCGGGTCGAAGATACATAATCGTCTCCTTCGAGAGCGGCCATCGAGAGCATACCTTCTACGGTAATCATGTCTGACTGCGTCTTCCGTGAAGCGGCCGTCTCCCTTGCGGCAGAACCGAAGCCGTCTGTCCACCAGTCCGGATACGCGGCCCTGTATACAGGAAGGCCGGCAGAATACTCCTCGTCGATTTTCTGGAGGAATTCATGTGCGGTCGCGCTTCTGAGTTTAGGCCATACATAGCGGTCATTCCATTCTCTTATGAGATCGCATTCTTTTCTGGATGGGGGAGAATTGTCTGTGAAATATCCTGAATACTGGACGGCTATCAGAGGAAATTCATATCCACTGGAAAGCAAAGAACCGATGTAGGAAAAGACGCCGTTTTCCACACTGTCCATATCCCCGCGGTCGATACCCCAGAAATTTCCTGTATTGTAATGGTCGGCCCTGAACGAAAGAAGGCTCTTGCCGGAAGGGGACTCCCATTTATAGAGCATTGGCCTGTCAAACGGAATGTCGGCCCTGTGGCCGTTCGATCCCATGGTAATATATTTTACTCCGATATCCGGCAGGTAGTCGGCAAGGCACCATGCTACACCGTTCACGTCATTCTGCATGGCTGTCGTGACAGGTATGCCCAGCTCGTGGAACCGGCCCACCGGCTCCAGGAATGTCTTGTAGTTGTTCTCTCCGGAGAGCTCCGACATATTGAAGAACATGGCCGTCACCTCTATCTGTCCGTTCCCTACAAAATGAAGGAATTTCTTCACCTGTTCCTCTGGCCGTATCCTGAGCCATTCCCTTACGGCCCATGAAGCTTCGCATGTCCAGCGGAATCTGGAATCTTCAGGATAATTCTCGGTCGCTTCGCAGTATTCTATAGCATAGTCGATGTACCGGAGATGCTCGGTCAGGATTTCAGTCTGAGGCTTGGTATATCCGATGTCGGTATGCGTGTGCTGTACCAGGTATATCGTCCATTCGTAGGCAGGACGGATTTCGACAGATGCGCTCTGGAGTCCGCGTCCCGACCTTACCGCGAAGTCCACGGTCTTCCCTTCATACCCTTCCGGAATCCCGGCTTCGATACTGTTAAGGCCGGGGGCAAGAAGGACTCTTCCGCCTTTCTTGTCTCCGTCATAAAACCAGTCCGCAGAACGTGATTTCCTGTCCCAGTTGACAATTTGCAGTGTGACAGGGTGCAGGATTTCGTCTTTCGTGTCACCGTATACAAGAGCAGGGACGGAATTGGCGGCCATCAGGGAAATACCGCCTCCAGGCCTGCACAAGGCAACTGGTTCCGAGGATTCAAGCCGGATGTCATCAAGAACGGCCCAACTGCCCGAAATGGAGCGGATCATCAGCGTATTGTCTCCTTTACGCAAAGCATGGGACGGTATGTCAACACTCACGGAAAGCCCTTTTGAGGATGTCTTGTGATCATCGAGATAGTTCTGGTTCGATCCGGCCGGCACCTGTACTTCTGTACTGATACCATTAAGACAGACCTGCATGCGGGGAGCCGACGATGAATGTACTTCCACGAAATCCATGACAAGTCTCAGCCGCGCCGCTCCTGCATCATCCTGTGTCCCGAAATGTACCAGAATGCAGCCCATGGGGTTATTTGCCCAGCTGTCCGACGGTCCTGGAATAACATACGGTATATCGGAAGCGTCGCTTTGCCCGACGGTATAAAGGGCCGTAAGTCCGGGGAAATGGTCTTTGACAGTATCGTACGGTTTCCCGTACAATGCGAATTCGGTCTCTTTTCCGTCCTGTACGCCTATCTGCCATACAATTTCAGGCAAAGGGCCCGCCAGCAATCCGGAAGACAGCAGCATGCCTGCCACCGGCAGAAGAAATGCTCTTGATCTGTTTTTCATTTTCTTATCGGATTCCGTCCGTTGGTTTAGTGGTTATTAATTAAGAATACGAACATATTTGTTCAAACATAACATAAGTCAAAATTACATATAATGGAAAAATTTGCAAATATATTTTGTAAAAATTTCTATTTTTGTTCTTACATATTATACATAAGTGCCCGACTTGCCCGGAAGGTGTTATGTGGCCATGCAGCTCCCCGGCTGCGGCCGGGATGACATATCAGGTATCTTTGCGGATAGTCATTTAATTAGTATATTTGAAAATTTGAAAGGTCAATAATATCCGATATGGGAAAGTTATATCCGGTAGGCATACAGAATTTCGAGAGTCTCCGCAGAGACGGGTACTTTTATGTAGACAAGACAGCAAAAATTTTCGAGCTGGCAAGGACCGGCAGGTACTATTTCCTCAGCCGTCCGCGGAGATTCGGAAAGAGCCTGCTGATCAGCACGCTGGAGGCATACTTCCAGGGGAAGAAGGAATTGTTCGAGGGTCTGGCAATGGAAGGCCTGGAGAAGGAATGGAAACGGTATCCTATCCTGCATCTGGATTTGAATACGGAGAAATATGACACTGCCGAAGCTCTGGATGCAAAACTGGAGCTGGCCCTTAGCGAATGGGAAAGCCTGTACGGTTCCAACCCCCATGAAAAATCCCTTGCGACAAGATTCGAGGGGACGATC
>JADILV010000046.1 GCA_017695115.1 Candidatus Cryptobacteroides avicola | reverse complement strand
AAGGCGACCAAGAAGGCCACAGGGCCGGAGGCGGCCAAGTATAAGTCCTATTTCGACTATTCCGAACCTATTTCACGCATCGCCCCGCACAGGCTTCTGGCAATGCTCAGGGCCGAGGAGGAGGGTTATATCACCCTTAAGGTGGACGCGGATGCGGAGAAATGCGGAAAGAAGCTGTACTATGATTTCTGTCAGGAGCGCAGGTACCCGGCGGCTCCGCTTGCAGAGCAGATACATGAGGCGATAGATGATGCCTATAAACGTCTGCTGGAGCCTTCCATAACCAACGAGGTGGTGGCTCAGGCCAAAGAGAAGGCCGATATAGAATCCGTGAAGATTTTCGGGGAAAACCTGCGCCAGCTCCTTTTGGCGTCCCCTGTGGGGCAGAAACGTACTCTGGCTATCGACCCTGGCTTCAGGACAGGATGCAAGGTAGTATGTCTGGATGCCCAGGGCAATCTCCTGCACAACGAGACCATCTATCCGCATCCTCCTGTGAGCGAGAAGGTGAAGTCCATCAGGGCCGTGTCAGATATGATAAGCAAGTACGGGATAGAAGTCATAGCCATAGGCAGCGGTACGGCCGGCCGTGAGACTGAGGATTTCATAAAGCGTGTACCTAAGCCGCAGGGTGTACGTGTCTTCATGGTCAGCGAGGACGGGGCATCCATATATTCCGCATCCGAGATAGCCCGTGAGGAGTTCCCGGACTATGACGTGACTGTCCGCGGGGCAGTATCCATAGGGCGCCGCCTTATGGACCCGCTTGCCGAACTGGTGAAGATCGACCCGAAGTCCCTCGGGGTGGGGCAGTACCAGCATGATGTGGACCAGACGCTCCTTAAAGAGAAGCTCGACAACACCGTGGAGAGCTGCGTGAACAGTGTCGGAGTGAACCTGAACACCGCCAGCAAGTCCCTTTTAAGCTACGTTTCGGGCATAGGGCCTGCCCTTGCGGAGAATATTGTCGAATACAGGGCGGAAAACGGTCCGTACCGTTCGCGTAAAGAGCTGCTTAAGGTCAAGAGGCTCGGAGACAAGGCTTTCGAACAGTGCGCAGGCTTCCTGCGCATCCCTGGTGCGGACAACCCTCTGGACAACTCCGCAGTGCATCCCGAAAGCTACCATATAGTCGAGAAGATGGCGGCCTCCCTCGGGGTCAGGACCACGGAGCTGGTGGCCAACAAGGAACTGTGTTCAAAGATACACCCCCAGGACTTTGTCGAGGAGGATTTCGGGCTGCCTACCATCAATGACATTCTGAAAGAGCTTGTCAAGCCTGGCCGGGACCCGCGTTCTGAGGCCCAGGAGTTCAGCTTCGCTGATGACATCCATACCATAGATGACCTTTCAGAAGGGATGGAGCTTCCGGGGATAGTGACCAACATCACCGCGTTCGGCGCATTCGTGGACATAGGCATCAAGCAGAACGGCCTTATCCACATCTCGCAGATGGGTGTCCGCGGACTCTCAGATCCGGGAAAGGTCCTGAAGCTGCACCAGAAAGTCAGGGTCATGGTCATAAACCTCGACCTTGAGCGCGGACGCATCGGCCTGAGGCTGATGAAATGAATACCATCATCGGATTTATACTATCATGCTGGCATATACATATGTAGAAAAAGGGCGGTTCGAGCTTATAGACAAGCCGGTGCCGCAGCTGCAGGGGCAAAGGGACGCAATAGTGAAGGTGACCCTGGGCAGCATCTGTACCAGTGACCTTCATATCAAGCACGGAAGTGTCCCCAGGGCGGTCCCCGGCATAACGGTGGGGCATGAGATGGTAGGCATTGTGCAGCAGACCGGAAGCGGGGTGCACAATGTTGTCCCGGGCGACAGGGTGGCCGTCAACGTGGAGACATTCTGCGGAGAGTGCTTCTTCTGCAGGCACGGATATGTGAACAACTGCTCCGATCCTCTGGGCGGATGGGCCCTTGGATGCCGTATAGACGGCGGACAGGCGGAGTATGTACGTGTACCGTATGCGGACCAGGGCCTTACGAAAATCCCGGACAGTGTGACAAATGAGCAGGCCCTTTTCGTGGGGGATATCCTGGCCACGGGATTCTGGGCATCGAAGATATCGGACATATCCGAAGAGGATACCGTGCTGATAATCGGGGCCGGGCCTACCGGTGTGTGCACTCTGCTGTGCGCCATGCTCAAGTCCCCGGAGCGGATAATCGTATGCGAGAAATCACCGGAGCGCAGACGGTTTATAGAGCGGATGTATCCGCAGGTGCTGGTCACAGGACCGGAGCACTGCAGGGAATTCGTCTTGTCCCACAGCAGGCATGGTGGGGCGGACCGTGTGATAGAGGTGGCCGGCACGGACGGGACTTTCCGCATGGCATGGGAGTGCGCACGGCCCAATGCGATAGTGACCATTGTGGCCATGTATGACCGGCCGCAGATTCTTCCTCTTCCAGACATGTACGGCAAGAACCTGATTTTCAAGACAGGGGGAGTGGACGGCTGTGACTGTGCCAGGACTCTCGGCCTTATAGCGGAGGGAAAGATAGATACCACACCCCTTATCACCCACAGATTCCCTCTCAGCCGTATTGCAGAGGCTTACAGCCTTTTCGAAAGCCGCCAGGACGGAGTGATTAAAGTAGCGGTACAGTCCCCGGTTTGAGGACAAGGATGATATGTGGCGCATTTGGCTGTCACTACAGATTCAAGGGGAAAGTGATATGGCAGAATAGTTAAGGATAATGCAAAACTGTAATTTGTCTACAAAAATATGCTAATTATCATTGATTAAAGACTTGGATCAATGTGTATGAATGAAAATGAAATAGATGGAAGAGATTATACCTACTCTGAACTTGGACGATTAATGAGGGTATTGGAGAAATTTCGTTAAAAAATCAGCTGTTTTCTTCTTTACCGGATTGTCATGCCGAGTTTGAACATCGGCATATACATGGCAATGAGCACGAAAGCCACAATGGCCCCGATACACAGGATCAGGGCGGGTTCGAGGACGTTGTTCATCTGTCTGATACCGAACTCAAGCTCGGCCGCGGTGTCCTCTGCCTGGCTGCGGAACATACTTTCCAATGAACCGGTCTCCTCTCCGACCCGGATAAGCACGGCAAACTTCTTTCCGTACAGATGCTCTCTTCCGGAGATACCGTCAGCCAGACTGCCGCCTTTCTCTATTGTTTTACACAAATGCAGGATGGATTCCCTGAACGGATAGAATGTCATGATTCCGGACAGCAGCTTCAAGGCCTGCAGGACCGGGACTCCTGAACTTGTCATAAGATGCATAAGGCTGCATATACGCGACATCTGATATTTCTTCACGAGCTCTCCTGCGACCGGCAGTTTAAGAATGACTGAGGATACCGCCTGCTGGTATTTCCCGTAATCTCCAGCCAGTCTTTTTGAAATGAATGCCACTCCGACGGATGCTGCAAGGCACAGTATTATGGTAGGTGCCATTTCGGAGAACTGTATTATCGTCTTTGTGATTCCTGGCAGATCACTGCCCATCCTGGCATATACCTGCTGGAACATGGGGACGACCACCAGGAGCATGAAAATGAGTACGGCAGCGGCAACACACAATGTTATTGCCGGATAACTCAGTGCATTGACTATCATACGCCGCTGTTCCTCTTTCCTGGTGTAGTATCTTGACAGGAAATCAAGTGCGTCTTGAAGACGGCCGGTCTCCTCACCTATGCGTATGACGCCTGAATCCAGCCGGGAGAAAGACTTTTCAGCACATACGGCTTCCCACAAGCTTTTCCCAGCTATTACATTTTCGAATACGGAATATCCGGTGAAGTAGCAACGCCCGCATCCGGCTGCCCCGAATGTCAAGACGGTGCCGGATGCAGCCCCACGCGCTGTTGGTATGCAGAGTTGACAGCAGGAGATGTCCTGTCAGTGAACTCCGGACGGCCATTTCTGCTGTCTCTTCGTCACGGATCTCCCCGAGCATGATGATATCCGGATCCTGCCTGAGGAATGTGCGCAAGGCTACCGGGAATGTAAGACCTATGTCTTCTTTCAGCTGTACCTGGCTTATCCCCTCCAGGGTGTATTCCACCGGATTCTCTATAGTGAGGATGTTGCTTTCCGGTCTGTTCAGCTTTTCAAGGGTGGCATAAAGTGTCGTGCTCTTGCCGGAGCCTGTCGGGCCGCTTATCAGTATCATTCCGTGCGGGCGGGAGACCCCGTCCACATAGTCGCGGTACTGTCTCCGACAATGTTGATATCATAGTCAAGTTCGGCATACGCTCCGACCCCGTATCTGTCAACCAGACCGAGGGTATCCAACCGCAACTGTCTCTGGTAAGGCATTGTGACTCCCGCCTGGAAGCTCATCTGTGCCGAGGCGGAGAATCCTGCGGCAGCAAGCATGGCTGCCGCAAGGAGAAAAGAGAGAATAGTTTTTTCATAGTCATTCATTATTTTTTTTCAGTTCTTTGTAAGGTGGATACATGTGAATTCCTTTCATTTCAGGTGTCGGGGGATAAGGAATCACAGGCATTCCATTTTTATCTTTTTTAAAAGAGTTCATATCTTCCCGAGATAAATCATATCTGGCAAGAATATCATAGTCTTCTATTATTCGACTCCATGTTACAGATTCTATTATATTGCAGTCAAAAATAAATAAAGACAGAGTATCTGTATTATGGTGATCATAAACATATTCTATATTATCATAGCATACAAAAACATATTTCCCGGATGTGTGAGGGGCAATATTGCTCTGTACAAAGTGTGGGCTGAATGTTATTGTGGTGTCAGGATATATTTTACATGGGTAGTTTTCCACAGGGTATATGTGAGTTGTCGGAAAAAAGCATGCAATATTGTGAATTGAATTATTTTCAATGATAACATCCATCCTATTTTTCCAATAGCCACCACAGCAACTGGAACATGATATTAATAAGAAGAAAATAAGCTTATTCATAGTTAAAATCACTTTACATATGCTTTAGCATTAATAAAACCAGAGATAATATTGCCTGGTATGATTCCAAGAGAAGTAACAAGTAAAGGGTCATACCAATTTAACGATAGTTTTCCTGTTTTAAGTGCTGCTTGATTTTCAGGATTGGTTATATGTTTATTAGGATTGTATCCAATAATTGGATTTTCCCTATGATTCCAATCTGTTTGAGGATTGAAGTTCTCTAATTTGTCATTGAAATATTCTAATGCTCTGATATTAGCATCTTGTTCAGTCTTAAACAAATTATGGCCTCTTTTTGAACTCGCGTCAATTAAACTAGGAATTGCAAAAGTCCCATAATATAATAAGCCATATTGTTGGCTTTGGAGATAATGTCCGTATTCATGCTGAAACAGAACATTATTCGGGTCTGCTGCGAGACTGCGAGAACCGTTTATAAAACTGCTTAATGTTACGGCGCCACCACTACCGAAGAAATTGCCGCTTAAAACAGTAGCTCCACCCCTACGGGTAAATGATATGTATTTCATTGCAAATGAACTTTATGTGATGAAATTACCGGGATGATGCCAGTCTTTTTCAGAAACGGTATCCGAATCCGATGTAGTACTGGTTCATCATCAGGTTATAGTTCTGGCCGAAGACTCCGTTGAACCTGTCGATCAGTCCGAAAGAGTAGCCGGTCTTCAGTTCCCAGTGCTTTTTGAACCTGAATCCGACGCCCCAGTCTATCTGTAGGTCGAAGCGTCTCTGTGTCGGTCCATAGGCGTCGAGCTCGGCCTGGATGGCATCCATGAGCTCCTGCTTTTCTTCAGGTCCTATTATGCCTGATAATCCCGGGAATTGCAGGTCTTTGAGGACACCGGAATAGTTGTCGTAATATACATTCATGAAGAGCCCGCTCCCTGATAAGAATCCTTTCGTCCGGGATGCCGCACCGAGTGAGAACATCGGTCCGGCATAGATGTATATCGCGAATCTGTTTGGCCTGATGTTGAACTCGTATTTGAAATGTACAGGTATGTTTATCAGGTGGTCTCTCTGGGTCTCTTCAGCATAGAGTCTGTCTTCATATCCGGAGGATTTCGCGGAAGTGAAGTTGTAGAACAGTCCCGGTGAGATGCTGAACCCCTTGATGATATGGATGTCATAGTCGAACCCGAAGTATGCACCGATCCCGTATCTGTCATATATGGCAAGAGGTTCCATCTGGAGCTCTCTCTGGTAAGGCATTGTGACTCCCGCCTGGAAGCTCATCTGTGCCGAGGCGGAGAATCCTGCGGCAGCGAGCATGGCTGCCGCAAGGAGTGTTTTAAGTAGTGATTTCATGGCTTTATTGTTTGTATTGTCAAAATTTTTGAATTGTTTCTTTAAGTATTCTTTTTATTGTATTTTCTTCATATTCTGGAAAATAGACAGTCAATTCATGCTGATGGCCATTGAGTTGACCGCAGGCATCACTGAGACATTTGATATATTGCATCAAATCATTTTTCTGCAATGGTGGCAATTGTTCATGGTTGATCCATACTTTCTTTTCTTTAACCCACTCTATATGACCTATGAAATAGGCTAATGCGTCCCAGGATAGTAATTCTCCAAAAGGAAACGACAATTTATTCATGATACAGTTTATCAAATCATTCTTGTCTTTTATCCCAGGAGGAATATTTATGACACGCGTATCATCATTGACTGGAGGCATTGTCCTGTAAATGAAAATATTTTTTCCATAACCGTTTTCTTTGTCTATTATAAGTTTAATTGCCTTGAATCTGTCTGTCGCCTGTATATCGCCATCAGTCAATTTCATGAAAAAGTCCGGGATATTGATTATTTCCGGGAATCCTGCTTCAGTGCTCAGGCCTGCACCTGTTTTTATCCAATATTTTGAAACCGAACCGTCAGAAACTGAAAAAAATACCTCAGGCAAGTACAGAGGATAATTGTACACTGATCCATAGTTGTCATCACATATAAGATACCATTTATATCCTTTGCATATCCTGTATGCGTACACAACATAACTGTTTCCTACAGTAATGTAACCTTTGGCGTCGGACCAGCCTGACAATTCAGGCCGGTGTTTGGTGTTCGTCAGTTTAGTGCAAGTTATAATCATTCAGTATTTGAATTTAAATCCGTTTTTTTGATAAAATATTATTAACTATTTGTTTATCAGATATATTGAAATACACTTTCAAGTTATGATAACCATCAGGATATCGTTTGAATATTTTACACGCCCTGTCCAGAATCTCGAGATAGACAGACAGATTTTGACTATCCAAATCCGGTAGCTGCATGTGTTTGATCCATACTTCTTTTTCAGGTATATAATAGACCCATTCCACAATGATGTCATTGAAACTATCCCAGTTCAATTGGTATGAGTATCCTAATGCATGTCCATACAATGCCAGCAAAGATTCTTTGCTGCATATGCCTCTATCGATAATAATGGATCTGATATCATTATTGGCAGGAAATGTCTTATAATCAGAAAAGATGAACATAATTTTACTTTTAAGGCTTAAATTTAATAAAAGATTTATAATGGTCAGGAGTATAGTACTAATCCCCAAATTTTCCGGATACAGTTCGTTGCGGTCCTGGACCTTGTAACCCAGATGTAGGGACAACATATTCTTTATAATATTTTGTATTAAATATCTTTTCAAAAAGCGAATGATCAGGAAGCAGTCCTTCCCTGTTTTGAAAAGTTGTCCCGTCATTACGAGAAGGATATTTTATACCTTCTTTTATTCTACTCACATCGGATTCTAATCCTAAATCTTTTGCCGTAACTATTGCTTTCCCGGTCCAAGGATTAATTCTGTTAGCGTATGAAACGGTGATTGTAGAAGCTACACCTATAGCCCCACCAAGAGCCATGCTTGTTCCGATTCCTTTAAAAGAATCCTGGATAGCCTCTTCGAATGACTTTCCCTGAAGCAGACCTCTTACGGTTCCGCAGGCTACATGTCCGGTTCCTGCCCCGGAAGGTAGACCTCGTGGGTCTGTGGGTTGCGGAGCCGTCCCCAGGCATCGTAGCTGTACTCGGCGACGAGCAGTCCGTCGGCTGTGGCGATGCGGTTTCCTGCCGCGTCGTATTCAAATACGATTGTCTTGCCTGTTGTCCCGGACTGCGTTTTTTCCTGTCCGGCCGCAAAGGCTGAAAAGACAAATGCACACAAAAGGAAAAATACTTTTTTCATGTTGTCGGTTTTGATAGGGTGAAAGGTATGGTGTGATGCCGTTATTCGACTGTAAATAGTCCTTCCGCATATAGTTCAGGAGAGTCTATTATCAGATAGTAGGTGCCTTTGGCAGAAGGGGCGTCGAGGATTTGCTCCGATGAAGTGATGGAATCGTAAATTATGATTTGTCCGCCAGTATCTGTAACATATATTTCTCCTTGTCTCATTTCGTAAAATTCCAGTTCAATCGTACGGGTTTCATTGCATAGGTATGCCTTGACGTCAGAGAACAAGCTGCGGTCGACCGATGAGGCGCTGTGCGGATTTTTATTGATGATTGTTTTGATGATTTTTCTGTTTCTCTCGCTTTTTCCGTATGAGTCGGAATAAAAGAAAGCAGCGCTGAGAAATACAGCAATAGTAAGGAAGATTGCTCTTTTCACAGTTTGAGTGGTTTAAAAATTCACTCAAAATTATATCGGATACTGTCTTCGAAACAAATAAAATCTCTCACTTTTGCCATTTTGTAAATGATTGATTTTTAAATAATTGTCGGGGGGATAAAAATCCAAAAGTCGTATATAAAGATATTTCCTCTGATAATACATTGATTACCAGAGGAAACGTATATGATGAGAGTCGTTTTGGAAAAATGAGAGTCCATCAATCCAGTTCTGTCATTTTTCCACGGAGAAAGATATCCAGATTTGTCTTGTATTCCTCCAGTCCTAATTTTTTCCTTATAGTGCTGCTGGTGTTGTAGAAAGATTTCCGTTTGAGGTATGCAGCGATTTCATTTCCGTTCATTCCGATGCAGTACAGGCAGCAGTAGCCGATCTCGTTTTCGGTGAGGCCGGATTTCTTGAGGTATGAGATGAATTTCGGGTGCATTATGATGAAGGAAAGCCTCGTGGAATAGATGAACCGTTCCTTGTCTCTGAGATAATCATCAAGGGCGTCTGTAGCGGAGGAAATGAGGTTCTTTGATATGGCGGCGGTGATGAAACGGTTGAGGACATCTAGCCGTTCCTCGATGGATTCACGTATTTTCTTGTCGAGTTTCTGGTCCTGCCTTATGCGCAGCAGGTTCTTTTTCTCTTCTTGTGCCTGCTCATACAGTTTCCTGTATGATTCCATTTCGGTCTCTATCTCATGTTTTTCCCGTTCAAGCCTTTCTTTCTCCTGCTGTTTCTGGCGTATCTTTTCCTGCAGTTTTGCATACAGGAGCAGACCGGAGGAGATTAAAGAGATGATACCGAGAAGCATGATGGTGATCCAGAGGTTCCTGTTCTGGAGCTTGTACCTGGCGAGCATCCTGTCCTCAGTGAATTTCGCGTCGCTCTCGAAGATGTCTACGTCGGTCTCGTCGGTTACGGAGACATAACGGTGCAGTGCCTGGTAGGCGGTCTCGTATTGTCCTTTCTCGGCCGACAGTTCTGAAAAAAGCCACAGATAGGCGTTGTCAGCGAGGTATGCCGTGTCTGTTTTCCGGTATGCATCTAAAGCGTCGAGACCTTTATCGTATTCTCCTGTTTCGAGATATACGTGGGCGAGGGTAATCCAGTTTATTGCCGAAGAATCCTGTATATCAGAGATATAGCTGTCCGCTATCGGGGCCAGTGTATCCCTGTTTTCAATCAGGGCAAGTTCCAGCATATAGGAATAGCAGCTGCTTTTCTTGGATTCGGACAATGCATCCCAGTATTTTCCCAGGGTATCGAGATAGGCCGAGGCTTCGGCCATCTTTTCTGCGACTATGCTGCTGCCGGCGAGTTTGAGAATCGAGCCCGTGTACCGGGCCGTGTCTTTCGCGAGCTGATAGTACTCTGATGCCCTGCGGAGATTGGCCGATGATTTCTCTATGTCAAACAGATAGTCATATACCCTGGACTTGGCAGAGTACAGCATCCCGGATGTGGTGCAGTCTCCGGACCGTTTCACATACCTTTCTGCCCTCGTGAAGCTCTCCATCGCCCGTTCGTTGTCCCCGGCGTTCTGGTAGACACGGCCCTGATAGTACCAGGCCTTGAGCCTGTCATCGGCGCTTCCATGCCTGCGGTACCATCGCACAGCTACGTTTATGAGGCTGTCGTCTGTCATGTCGATGTAGTTCTTGTCAAGGGCCATGGAGTACAGCAGGGCGAATTCTGCTTCCGCCTTCTTTCCGCGCAGGTTTCCCTCCGGTATGGTATCCAATACCGCAAGTGCGCTGTCGGGATATTCGTCGATGTAGCTTCTTACATCTCTGAGGGTGGATTCTGCCACGGGACCGGAGCAGGACCAGACCAGCAGGCAGGCGGCTAAAAGGGACGGTATATGTGTTTTCTTCATCGGTTTATTCAAGTCCGGGTGTTTGGGGATATGAATATATGAGATTCTTCGTTTTATACAAAATAAAAGTAGCGGTCCGTTTCCGGGACCGCTACCTTGTTCATGCAAGGCGTCGGGGACTATTCCTTGCCTGCGAGTCTCTTGTAGGTGTTGAGCCTGATCTTGGCGTATTCCTCGGTCTTCTGGAGGAGTTCGGCCGCATGGTCAGGGAACGTCTTGTAGAGTGAAGCGAATCGTACCTCGCCTTTGAG
>JADILV010000045.1 GCA_017695115.1 Candidatus Cryptobacteroides avicola | reverse complement strand
GAATTCCTTTTCGGAAATGACAGGGATGTCTTCCGCTTCCGCCTTCTTCATTTTTTCCGGTCCCGGTTTTTCTCCGGCAAGGAGAAATGATGTCTTGCCGCTCAAAGATCCGCTGTTCTTTCCGCCGTGGGAAACGATCAGCTGCTTCATCTTTTCGCGTGGAATGGAGAAATTGCCGGATATGACGATGGTTTTCCCTTTGAGAACATCCGAAACCGGGCCTTCATTTGACTCCGTCTCGAACCTGAGCCCTGCAGCTTTCAGCCTGGAAATCATTTCCAGGTGCTTCCCGTCCTTGAAATATGCCGTCAGACTGTCTGCGATGACCTCGCCTACGTCTTCAACCTGCAGCAATTCTTCCCGGGAGGCGGCGGAAAGAGCGTCGATGTTCTTGAAATATGAAGCGAGCTCCTTGGCGGTAGATTCACCTACATATCTGATTCCCAGCGCAAAAAGTACATGGTCGAAAGTCACTTTCTTCGATGCCTCCAGACTGTCCAGAAATCTCTGTGCAGAGCGGTCTTTCCATCCTTCGAGCCGTAGCAGGTCCTCTTTGGAAAGGCTGTAGAAATCAGCCGGATCCTTTACCAGTCCCAGGCTGTACAGCTGTTCAATGGTGGCGTCTCCGGCTATGACATTCATGGCCTTGCGGCTGATGAAGTGTACCAGCTTGCCTTTTATCTGGGTAGGGCATCCGTCTGTGTTCGGGCAGAAATATTTTGCTTCGCCTTCGTCCCTGACAAGCAGGGTCCCGCAGTCAGGACACCGGTCCGGAAAACGGGGGAGCGTCACGTCGGTTCCGCGCTTTGAAAGCTCCACGCCTGTTATCTTCGGTATTATCTCTCCGCCTTTTTCCACATAGACATAGTCTCCTACATGGATATCAAGCAGTTCCATCTGGTCTGAATTGTGGAGCGAGGCCCGTTTCACTACGGTTCCGGAAAGCTGCACCGGCTCCAGATTCGCTACCGGGGTGACTGCGCCGGTCCTTCCTACCTGATAATCAATGGAAAGCAGTTTCGTGAGGGCCTGCTCCGCCTTGAATTTGTAGGCGACTGCCCAGCGCGGGAACTTTGCCGTATATCCGAGCTCCGTCTGATATGGGAGTTCATTCACCTTGATGACTATGCCGTCGGTAGCGAACGGAAGGAATTTCCGCTCCGTATCCCAGTACCTTATGTATTCTTCAATCTCTGAAATGTTTCTGCAGATTCGCCTTTTGTCGGATACAGGCAGTCCCCAGCCGGCTGCAGCACCGAGTGCCTGGTCATGTGTCTCAAAAGGAAGGTTTTCTCCGAGCATGTGGTAGAGAGTGCATTCCAGGCCGCGGTGGCCGACTTCTTCTGGGTCAATGAGCTTGAGCGAACCGGATGCGGCGTTGCGCGGATTGGCAAAAGGGGGATCCTCATCACGCAGCCTTTCTTCATTGAGCCGGTCGAAAGCCTTGTAAGGCATATAGATTTCCCCTCTGATTTCGAATTCGTCTGGAAATCCTGTTCCTGACAGTTTCTGCGGTATGTTGCTTATGTGCCTGACGTTCTCCGTGACGTCATCGCCTATTGTCCCGTCCCCTCTGGTCAGAGCCCTGAAAAGCACGCCGTTACGGTATGTGAGGCATATCGCAGTCCCGTCGAAT
Source organism: Candidatus Cryptobacteroides avicola (assembly GCA_017695115.1). Classification (GTDB taxonomy): domain Bacteria; phylum Bacteroidota; class Bacteroidia; order Bacteroidales; family UBA932; genus Cryptobacteroides; species Cryptobacteroides avicola. The sequence goes on along the minus strand of JADILV010000045.1, from coordinate 60,032 downwards.
TTGAGTTCGCACGAGAATGTGAACGAATGTCCGAGGGTTTTTGCCGCACGGTCCGCAAATGCCTCTACTTCGGTAATGTCGTATGTATTCCCCAGGGAGAGCATCGGATATCTGTGGGGGTACTGTGCAAATTCCTTGTTTCCCTGCCTGGACCCGGAAAGGTCGCTTCCGACATGCTGGGTAGGGGAATCAGGGGTGAGAAGGTCGGGATACTGTTTTTCGAGGTCCGACAACTCTTTCATCAGAGTGTCGAATTCAAAGTCGCTCAGCACCGGGGCGTTCTCCACATAATACAGTCTGTTGCTCTCGGAGAGCGTTTTCCTGAGCTGCTGTATCCTTATAATGGCCTCTTCTTTATTAAGCATGCAACCTAACTTATAATATCAGTCCGAAATCCCTGCCGGGAAAAATCCGTACAAGTCTGCAAATTTACGGAATTTTTCGCGGATTTTCCCTGAAATTAGATAATTTTGCATCGCCGTACGAGAACGGCCGCTAACATTGAATATATTCAATATTAACTTTAAAATAGTTTATTAGTATGAAAGACGCAGTAATTATCCTTTGCGGTGGCGGTCCTGCCCCTGGAATGAACTCAGTGTCAATGAGTGTGGCAAAAACTTTCCTTTCAAAAGGTTACAGGGTGATCGGCCTCCACGGCGGCTATTCGGGACTTTTCAGCAAGAACGCACGTACCGAGGATCTGGATTTCTTCAAGGCTGACCGTTATTTCAACAGGGGAGGCTCATATCTCGAAATGAGCCGTTTCAAACCTACCGACAAGGATTTCGAGGAGAACTTCAACCTCGACCTCTTCAAGGACAACAACATAAAGCTTCTGGTGACTATCGGAGGCGACGATACCGCTTCCACTGCAAACAGGATTTCCAAGTTCCTCGCTGCAAAGAACTATCCTATCGCCAACATCCACTGTCCGAAGACAATTGACAACGACCTTCCTCTTCCGAACAATACTCCGACTTTCGGATACAACTCGGCAAAGAATGAAGGGGCGCACCTTGCAAGGACTATCTACGAGGATGCACGCACTTCAGGCAACTGGCTGATAATCTCTGCAATGGGACGTACATGCGGAAGCCTTGCACTCGGAATCGGAGAGGCTACCCACTGTCCTATGACCATCATCCCGGAGATGTTCAACAAGACCCAGATGACCCTGGACAAGATCATCAAACTCTCGGTTTCCGCTATCCTCAAGAGGAAGATAATGGGCGTGAACTACGGTACGATAGTGGCTGCAGAAGGTCTGTTCCACGATGCGGGCGTAGCTAAAGAGGCTGCAGACGCAGGTATCCACTTCACATACGACGAGCACGGACATCCGGAGCTCGGCAAGATTTCCAAGGCAGTTCTTTTCAATGACCTTCTCGAGAAAGAGTTCAAGAAACTCGGTCTCAAGGTAAAGAGCCGTCCGGTGGAAATCGGATACGACGTACGTTGCCAAGACCCTGTAGCTTATGACCTTACATACTGTACAGAGCTTGCTATGGGCGTTTACCAGCTGTTCAGCGAGGGCAAAACAGGATGTATGGTGTATGTGGACGCATACGGCAACGTATCTCCTCTGTACCTTTCAGACCTTCAGGATCCTGAGACAGGAAAGATCCCTCCGAGGGTTGTGGACATCAACGCAGGTACAGCGCAGAACTACTACAACTATATCGCTCACTATATCACCGAGGCTGACTACGAGGCCGCCAAGGCTTACGTAAGCAACCCTGAGGCATACGACTTCAAGAAGATCCTCGAGTGGTAATCCGAGTGTGACATTCAGGTCATACTCCGATATCAATGATTGAAGAAGAGCTGTTCCGGCAGCTCTTCTTTTTTTTGCGACAGTGCCTTTGGCTTATGCAGGTCGTAACCAGTGCAGGCGGCGTGGCCGCCCGTGGCCTCGTGAACGGGAGGGGCCCGCGCTGGAAGCGTGGGAGGGATTTACTGCCTGCACTGGTTACGACCTGCAATCATATCCCTGATCCTACTAGGGGCAATATCTTCATATCGCCGCGCCGGCACACCTGCGGTTGGATAAAATGGATAAGCGCTTGAATGATAAAATATTACAAAGATTCCTGTTTTCCAGGTAGGACATAATTAAGCACACCTGCAGTGGCAGAACGGCTTTCTACGGCACTCAGAGGCATATCCGTTACCGCTGGTGTGCCGGAAAATGTAACACCTGGAATTGGGAATGCGGTGTAATACTCTGGTAATCACTTCTATGCGAGAAAATGCCGACTGCAGGTGTGTGACAATCATGGGTATATGAGGATAACCCGGCACCGGAACTCTTAACCGCTGATTTGTTTTTTTTTAGATTTTAAATATCTATATTTGACAGCAAAACAAACTGATATGTTTAACAGGATTGCTGCAACTATGGCGTTTTGCCTTGTTTTATCGGCCTGTTCAAGGTCGTATGTCATTAAAGGGACCGGTGATGTGCTGGTTGACGGGCAATGGGTATATGTTCTTGACGGAGTAGAATGGTCCGTATTGGATTCTGCTTTGGTAGAGAACGGTTCTTTCAGAATCAAAGGCCATAATTTCGGATCGCAGACAGGATGGCTATATATGGGAGAAACTTCTGACACCGCGCAGGACCAGATTAGCGATGATATGTTCTTTCTTGAACCTGGTACGGCAACGGCTGTATATGATCCCGAGACCGGTATGTTCAGCGTAAGTGGAACCCCATGGAATGACATGTATTCCGATCTGGCATCCTATTTTGGAAACGGCTCAGATGAACTTGCCGGACTTGTAAGGGAAAACCACAATGCTTTCGGGCTTTCGGTCCTTTCTGAGATGTGTGGCATGTATTCGACTGCTGATGTCAGGCAGCTCATGGACGACTTCCCGGACCGGATGAAAACCCACCCTCTGTATGTCAGCCTGGAGGAGTTCATCGAACCGATAAAAGGTGATCTGGGGCTGCAATATTATGACTTTGAAGGCCATAATACGGACGGAGATACGGTCACACTTGGCTCCATAGTCAACAGAGAAGGTGTCAGATATGTCCTTTTGGACTTCTGGGCCACATGGTGCGGCCCGTGCAGAGCGGAAATACCCGCTTTGGTAAAACTGTATGAAAACTTCCGTAATGCCGGTTTTGAAATATTCGGGGTGTCTTTTGACCATAATTCCAACAAGTGGACGGAAATCGTTAGAGAATATGACATGAGGTGGCCCAATGTAATAACAGAGTTCCCGTCAGGACCACGCTCCAGCACTATATGGCAGGCTTATGGTCTGGATGGTATTCCATGGAATTATCTTATCGACACTTCAACGGGAGAAATCATCGCAAAGAACATCCACGGCGAGACTCTATACAGCAAAGTTGAGAAGCTTTTGAAATAACATGTATTGACATATCGGAAAAAGTCATATATTTGCACCCGAAAAATAGAATATCTCTCAGGGCAGGGTGAAATTCCCTACCGGCGGTGACAGTCCGCGACTCCCTGGATGACAGGGACTGAACCGGTGAAATTCCGGTACCGACGGTAAAGTCCGGATGGAAGAGGGATCGGCAGATCGCAGATCTGCCGGAACAGAGAAAGACCGTAGATGACACGTGTAGTGTGGTGAAAAGTCATCTTTGCTGCCCTGAGTACATATTTCTGTACCCAGGTTTTTTATTTTATGCGGAGAGACGAAGACATACATTACATGAAAATGGCGGTGTCCCTTGCCGGGAAAGGCGCAGGACATGTCTCGCCGAACCCTATGGTAGGCGCGGTAATAGTAAAGGACGACAGGGTCATATCCCGGGGATGGCACAAGGTCTTCGGCGGTCTTCATGCCGAAACGGATGCACTTGCATCATGCGCTGAAAGTCCTGCAGGCGCTACCATGTATGTCACTCTGGAACCATGCTGCCATTACGGCAAACAGCCCCCGTGCACTTCCGCCATCATCAAAGCCGGGATCTCCCGCGTCGTGGTCGGGATGACCGATCCCAACCCTCTTGTCGGTGGCAAAGGTATCTCCATCCTCCGGGAACACGGCATAGAAGTGTGCACAGGCCTTCTGGAAAAAGAAATACGGTATCAGAACAGGATTTTCCTGAAATACATTACACAGCGCAGGCCATGGACCGTGCTGAAATGGGCCATGACGCTTGACGGCAGGATAGCAGCCGCCTCCGGCGATTCAAGATGGGTAAGCTGTGAAGAATCACGGTATTACGTACATACGCTCCGGGGAAGATACATGGGTATAATGGCAGGAATCGGGACAGTCCTGGCCGATAATCCCATGCTCAACTGCAGGACAGACGGTATGCGTCAGCCGGTGAGGATAATAGTGGACTCCCATGCATCCCTGCCGGAAGATTCGGCGATTGTCCGTACTGCAGGGGAATACCGGACAGTGCTTGCCCATACGGCAGATGCCATGCAGGAAGGGCTTGAACCGCTTCGCGGCTGCGGCATAGATACTGTGGAGTGCGCTGCCACGGAAAACGGTATGGTCAATCTTGACGACCTGATGTCCAGACTCGGGGCAATGGGAATCGATTCCGTGCTTGTGGAAGGGGGAGCGGAACTGGACTGGAGCCTGGTTTCAGCCGGCCTGGCAGATGAGCATTATATATTCGTCGCTCCGAAAATAATAGGAGGGAAGGCAGCCAAAGGCCCTGTGGGTGGCAATGGATTCGGGAAGATGTCCGATGCTCTGGGACTGGACATAGAATCAGTCACGACATCAGGCGAAGATATTCTGATACATTGTTTTCCCAAAGGCAGATATCATGAGCCGGGTCATGATCCGGGGCCGGATAAGCCGATAATATGAAATGATATGTTTACTGGAATAGTAGAAGAAATAGGGACTGTCCGTTCGGTACGAGCGGGTACATCTGGAGCCGTACTTGATATAAGCGCATCTAAAATTATACCTGGTATAAAGTTAGGTGACAGCATATCTGTCAATGGAGTCTGTCTGACGGTCACTCCGGGAGCCGGTCATTTCACTGCTGACGTGATGCCGGAATCCCTGCGCAGGACCTCGCTCGGAAGTCTTGTCGCCGGCTCGAAAGTCAACCTTGAGCGTGCCATGGAATGCGGAGGCCGATTCGGAGGGCATATCGTATCAGGGCATGTGGATGCCTGCGGACGGATAGAGTCTCTCACAAAAGAAGGCATTGCCGTGTTGATGACTGTCTCGGTGCCGCATAATTTATTGAAATACATAGCGGAAAAGGGTTCTGTCACTCTTGACGGGACTTCGCTGACAGTGGTTTCAGCCGGAAGCGGTTCATTTAAGGTGTCATTGATTCCGCATACGCTGTCTTCCACGACCTTGGGACTGTTGCGTGTCGGGAGTCCGGTCAATGTAGAGGTCGATATGCTTGCCAGGTATGTGGAAAGGTTGCTTGATTTCGGAAAAGACAGGCCGGACGACAGTCGTAAAGAGTGTGATTCGGGGAAACTGACCATCGATTTCCTGAAAGAGAACGGATTTTAGTAATACTTGATATAATTTTATACAATAGAATGAAATTCAATACGATACCCGAAGCTGCCGAGGATTTGAGGCAGGGAAAGATAATAGTCGTCATAGACTCTCCTGACAGGGAGAATGAAGGCGACCTGATATGCGCGGCAAGATTCGCTACCACTGAAAACATAAATTTCATGGCTACATACGGTAAAGGCCTGATATGCATGCCGATGAGCCGGGAGATGACCAGGAAACTCGGGCTTTCGCAGATGGTCGCCAGAAATACCGACAACCATTGCACGGCTTTCACGGAGTCTATCGACCATGTGTCTACAAGCACCGGGATTTCTGCCATAGAACGCTCGGTGACGGCAATGAAATGCGTCGCTCCCGACGCACGGCCGGAAGACTTCCGCAGGCCCGGACACATGTTCCCGTTGGAGGCGAAACCTTGGGGCGTACTTGAACGCGAGGGACATACCGAAGCCACTGTAGACCTTATGCGGATAGCCGGACTCGAAGAGTGCGGACTCTGCTGCGAAATCATGAGGGAAGACGGGGATATGATGAGGACAAGCGAACTGACAGCTTTTGCCCGGGAGCACGGCTTGAAAATCATAACTGTAGAGGACCTTGTCCTGTACCGCAAGCACCATGAGAAGTGGGTGGAAAAAGCTACGGATGCCGCATTCCCGACCAGATACGGAAACTTCCGTATTTGCGGATATGTGAACAAAGTGACCGGAGAGCACCATGTAGCCGTAATTAAGGGCGACATCACTACAGAGGAGCCTGTTCTTTGCAGGATGCATTCGGAGTGTCTGACAGGAGATGTTTTCGGCTCGCTCAGGTGCGACTGCGGCGAGCAGCTGGCAGAAGCTCTGCGCAGGATAGAGAAAGCCGGAAGGGGAGTGCTGCTGTATCTGCGTCAGGAAGGCAGGGGCATTGGGCTGATAAACAAGCTGCGTGCGTACGAGCTGCAGGACCGGGGAATGGATACTGTCGAAGCCAATATCGCATTAGGGTTCAAACCTGACCTGCGTGAGTACGATACCGGAGCCGCCATACTTGCCGACCTGGGGGTAAGGAAACTGATATTGATGACCAACAACCCTCTGAAAATCAACGGGCTTGACCATTACGGAATCGAAGTGGCAGGACGCGATCCGATAGAAATGACCTGCAACGAGAAAAATGCTGCATATCTATACACCAAATACAAGAAAATGGGACATTTGCTCCACTTTCCCGCAGATTCCGAATCACGTCCGGAATGACCTTAGATAATTGTTATCCCGAGCGGAGCCGAGGGATCTGCAGATTTCTCCGCTCACTTCACCCGGTCGAAATGACAGATACACGTATAATTTATTTAACGACAATGAAAACAATAGAAGGCAACCTTTCCGCCGCAGGCCAGAAGATCGGCATCGTGGCTGCACGTTTCAACGAATTCATTACATCGAAACTTCTCTCCGGAGCCGAAGACTCTTTTATCCGTCACGGCGGGAACGGGGAAGACCTGGAAACGGCGTGGGTCCCTGGCTCATTCGAGATACCGTTCATAGCCAGGAAAATGGCCCTTTCAGGCAAGTATGACGCGATAGTCTGCCTGGGGGCAGTAATTCGCGGGGCTACACCTCATTTCGACATGGTAGCAAACGAGGCCGCCAAAGGCATTGCCCATGTCGGCCTCGAATGCGGCATTCCGGTGATATTCGGTGTCCTGACCACGGATTCCATCGAGCAGGCTGTAGAAAGAGCAGGCACCAAGGCCGGGAACAAAGGCTTCGATGCCATGACCACAGCCATCGAGATGGTAAATCTTTCCAGGGAGTTAAAATAACTGCCGCTACCGCAGCCTCGGTTTCTGTACGGTGCTTATTATAAGACCGATAATGTAGACGAAAATCCCGTAGTAAAGAGGGATCAGCGTGACTTTCAGACCTCTGTAGATAACCGCTGCGGGGGTCTCTGCATTTCCACCCAGATAGTCCAGCATCTGAGAAATACCGAAAAGTGTCCCCAGGATTCCGGTGACAAGGCCGAGTTTTCCCAGATTGCTGACCCATGCCGGGGCCTTCCATGCGGCTAAGAACACGAGAACGAGAATCAGAGTGATAATGCCCATCGGCACAGGATTGCCCTGGATGAAAAAAACGAAGATGCTATTCATTACTTTTGGTTTTAAAGGTTCACTGCAAAAGTACCGTACAGACTGTTCAGATGCAATTTTAAATCCCCTCTTTGCCATGTCAAATCCCCTTGTTCCAGCCTGAGGACCTTCAGGGCCGGTTCTACTTTGAAAGAAATTGTCTTAAATTTGGACTGACAAACGTAAGTCTGATGAAATTTCTGATCGATATCGGGTATGTTTTTCTGGCGTCATTGCTGCTGGCAATGATTTTCCTGAGTTTCGATTATTCGTTCGGACAGGCCTTCTTCCTCGGCTCTTTATTCATGCCCGGAGCGTTCGCATTGAAGTATTTCATTCCCCAGCTGTCTTTCTCCGACAGGAAAAAGGGGGTAGCCGATGCCTTTTTCCTGGCCATGGCAGTGACTGTACTTACTTTCTTTCTGGTACTGACGACACATACATACGTATTCCGTCCCTCTAAATTCCATGAGGTGTTGCTAAATCCCGTCTTTACGGTCCTGATTCTCGGTATTCTTGTCTCCGGTGACGTTTCTCTCCAGAGGCTGTACGCAAAATTCTCTTCGAAAATCCCCGATACCGTCTCGTTCGTGTCCGACAGGCACAAAGTGACCGTCAATGCAGCGGACATCGCTTATATCGAGTCCAATGACAAGGAGGTATATATCCACATGTCAGACGGCACCTTATACAGAAACAAGACCCCCATTTCGCAATGGGAGTCTGTTCTCGGGGAGCGTTTCATCCGTTCCCACAGGGCATTTCTCGTAAACCTCGACTGTATCAGCGGACTTGACAGCGACTGTCTGTCGGTAGGCATGGAAACTATTCCGGTGTCACGCAAATACAGGGAATCGGTCAGCCGTCTCGCTACTTTGAAAAAGCGTTGTTGAAAAAGCCTGCTATCCTGTCGAACGGGATGACCTCAAGATTGTCATACAGGTCGGTATGGTTCGCGCCAGGGATGATCATCAGTTCCTTGTTATCTCCGATGAGCCGCTTGAATGTATCCTCGCTGAAATAGCGTGAGTGGGCTTTCTCTCCATGTACAAGCAGAACTGCACTGCGTATCTCCCCGGCATACTGGAGGATAGGCATGTTTACAAGGGCGAGGGCGGAAGTCCTGGTGAAGCCTTCGTTGGAGCCTAATGAGCGTGGATGGTAGCCGCGTTCAGTCTTGTAGTAATCCACATAATCCTTGATGAACTGCGGCGCATCTGAGGGTGCGGTATCGGGATTCCCTCCTGCATGGGCGTAAGTGCCGCTCCTGTAGTCCTCTGTACGCTGGGCATTCAGCTCCTTTTTCAGCTCGTAGCGGTAACCGGCATTGTCATCGGCATCGAAATATCCCTTTGCAGTCACACGGGTCATGTCATACATGGTTATAGCTGCAGTGGCCTTGATACGGGTGTCCATGGCGGCGGCATTGACCGCAAAGCCTCCGAATCCGCATATTCCGAGAATGCCGACACGCCCGGGGTCAACATCGTCACGGGTGGACAGGTAGTCAACGGCTGCGCTGAAATCCTCGGTATTGATGTCCGGAGAGGAGATTCCGCGCGGAGACCCGCCGCTTTCCCCTGTAAATGAAGGGTCGAAAGCGATGGTCAGGAATCCATGTTCGGCAAGTGTCTGGGCATAAAGTCCCGATACCTGCTCCTTTACTGCTCCGTAAGGGCCGCTCATGGCGATGGCCGGCAGTTTGCCGGATGCGTTCTTCGGGATGTACAGGTCCGCGGCCAGAGTGACCCCGTACCTGTTGTGGAATGTGATTTTCGTGTGGTTTACTTTGTCGCTTTGCGGGAATACCTTGTCCCAGTCCTGCGTCAGATTCAGTTTTTCTTCCATGTCAGTATTGGTATTAGATCGGTTGTCCTGTGCCGCAAGGCTTCCTGCACAGCAGAAGCATGCGAGCATCATAGTGGCAGATAATAACTTATTCATAACCCCTCCTGATTTTACAATGCAAAATTAGGAGGGGGCCGGTACAAGGACTGTATTCGCGTTACGGATGATTATACCACTTTTACGGAATCCGTCAATGATGCAGGCAGCTCGGGCATCGCGCCTTCCTGAGTGCATACGAAAGCGGAAGTTTCTACTGCCAGCCTGTGCGCCTGCCTTATGTCCAGGCCTTTCAGCAGGCCGGAGACAAAGGCTGCTGTAAAGGAATCGCCAGCGCCGACAGTGTCCGCGACTTCGACTTGCGGAGTCGCGATATAGGAAGTTTCTTCAGAAGTGAACACATGGCTGCCTGTGGCTCCGCAGGTGAGAATCAGCGCCTTGAGTCCGAACATGGACAGAAGCGCTTTTGCCCGCGACTGCTGAGGGCCGTCCGGAAGGCCGAGCATGACACTTACTGTTTCCAATTCCTCGTCATTGATTTTCAGGATGTTGCATTTGCGCATAGAGTTGCATACAATATCCTTCGTGTAGAAATTCTGGCGCAGATTAATGTCGAATATCCTGAGGCTTCCTTCAGGCATGGCGTCTATGAAACGGTTTATCGTATCCCTCGATACCGGGCTGCGCTGGGCAAGAGAGCCGAAACAGACGGCTCCGGTAGTTTTGGCAAGGGCCTCGAGTCCGGGTGTAAAAGGGATATTGTCCCAAGCCACGTCCTGTCTGATGTCGTAGCACGGGATGCCGTTCCCGTCAAGTTCCACCTGTACTGTCCCTGTAGGATACGGGACGGTCTCTATCATACAGTCGAGTCCTTTGTCACCAAGGCCTGAAAGGAGCTCTTCTCCGAGCATGTCCGGTCCGATAGCGCTGACTATCCTGCTTTCAAAACCGAACTGCGACACATGATAGGCGAAATTGGCAGGCGCCCCGCCGAGTTTCTTACCTTCGGGGAGCACGTCCCAAAGCACTTCGCCTATTCCTGTTACTATATTTGACATATCGGGCAATGGTTTATTCAGATCCCTTGACTTCGCTCGGGATGACATGGTTTTACAGATATTCGAGTATTATTTTTTCCATTACCTTGTAGCACTCCAGGTTCGGATGGACACCGTCACCGGAATATTCTGCAGGAAGCCCGCCGTTTTCGTTCTTGAGCGCTGAATAGTAGTCTACATACGGGATTTTTTCTGCCTGGGCGTATGCCTTGATCATGCTGTTGAACTTTTCTATTTTAGAAGCGGCATTCTTGACATCGGGTCTCCAGCCGAATCCCGTTGAAGGTGTGACCGAACAGAGTATGGGTTTTATCTTGTTCGCCCTGGCGAGTTCGCACATCGATATGATATTTCCGAGAGCATTGTCCAGCTCGATATATCCGTTGTTTCTGGCGATATCGTTTGTCCCGGCCAGAATCACTACGTAACGCGGATGCAGACCGATTACATCCTGACGGAACCTGACAAGCATCTCCGATGTGGTCTGTCCTGAAATCCCGCGGCAGACAAAGCCGTTGTCAGTAAAGAATCCCTGGTCGTTGTCATCCCATCCGTCGGTAATCGAGTCACCCATGAATACGGCCTTCGGGGAAGCGGTGACCTGTTCATTGGCCTTGGCATAGCGCCCGAACTGGGCCCAGTCATGCATTTGCTCCTGTGCATTGGCACAGACTGCCGCGGAGAACACGGCAAGACTTAAAAGCAGTTTTGTCTTCATAATAAATTTTATTAAATTCGTAAGATATATTCATTCCGTACAAATTTGGAGTATAATTTCGAATTAATGAAATTATGGCGTGAAAAATGCATGATCGGCTTACCGGAAAAAACATCTTTCTTATTATAAATTCAAAAAAGATATGGATAAACCCATAATATATCAGATATTTCCCAGAATCTGGGGGAACGACACGGAAAGGCCTCAGAAAGGAGGCTCATTGGAAAATAACGGAACAGGCAGGTTCCGGGATATCGACAGCCCGACCCTTGAATATCTCAAATGGTTGGGCTGTAGTCATGTATGGTATACCGGGGTATTGAGGCATTCCACCAAAAGTTCCGGCGGAGGGTGTCTTCCTTCCCATCCGGAGTTTGTAAAGGGGGAGGCCGGCTCTCCGTATGCAATTGAAAACTATTATGATGTCAACCCGTATCTGGCAGAAAATCCGGACAACCGTCTTGAAGAGTTCGGGGAACTGGTCAGACGTACCCACGAAGCCGGCCTGAAAGTGATAATAGACTTCGTGCCTAACCATGTTTCAAGGGATTACGGCAAGGTTTCGCCCCATGTGGAGGCGAATGCCGGAGGTCCGGCAACATATTTGGGAGAAAAAGATGACAGGTCTGTGCATTGGGCTTCCGGGAACGATTTTTTCTACTATCCGGAACAGTCTCTTGTCCTGCCGGATGCCGATGAATTCAAGAAAGAGACAAAAGCCCTTAAAAACAAGGATTTCGGATACGGATACCGTATCCTTCCGGCGTGGCTTGTAGACCGGTGCCGCACTTTTGTTTCAGAGTACCCGTACGATACCCAGGGATACAAGGCTTTGCTGAAACGGAATGCCGGTATTCTGTCCCAATATGCGGAAACACCTGCCATGGCTACGGGGAACAACTGCTACAATGCATCTCCCGGCATCAATGACTGGTACGAGACCATCAAACTCAATTATACCGACGAACACACCGGGACGTGGGACAGGATGTACGATATCCTGAGGTTCTGGGTATCGAAAGGAGTGGACGGTTTCCGCTGCGATATGGTGGAGCTTGTCCCTGCCCGGTTCTTTACCTGGGCGATAGCACGTATCAAGAACGAGTTCCGGGATGTCATTTTCATAGCGGAAGTCTACAAGAAAGACCTGTACAGGAAATATATCAGGGAGGTAGGATTCGACTACCTGTATGACAAATCCGGACTTTATGACACTTTGAGGGCTGTGGTGGAAAAGAATGTGAATGACAACGGAATGCCCGTCGACCTGTGGCAGTCCGCGACCGGCATCACCAGGAACTGGCAGTTCCTCGGAGACCTGCAGCCATATATGCTGAATTTTCTGGAAAACCATGATGAGCAGCGGTTTGCATCGGATTTCTTCGGAAAGGACGCCAGGAATTCTTTCGCGGCACTGTATGTTTCCCTGTTCCTTAACAGGGCACCGTTCATGCTTTATTACGGAGAGGAAATGGGAGAGAGAGGCATGGACGAGGAAGGGTTCAGCGGCAAGGACGGCAGGACTACCATCTTCGACTGGTGGAGCGTAGGGTCTGTACGCCGTCTGCGGAAAATGATCGCGGACGGGAGCTACAGGCCGCTGGCGGATAAGGAGACGGCTGTAGAAGGGGATACGGAACTGGAAGTGTTCAGAAGGTACAGCCGGGCACTGAAGTTCGCGGCAGAGGATCCTGCAGTCAGAAAAGGAACTGTCTATGATCTGTGTTATTGCAACTTTTCTTCCGACGGATTCGACAAGAACCGTCATTTCGCATGGCTGAGGGATCATGAGGAAGAGACACTGCTGTTCGTATCCAATTTTTCCGATCACGAGTCCACTATGGAACTGCTGATACCGGAGCATGCTTTCGAATGGCTCGGCATGCCTGTTTCCGAAGACCTTAATCCGCAGAAGCACATAAAAGTGACCGTACCTCCGATGGACGGAATCATGATACGACTGCTGTAATGCCTACAGGCCGACAATGGCTCTGGAGGTCTCCCTGTCTATGAATGCTGCAAGTTCGGAAGGTGCCTTGTACAGCTTTACGAACTTGCTTTCTTTTATACATTCCATTGAAGAAATCCGGGCTGCATCGACCATTCCTTTCCCTGTCACGGTATTGACGGTCAGGTAGCCCACTCCGAGAGAAGTGATGTTCTGGAAGAAATGCGTGCCCTGGCTCGGCTCTATCTGGTAGCCGGGAATACCGCATTCGACTATCATCCTGGCTTCTGAAATGTCGCTCCAGACAACCGGAATGCCCAGCCACGGGTCAGACGACCCCCATCTTCCGGGGCCGATAAGCAGATAGTTCCCGCCTTCTCCTTTCATGTAGCTGTTCATTGCCGATATTTCTGCAGCCATCTCCCTGGTATATGAGCTGTCAAACCCGGCGGGGTCGACATACAGGATATAGTCCATGCCTGATATGCTGCCGGACCCAAGTGCATTGTCCGAGACAAGCAGGGTCTCATGGATTCCACCGCATACCTGGTCGTATGTCATGTCTGCGTCATCGTCATAGACTCCGGCCGGGCGCACCTGCAGGAGCTTCAGAACTATGGCATTGCCTCCGAACTCCGGGATTACATCCGCAGCAAACTCAAGCTCTATATCGCACATGAGTTCTTTCTTGCAGATTTCCATCAGTTCTTCAAGGAGTTTTGCCAGAGGGAACTTGCCGTATTTGAGAATGGCGTCGAATGAGATGATCCTCGCCCCCTGTGCAGTGACTCCAGGCACGATCCTCCGGTCGGCCACGCTGAATGTGGATGCTACCAGCTCCGGATAGCCGAAACTTTTAAGGGCGTCCGCAACAGGAAGCCTTACCAGGTTGATGCCGTCATCCCTCGATGTCTTGAACGAGCCAGGACGCAGGTCCAGTACATACATTTCCTTCTGTGTGTCGCGCAGGGCAAGAGATGTGTCGGAAAGCTGGAGGATCTTCTTCGGGTATTTCGGGTCAAAGCGCAGCGTATGGCCTCCGTCAACTACCGTCTTGCCCAGTCCGAAAGCAAGATTCACTATCCCGTCATCTTTCTTTTCGCTGCCTATAGGATAATAGTTGACCGATCTTGCCACACCGGACAGCATCGGGTAATAGTATCCGTCATGCTGCGTGCCGCAGATGCTCTGGACTATAACACCCATCTTTTCCTCGCTGAGCAGATTTCCTGTAGTCTGTATATATGTCCTGCTTCCGCTGAAGTATACTGAAGCGTAGACGCTTTTTATGGCCTTTCCCAGAAGTCTGAGCATCTGGTCCCTGTTTTCCGTAAGGGGTATCATGTACGTAGTATAGACACCTGCAAAAGGCTGGTAGTTGCTGTCTTCCAGTTTGGAGCTCGACCTTACGGCCAGCGGGGAGGACACCGTGGATACGAATACGCGCAATTCTTCCACAAGCGGTTCCGGGAGTCTTGATGCGACAAATTCAGACAAAATGTCATCATCCGACACTTCGGAGTCGATTACGTACTGCAGGCCGTTTTCTATGATGAATTCCTCGAAATAATCGGTGGCTATTACCATTGTCCTCGGGATGGATACCTTGATGGAAGGGTACTTGTCATTCAGCTTGTGCTTCAGGATCAAGCTGTTGAGAAACGCAAGCCCCCGGGCTTTCCCTCCTATGGACCCCTCTCCGGCCCTGGCGAACCAGATGTATTTTTCGTATGAATCCTTATCGAAATGCGCTATGATTCCGCGTCCTGTAAGCGCATGATAGTCATGTATTTCCTGGGAAACGTACTGTCTCAGCTGGTCTGTGTTCCTGAAATGGCTGTCCTGTACTTTCTTGAACCTGCCGGCCAGAGTGAAGAGACCTCTGGCGTAGAACCATTTCGATAGCATGTTCCTGGATGTATTGTACAGCAGGACATCGTCCGGAATGGACCTTATGCATTTTTCCAGATCCTTAAGGTTGCCTGCGCGGCCATATTCCACGCGATTCTGGTCCCGGAATACGAAATCACCGAAACAGAATTCATCTTTGATGTACTCTGCCAGCTGTATTATCAGCGTCTTGGAATATTTCCTCAGGAATCCGGCCCCGATGCGGGCGGCTTCTTCCGCGAAACTTTCCTGCGATGACTGCAGCAGTACCGGCATGGTAGGGTCGTCGGACCTGATCATCTTCGCCAGATCCAGACCTGCATCAAGCTTTTCGTTCTGCGGGCTGTCATTCTTGTGGATTACAAAACCTATATCGGAAATCACCCCCAGAAGGTTTTCTTTGTACATTTCATAGTACTTTACCGCATCGTCATAGTTGGTGGCAAGCAGTATCTTCGGCCTGGAGCGTTTCCTGTATTTCTTCTGCTGCTCGTTCAGTGTCTCTTTCAGAAATTCTGCACTCTGCCTGAGTACGAGCCGGTAAAGTTCGGGAAGGTAAGTGGAATAATAACGTACGGAATCTTCAACCAGAAGGATAGCCTGCACACCGACTTTGAGGATGTCGTTCTCTGCATTGAGCATATCCTCGAACAGCTTGACTATGGCGACGATAAGGTCCGCATTTCCGTGCCAGCTGAATACTGAATCGATTACCGACATGTCCTGATGCATCAGCCTGCGGTAGATTTCCTTGGAAAAATGCGTAAGAAGGACGAACGGTATCCTGCTGCCTTGCTCCTTGAGTCTGGAAGCAAGTGCGAATACTCCTGAATCACCTGCATTATACATGCAGATAATCATATCTATGTCATTGTCTTCCTTTATGATGTCATAGGCCTTTTCCGATGACTGCGCCCAGATGAATTTCGGAGGATTGCTCAGGTTAAGTTCTATGTATTCCTCATATATGCGGGATTCTATCTGTCCGTCTTCTTCCAGGATGAAAGCGTCATAGTTGCTGCATATCATCAGTATACGCCTGATCCTGTGGGTAATGAGCGACTGGTAGTCCGTCTCGTGCAGTTCTTTCAGATTTACAGGTTCGATAGTGTTCATAGTGCGGTAACGATCAATTCTGCCGTGCAAAGATAGACAGAAAAAGCATTGCCGCCACCTGCTATCCGTTAAAAGTCTGCCGTCTGCGGAATTCAGAGACTGTAATGGCAGTGGCGACGGCTGCATTCAGTGATTCCGAGCCGGGATCCCCGGCGGGATAGGGAGGTATGAAGAGACGGTCGGAGACCATTGTGGCAACCTCAGGCGAAATGCCGTCGGATTCGTTGCCGATGACTATGACTGAAGGAGAGTCCGCCCCGCAGTCAAGCGTTTTGCCGTATATGTTTTCTCCGTCCAGAAAGGTCCCGTAGACATGTCCTCCTGCTTCAAGGGCGATGCGGGTCAGCGCCGGAATGTCAGCATAGTGGAAACGGACCCTGAAAATGGCACCCATAGTGGCCTGGACCACCTTCGGATTGAACACGTCAACAGTGTCGCGGGATGCGAATACGGCGTCTATGCCGAACCAGTCGGCGATACGGAGGATCGTGCCGAGGTTACCAGGGTCGCGGATGGTGTCGAGAGCCAGGAACAGTCCCTGATGTTTGCCGGATTTGTCGGGGCCGTCATGTCTCTTTTCTGCGGATTTTCCCGGGACAAGGGCCGGGAGAATCTCCCCGGTACCTTCCAGCACAAGTCCTGAAGGTTTACGCACGACAGCAAGCACCGGAGAAGGGGAGGACAGGGCGGAAATGCGCGACATAGTCTCCTGTCCTATTTCATCGGCACGATATACTTTTTCTACGTGAAAAGATGATCCCAGAGCTTCTGAAACCATCTTTTCACCTTCAACGGTAAAAAGTCCCTCCTGATCCCTGAATTTCTTCATGGACAGGGATCTGACTTTTTTTATCTCGTTATTGGATATTCCGGACATGATCAATACCCCAATATCTTCAGCATGGACTTGTAGGTCTGCTCCTTGCTGAACAGTTTGGTGCTGTAGTCCCCGTTTTCGTCCTTGTCGATGATGATGTGTTTAGGGGCAGGCTGCAGGCAGTGCTGTATCCCTCCGTAGCCGGAAATGGACTCCTGATATGCACCTGTGTGGAAGAATCCTATGTAAAGCGGGTCATCTCTGTCTTCCATTATAGGAAGGAAGATGGCGTTTGCATGCGAATCAGCATTGTAGTAGTCCTGACTGTCGCAGGTCAGCCCTCCGAGAAACACCCTCTGGTATTTTTCGTTCCATTTATTTATAGGGAGGAGTATGAAGCGCTGTTTGATTCCCCATGTGTCCGGCAGGGTGGTCATGAAGGAATTGTCTATCATGTACCAACGCTCACGGTCGTTCTGCTGCTTTATGTCAAGAATCTGGAAGATGGTAGCGCCGGATTCCCCTACGGTAAAACTTCCGAATTCGGTAAATATGTTCGGTTCGGCCACTCCGCGTGCGTTGCACATGGTCTTTATCTGGGAGATTATTTCCTCTGCCATGTATTCATAGTCGAAATCCATAGCCAGCGAGTTCTTTATAGGGAAGCCACCTCCGATGTTCAGGGAATCGAGTTCCGGACATATCATCTTCAGGTCGCAGTACACGGTAACGCATTTTGCCAGTTCGTTCCAGTAGTATGCGGTGTCGCGGATACCTGTATTTATGAAGAAATGCAGCATTTTCAGATGGAACTTGTCGCTCTTGCTGATCAGGTTTTCATAGAACGGCAGTATGTCGCTGTAGCGGATTCCGAGACGGGAAGTATAGAACTCGAAATTCGGTTCCTCCTCTGAGGCGATACGGATGCCGAGGTTCGTAGGGACTTTGATGAGGTCGTCAAGATCCTTGTATTCGTTCATGTTGTCCAGCACGGGGATGATGTTGTGCCAGCCTGCATTGGCGAAATTCGCTATGTTTTCGATATAGGCCGGCTTCTTGAATCCGTTGCATACGATATACAGGTCCTTGTTTACCGCACCTTCGGCTTCCAGCGCCTCTATCAGGTTCAGGTCGAATGCCGAGGATGTCTCGATATGGATGTCGTTCTTCAGCGCTTCCCTGAGCACGAATTCGAAATGGGAGCTTTTGGTGCAGTAGCAGTAGTGGTATTTCCCTTTGTAGTCGGCCTTGGCCATGGCTACATTGAACATTCTCTTTGCACGCTGTATCTGGGATGAAATCTTCGGCAGATATGATATCTTGAGAGGTGTGCCGTACTGGTTGATGATATCCATCATATTGATATCATGGAAATAGAGTTCACCGTCCTCGACCCTGAATTCATCCTGCGGAAACTCGAAAGTCTGGTCAATCAAATCAATGTACTTGTTCTTCATTGCTACCGAAGTAAATTAATTGCATTAAACAAAAACAACGCATCCGACCGAGTCGGATTGTCTGATTCGCGGTGCAAATATATGATTTATATCTGTAGGTTCTAATATTTAGATCAAATTTTATTGGAATCTGACTTAATTGAGGTAAATTTGCAGGATATGCCTTGCCGGAATGGGAAGATCGGGATGTCTAATATCTTTGTTTGCCGCTGCCGTAACACTGGTTTCGTGCAGCACTACCCGTGTTCTTCAGGACGGGGAATACCGCCTGCAGAAAAACAGTCTGGAAGTGACCAACGACAGCAAATTCAACACCCGCAGCATCGAGCCGTACATAAAACAGCAGCCGAATTCCACTTTCCTGGGATGGAACCCGTTCCTGAATGTCTACAACTGGTCGAACGGGAAAGGAAAGGGATGGGACCGGTTCGTGCAGAAGATAGGCGTGGCTCCCGTCGTTTATGAACCGGATCTTGTAAACAGTTCGATAGAAAACATAAACAACCATCTGGAATATCTCGGCTATTATGGTTCCGATATCAGAAGCGAAATCCAGGTAAAAAAGCGGAAGGTGAAGGTAAACTATATCATCACCCTCGGGAAAAGATTCATTATCAGGGATATCCATTATAACCTGCCGGAAGGGGAGATAAGGGACGAATTTCTGAAGGATACGGCGTCTGTAACCATAAAGCCGGGGTCATGGCTATCGGAAGAGGCATTGGAAGCGGAAAGCGAGCGTTCAAGCAAGTATCTCAGGGACAAAGGGTTCTACGGCTTCTCCAAGAACTACTACTTTTTCGAGGCGGATACGCTTGCAAATCCGGATTCCGCGACTCTGGAAATGAGCATCCGGAACTATACGAGAAACGAAACGCCCAGAGACGGACGGCAGTTGCGGAAATTCTATATAGGCGATGTGGGCATGTCCCTTCCCAAAAGCCTCAGGATACGGGAAAACATCCTTACCAATCTGAATACGATAATCCCGGGAAGCCTGTACAGCGAACAGGCTGTCAGCAGCACATACTCAAGGCTGTCTTCACTGAATGTCTTCAGCAGCGTAAACATCGAAATGAACCAGAGCGACACGAACAAAGTCGACTGCAGCATAAACCTTACCCAGTCGAAACTCCAGGGATTCAAGCTCAATCTGGAAGCCTCGTCCAACTCTACCGGACTGCTCGGCCTGTCACCGCAGATTTCATACTATCACAAGAACATATTCAGGGGCGGCGAGTGGCTCAATCTCAGTTTCATGGGAAACTTCCAGTTCAAGTTCAACGATGACGTCCGCTCCAACGAGTTCGGTGTCTCTGCAGGAATAAGTTTCCCGAAATTCCTTTTCCTGCCGTACAGGCTCTTCAAAGGGACGATACCGAGAACGGAAGTAAATCTTTCGTACAATTACCAGAACCGCCCGGAATATACCAGGAACATCATATCCACTTCATTGATTTTCAACGGAAACCTGGGCTCCCGCTTCTTCTATCAGTTCTATCCGCTCCAGCTCAATATCGTCAGGCTGTTCGATATGGACCCTGCATTTTTCAAGAATCTTGAAAGCGACCCGTTCATGAAGAATGCCTATCAGGACCACTTCGACCTCGGTCTGGGAGGCAACATATATTATACGACAAATACGGAAGTGGTCCCAAAGACAACCTTTTTCTATACAAGGTTCCAGTTCGATATTGCCGGTAACCTCCTGAGCGCTTTCCGCCCGCTTATGCAGAAGGACGCCAACGGCTCTGGCATGATATGGAACACCCCTTATTCACAATATGTGAGGGCGGAATTCCAGATAGGGAAGACCTGGAGGTTCGGCAAGAACAACGGCCAGGCTTTCGCGACAAGGTTTCTTGCCGGAGCAGGACATGCTTACGGGAATTCCAACGCCCTGCCTTTCGAGAAGCACTTCTATTCCGGAGGTGCGAACAGTCTGAGAGGATGGCAGGCAAGGACGGTAGGACCCGGCATAGCTCCGATGGACAACTCTTTCGTCATCCCCAACCAGACCGGAGACATGAAGCTCGAAGCCAATGCCGAATACCGGTTCCAGATGTTCTGGAAACTCGGAGGGGCAGTCTTCATCGATGCCGGCAATGTCTGGTCGCTGAGGGATACGGGGACACCGCAAAGCGACCTGTCAAAGCTGAACTGGAAGAATTTGGGAAAGAGCATAGCCATGAACTGGGGGTTGGGACTGCGCCTGGATCTCAATTTCCTGCTCCTGCGCGTGGATATGGGAATGAAGCTCCATGATCCGGCAAGGGAGACCAGATGGCTGCGTCCGCGCGACTGGCTGCGCCGGGACGGCTATGCAATACACTTCGGAGTCGGATATCCGTTCTGATGTCAATACCCGTATTTTTTCCACAAAGACGAAAGCCTTGCACGCATTTCAGCCTCCTTGCGGTTGTCGGCCGGTTCATAGAACCTGGTTCCGGAAAGGTCTGCAGGAAGGAACTCGAGATCGGCGAAATGTCCCGGATAATCATGGGCATACTTGTACCCGTCTGCATAGCCGAGCTCTTCCATCAGCTTTGTAGGTGCGTTGCGCAGATAGAGCGGCACCTGCGATGTCTGGGTCTTTGAAGCGGTGTCCATAGCCTGGTTGATGGCCATGTATGCGGAATTGCTCTTCTGCGAACAGGCAAGGTATATCGTGGTCTCGGCCAGAGGAATCCTGGCTTCGGGCATGCCTATGTTGTGGACGATCTGGAAACATGAGTTGGCCAGAAGGAGGGCGTTCGGATTTGCAAGCCCTATATCCTCGGCGGCCAGGATACACAGTCTTCTGGCGATGAACAGCGGATCTTCGCCGCCGACCAGCATCCTGCCGAGGTAATATACCGCCGCATTCGGATCGGATCCCCTGACACTCTTGATAAATGCCGAAATGATATCATAGTGCATCTCCCCGCCCTTGTCATATACGGCCATATTTTCCTGAATACAGGAAGTCACTGAAGCATTGTCTATTACAATCTGTTCTCCGGCATGGAAAGACCCTGTTACGATTTCCAGTATGTTCAGAAGCTTCCTGGCGTCCCCGCCGCTGTAGCGGAACAGTGCTTCGGTCTCGTCCACTTTGATGTTCATCTTGCCCAGCAAGACGTCAGTTTTTATGGCCCTGTCCAGAAGTTCCTGAAGGTCTGAGACATCCAGACTTTTAAGGACAAAAACCTGGCAGCGTGAAAGCAGCGGGGTGTTGACCTCGAAAGACGGATTTTCCGTAGTGGCGCCGATAAGTATTACAGTGCCGTTCTCGACTGCCCCGAGTAGGGCGTCCTGCTGGGATTTGTTGAACCTGTGGATCTCGTCGATGAAAAGCACAGGGGCGGCGGCCTGTGAGAATATCGATCCCGTCCGTGCCTTTTCTATTACCTCACGTACCTCTTTGACACCTGCACTCACTGCAGAAAGGGTAAAGAATTCGCGGTTCATGCTCTTGGAAACTATTCTGGCAAGAGTGGTCTTGCCGACACCCGGCGGCCCCCAGAGAATGAACGAGGACAAGTTGCCGGTTTCGATCATGTTCCGGATTATACCGCCCGGGCCGACAAGGTGTTTCTGTCCGGCGTAACCGTCCAGATCATTGGGTCTCATCCTCTCGGGAAGGGGAGGGAGCATCCTGCTGCGTCCGATATTGTCATCTGTTTCCATATAGACCGAATATTATGAATCAAAGGAGAAAAATCTTTTAAAGTTACTGATTTATCGGGAAAATCATATTGAACAACGGCACGACCAGTGCGGTCATCACCCCCATCAGGGCAATTGCAAGGCCGCTGACGGCACCTTCTACCGCTCCCATTTCTATCGCTTTTGATGTTCCCAGACCATGTGAGCAGCATCCGAGCGCAAGGCCTTTTGCTACGGACGTATTTATATGGAACATCCGTATCATCATCGGGCCTGCCACCGTGCCGATGAAGCCGCACAGGATGACTGTCACGGCGGCGAGTGAAACGTTGCCCCCGAGGGAAGCCGTTATGTCCATCGCTATGGGAGTCGTAACCGATTTGGCTTCCATGGATTTCACGAATATCCCGTCAAGCCTGAAGAAACGGCAAAGCGCATATACGCTTCCGACCCCTGTTACGCTGCCGGTAAATACTGATACGAGAATGGAGACAAGGTGTTTCTTTATGGTTTCAAGATGGTCATACATCAGCAGACCCAGGGAAACGACGCTCGGTCCCAGCATGAAATCTATCATCCTGTTCGATTCCATATAGAAACTTACCGGCACGCCTGTGAATTTGAGTGTAGCCGCAATGACCGGAATGCATATAAGAAAAGGATGCAGAAGGGACAGGCCGGACTTCTTTTTCACCCAGACACCCAGAAGATATGCGCCTAAGGTAAGTGCCAGCATTACAGGCACATTGCATACGATATCAGTCATTGCCGTTCCTCCTTTTCGAAAGCCTGTTGCCTGTCTTTATAAGGAAATCCTGCATGAGTCCCGTACTTACAAGCACCAGCAGAGTGGAAATGAACGTCACTCCGACCCACCCGATAAAACCGGACCTGATGAGCCCCCACTGCTCCATGATGCCGAGGGAGGCAGGGATGAAGAATACCGTCATGTTCCCGGTAAGGAACTCTGCTACCGGCCTTATCCATGCAGGTCTGACCAGTTTGAATGCAAGCGAGAAGAAAAGCAGCAGCATTCCGATTACGCTGCCCGGAATGAAATGTCCTGTAAGGGAGGATACAGCATTTCCCAGAACCAGAAACAGGACGATGATGAAAACACCGCTTATAACCATACCTTAACAATTTGAGGGCGCGAAAATAATAATATTTTTACTAAATTCGCGGTTCGATAAACAGAGAATACGATGATTGCAAAAAAGACAAAGATAATCTGCACCATTTCAGACATCAACTGCGATACGTACTTTATCAGGAAGCTCTACCAGAACGGGATGAATGTAGTCCGTATCAACTCGGCCCATGCCAGCATCGAGGGTGCACAGAAGATAGTGGACAATGTACGTGCGGTTTCTGACAAGATAGGGATACTCATCGATACGAAAGGGCCCGAAGTGCGCCTTACCGCCATGGAGTCCTCCGTAGGTTTCGTCGTAAAGGAAGGGGACTGGATAGAAATCCACAACGGGCCGGACAAACTGTGCAACTCGAAGGTCCTTTATACGACCTGTACGGATTTCGTAAAGGATGTGCCGGTAGGTGCCCATGTGCTTATAGATGACGGGTCCGTAGACCTGTTCGTTACCGGCAAGGAAAATGACAAGCTGCTGTGCGAAGTGCAGAACAGCGGAGTGATCAAAGGCAAGAAAAGCGTCAATGTACCCAATGTACACATTTCTCTGCCGGCTCTGTCGGAAAAGGACAGGAAATTCGTGAACTGGGCTATAGATGCGAATATAGATTTCATAGCCCACTCTTTCGTCAGATCCAAAGACGACCTGCTCGAAATCCAGGAGATACTCGACAGCAGGAACAGCCATATAAAGATAATTTCAAAGATAGAGAACCAGCAGGGGATAGACAACCTGTATGATATCCTTTCCTACTGCTACGGCGTCATGGTGGCCAGAGGGGATCTCGGAGTCGAGATTCCGGCCGAAAGGATACCTATTATACAGAAGGAGATGATTCAGACCTGCCGTTCCAGGAAAAAACCCGTCATAATAGCCACCCAGATGCTGCACAGCATGATAGAGAACCCGCGTCCTACCAGGGCGGAGGTTACGGATGTGGCCAACGCCATTTTCGAAAGTACGGACGCCATCATGCTCAGCGGTGAGACGGCAAGCGGCAAATACCCGGTGGAAGCGGTCAGGACTATGACAAAGATAGCCCGGGAGACGGAAAAGTCCATAGGAATATCCCTGGAACTGAACCTGGACAAGGTGATGAAGCCTATAGCGGCTGTATTGGCCAAGAACCTTGTGGAAGCGACGCAGGAACTGCCTGTAAAAGCCATAATATTCGATACATGGACAGGACGGACCGGGCGCTACCTGGCGGAGTTCAGGCCAAAGGTGCCTATCTACGCCATGTGCTACAATGATTTCACGATGAGAGAACTGGCCCTGTCGTATGATGTCTACCCGTATAAGTTCGATGTACAGAAGAGCAAAGAGGATTTCGTTCGCAACGCAGTCAGTCTGCTTACGGAGGACGGGATGCTGGAAGAAGGCGATCTGGTAGGCTTTATCGGCGGCAGTTTCAACGACGAGCTCGGAGCCACTTACATGGAATTCAAATATGTCTAAACAGAAAGGATATGGAAATTACAGTCAGAGATTGCAAGAAAGAGGATGCGTCCGCTGTGGCGTGGCTTATAATGTCTGCCTGGCCGGTGGAAGAATTCCTGGCAATGGACCCGTCTATGACACTCGAAAGCCTGCATGACCGCATAAGGAAGTATGTGGAGGCTGACAATACACTTTACAGCTACAGGAACACGATAGTAGCCGTTGCGGACGGCAGCGTCTGCGGAGCCATAAACGGATATGACGGCGCCCTGTATGAAGAACTCAAGAGACCTGTAACGGAAGATCTTTCTGTCTTTCAGAACTCTCCGAACGATTTTTCAAAAGTGAAAGAGACCGGTCCGGGAGAATTCTACCTGGACTCCATAGGGGTCGACCGGTCGATGCGTTCACGCGGAATAGGTTCCATGCTGTTCGAAGCAGCTTTCGAAAGGGCAAGGGAATCAGGGTTCGACAAAGTCGGGCTGATTGTGGATGAGGACAAGCCGAAAGCCGAAGCCCTGTATCTGAGACTCGGTTTCAGGCAGGCCGGCATAAAGGATTTCTTCGGCCACAGGATGAAACACATGCAGAAAGATGTCCGATAGCCAATGAAGCGCCTGTATGCCTACATACTGGCAGCGGCAGCGGCTGTCCTTGTCGCCGGAAGCATTGCGGCCCGTCCGAGGTCTCTGGGAGGTGTTTTCTCTTTCAATGGTGCGGAGATTTCTTTTCAGCAGATGATGACGGACTCCACATTCTTTGAAATCAATGCCGGGATAGACTTCTGCGGAGTCCTGGACGGCCAGGTGTCCCATCCTGGGGTCAAGGCGGCTTTTTCGTACAATTTCATGTTTTTGAGACAGGACTTCTCTACAGGATGTCTGGCCGCACTGGCAGGAGTAGGATTCACGGCCGGATATGTCAGGCAGAACGGGATGTCGCCGGGACCGATGGCAGGACTGACAGGGAAAATAGGAGTGGAATACCGCTTCCATGTTCCTGTGATACTTTCCCTGGATTTTACTCCTGTCCTGGGAATGCATCTGGAAGGACACGGAAACGACTCCAGACTGAAACTGTATCAGGAGGGACTTATTAAGGCATATTATCCGCGACTCGGAATCCGCTATGTCTTTTGAATGAAGCTATGATCAGGATACACAGATACATACCTGCATTGCTGGCAGTGCTTGTCCTGCACTCTGCAAACGCCCAGGCGAAGCATCGGGAAGAATCCGGATTCCTCGATGTCTTCACGTTCGGCATAGAAGGGAGCTATATAGGCACCGTCGCTTCACACAGGCATTTCAACTTCATATCTTCATACGGCTACCGGGTTGACAGGAAATTCACTGATACAAGATACCGAAGCAACGGGGAGTTCCTAATGCACATCGGAGCAAACATTTCAGACAGGTTCAATCTGTCTCTATATACCGGTAAGAGCGGTATAGGCAGGTATATGCTTGTTACGCCTCTGACACTGCGGGGAACTTACTATTTTGGAAAAGATCCGATGAAAAGCAGATGGCTGGTATATCTTGATGCCGGTCCGGGGTTCTCCGGATCCGGGAATGAAATATCCGCGTCCGGTATGTTTAAAGCCGGCACAGGATACAGGATACCGCTGGGGAAATATACCAGACTCGATTTTCTGATATCATACAGGAATGCCATGGCAAACAAAAGGGTATTGGGGATATCTTCGGCTTCATCCATATATATTGCTGAAGAAAACCTCAGAAAGAATGACGCACTGTTTTTCGCCCTGACGTTCGGTATAGGCATAACATTTTAGAAAACAGGTAAATACATAAAAACGAACAACGATATAAACAGTTACAATATGGAAAAGAAGATTTCTGAAAAGATCCGCTACGTAGGAGTCAATGACCACACAAAAGTCATTTTTGAAGGGATGTGGCCGCTTCCTTTCGGAGTGAGCTACAACTCTTATCTGGTAGTGGACGAAAAGGTGGCGCTGATAGACACCGTAGAAGCCGGATTTGAGAAAGAGTATCTCGGCAACATACGCAACGAAATAGGGGACAGGAAGATAGACTATCTGGTCGTTAACCACATGGAGCCTGACCATTCGTCGCTTATAGCCGCTATACGGGAGCAATATCCGGATATCCGCATTATCACAAGCGCCAAGGCCGTCCCTATGATCAAGGGATATCACGGCCTTACGGACAATATCCATGCTGTCAAGGAAGGGGAGAGCATCAGTCTCGGAAAATCGTCGCTTGCATTCTACATGGCTCCTATGGTGCATTGGCCCGAGACAATGGTGACATATCTGGAAGACGAGAAGACCCTCTTTTCCGGAGACGCGTTCGGAACCTTCGGAGCAGTAGACGGAGGGATCAGGGATTCTGAGGCGCATCTCTGCGGATGGCTGGACAAATCAGAAAACTGCTTTGCAGAATTCAAGTCCGAAATGACCAGATACTATTCGAACATAGTAGGGAAGTACGGCCAGACAGTACAGGCTGCGCTGAAGAAACTCTCCGGGCTGCAGATTGGCCGGATATGCAGTACACACGGTCCCGTATGGGAAAACCATGTGGCAGATGTAGTCTCATATTATGACAGGCTCAGCAAATATGAAGCTGAGAAAGGCGTCTGCATAGTCTATGGCAGCATGTACGGAAATACAGCGGAAGCGGCCAAGTCTCTGGCAGCGGAACTGGCAAAGAGGGGAGTGAAGTATGCGATACACAACCTCTGTACTGAAAATGTGTCGTTCGCCTATCGGGACCTTTTCAAATACGATACTTTGGCCGTAGGCGCCCCTACTTACAACAATGACATTTTCCCTCCGGTCTACAATTTCATGTACGGAGTCTGTGCAAGACTGGTCAGGAACAGGAAGTTTTTCGCTTTCGGTTCTTTCACCTGGGCAGGTGCGAGTGTCAGGCTGCTGAACGAAATGGCCACCAAACAGGGTTTTGAACTTGTATCGGACGGCATCTGCTTCCCGCAGGCTTATTCGGCCCGGAAATGCGATATGGCCGCAGTTGCGGATATGATGGCAAAATAAGAGTAAACGGATATTCTTTCCGGATACTATAACTATATTTTAAAGAGAAACAACGGGACTGAATCCAGTCCCGTTGTTTCTCTTTGATTCAAGTTCCCGTCTATTGCTTTTCTCCCAGGTGACGGACCTTGCTTAGATTGAATGTAAGTCCGAAATTGAGATTAAAGTTCAGGTTGTTGCAAGGGATACCTATGCCGAGGCCTTTGATAGGAGCCGTAAGCTGCGTCGGGATGCTGTCAGTACCGATAAAGAGCCCTATTCCAGGGAAGCTGAAGTTGACTATGGCTCCCCATGTAGAACCGTAAGTGGATATCCCGTAGCTTGTAGAAAACCCGAACCATTTGGTCGGCTCGACATTCAGGGAGAAGCGGCCTTCCGAATGCGAGTAAGGTCCCTGTATTCTGGTGGATGACAGGAAGCCTACTGAGAGTTTCCTGTAGAAAGGCATTTCATACTCGGCGCCGATATTGATAGTGCAGGCCAGCATGTTGGCTTTTCCTTTACCCTGTGACTGCTTTTCGAATTTCAGCATGTCGGTCAGATTGTCTGTCAGGGAATTTATTTCATCATTAAGTGAATTGCCTGCATCCGAATCAAGTGAAAGATCTTCGAAGCCGTCGAAAACCCAAGGGTCAGGAGAAGTTACGGCACTGACAGTGTTGCCCCAGGAAATGAATCCCAGGTCAAGTATTGCAGCCGAAAGGTTAAGGCCCTTCAAGAGACCGCTGTCGAACTCGTACGTTGCCCCGAGATCGAGCGCGGCACCATATCCGAGACCGGAAAACAGGGAAGAGAACATTTCTCCTGCAGAATTGAACTCGAAACTGTCTCCTATGGCATTGAAATCTATTTCATTGTTTTGAGAAGGATCAGTCGCGGCGCCTGTCTCTCCCTTGGTCGGGAATGTCAGCATAGGTACGGACGCATTGATGGAACCTTCAGCGTTGACGCTCCACTGGTCTTCACCCATCCGGACCTGCATCTTGTCTATATTCGCATCAAGATATGCCAGTCCGACAAGGATCTTGAGCTTTGCCCCGACATTGAGCCTGTCGGTAATCTTGCGTGCATGGCCTATGGACAGTTCCGCATAAGTCCTGGCTCTTGCGCCGAGGTTGCTTATATCATAGCTCTGTTTCGCTCCGGCATTCTTCATGAAATCAAACAGGTCGTAAGGCATGTTGAAGGACATGTCTGCCTTGATGGACATTCCTACCGTAGTGAATCCGCCTTTCTTGCCCCAGGAACCTACCGAGAATACCGGCATGGACAAGTCCAGCCCCAATTTGTTGTTTTTCCCGAGTTTTCCGAGGAATTCGTCCGCACTGACTGCACCGTTCATGAAGGTGGTAAGCTGTCCGTTATACGGATACAGGAATGTGCTTATTCCGACGTTGCTCTGGGTAGTAAGGCCGAAATTGCCGATGAAGGGGAGTGCAAAATAGCTTCTTGTGCTGGCAAACGCAGGGTTGAGATTGTGTCTGTAGTTGTAGCTTTCAACAAAATACCCTGAATTCACAGCTTCCTGCGCACCTGCCTTATATACCAGACAAGCCGACAGAAGCAGCATGATGGAAAATATCTTTTTCATAGCCTTATTCATTCTTATTCTGATTCCCGGTTAAATCCAGCTGTATTCCGCCCTGGATGTTGGCGCTTATGTTCTCGAGTCTGACACCCTGGTCCTTATTGAGGGCCACGCCTTCCATGTCTCCGGATGTCGCTTCGATATTGAGCCTGAGTCCGTCGAAACGGTCAAGTGCCTCCTGTGTAGCCACAATCTTCACGACTACGGCGGCCGATGTTTCATTGTTTATGTTTCCGGCTGCAAGAGTGCCTTCAAGCTCGACATCGATATCGCTCATTACATTTCCGTCAATATCGATGGCTTCTGCAGAAAGGCCGAGTTCCAGAGGAATTGAATTGATGAAATCGAATTTGATAGAGGCTTCTTTCAGATCAAGTTTGTAATCCGACTCGGAAGTGCTGCTGAAATTCTCGTTCCATCCGTTGAAATCCGTAGAGTATGAGATATACAGGTCTTTCCCGAATGCAAGAGGGACTTCGATGCTGTAATCAACCCCTACATCGTAGGTAAGAGGACCTTCCTGCGGGAAAGTTATGGCAGTATAGTCGGATTCAGCCCAATTGCCTTCCGAACCTTCATGAGGAATCCTCACATTGATATCACTGATGGTAATATGGTCTGGAATGACGCTTATGAGCCTGCCGAGTTCAGGTACCGTTATGTACTGGTAATTTTCATCTGCCGGTACCGGACCGTTGCCGTCGTTTTCAGCTTCCTGTCTTGATATTACTATGTGGTTCATCCCTTCTTTGATTACAACCGGGCTGTTGTCTTTGCCGGAGCCGTCGTCTCCTATGACGATAGGTCCGTCGCTGCCCAGAGTAGAGCTGCCGTTCTTGTCGAACGCATCGATGCCGGCACTCATATAGAAATTAGGGAATCCTTTGCCCGTTGCCGTACGGACATTGTCTTCCGCATTGACATCCAGACGGATAACAGGATTGTACAGATCCAGAGTGACATTGTCGCCTGATATGAATTCCGGAAGTTCCCCTATGTCGATGCTTTGGGGATCTATGCTGAAATCAGGATCGAGCACGGCCTCTACGCTCTTGACAAAGACATCTCCGACATTAAGGCTGAGGTCGATAGCGATTTCATACGGGATTTCACCGACCGTGCGGGCGAAGTCATTGATATCCAGTCCGAGTTTCAGTTCCGATATGCTGATTTCGTCATTGACCGTCAGCCGGTCGCCGACCATACCCTGTCCTTCGTCGAGCAGGGAAAGATCGATGCCTGTAAGAGAGAACTCGAATGTAGAACTTTCCGGATCATCGATATCGATGTCAAGATTGTCGAAAGAAAGGATATGCCCGTCGATTATCGTCAGGTTGTCTGTCCCGGGCTCCAGAGTGACGAATTCAGGGAACGTAATTGTAAACGCTTCATTGCCGGGTCCGCTCAGTGATACTTTTCCTTTCGTCAGGTTGTCTCCTTTGAGGGATAATGTAAGTGCGATAGGGGCCTCAAGTTCTATTTTCTTTATATCTTTGACGATATCGGTAACCTGCGCGATATCTTCATTGATTTCTATCGGTGTTGTCTGCGCTTCCAGCGGTTCCATTCCGTCTATCAGGGAGTTCAGTCCTTTTCTGACATCTTCCGGTATATCCATTCCAGGATCAAGGGCACTGATGATGTTTTCGACTCTGGAACCCAGTCCGATTTCTTCGTATGTGACGCCCCCGTCAGGCACCATCATCTCGCCTTCAATCGTAATCTGTTGGATTTCAATAGGTTCTTCCGGAGCTATCGTATTATCCGATTCTATATAGAGTCTGTAGTCTCCGGTCTGTGGATCCGCGACCAGTATGGATTCCTGTCCATCCTGATCCAGCTCGAGGAAGTCTCCGATAGGCATGAATTCGGTACTTCCGATAGGCAGGCTTATTGAGCCCTGGATATCTACCGTACCGTCAATGCCATTGCTCAAGTCGTATTCTTCATTAACGCACGAGCATGCAAAAAACATTAGCGCCGTAGCCGTAACCGACTGCAGCACAGCAGATGATTTAGCTAAAGACATAATATTAAGTTTATTGTTGAATAATTTCCGTTGCAAATATAATTTATTAATTTTATCTGCCTGCAATAATTTTCTTTTTTCTGAATTTCTTCATTTTTTGTCTAAATCACTCATTTTCTAATGGTCTGTCGCCTATTCCAGTTTTGTCATACAATTGGTATTATGTTAAGTTGCGTATCTGGAAACACTCCCCGGGGGAAACATTTGTGCAATATTCTTTGTAATTAGACAATTTCAGATTAAATTTGCGCACCGTGAAAAAACCGCACAAAATACAGGTACTTGTCTACACGCTGACCCTTGCACTTGCTTTCACAGGCATCCTGCGGTCAGACACGGTGTCTGTATTCGGTACGGAAAGACCTGAAAATGAAATTTTCCGCAACAGTTTCTGCGGAGCCGTAATCCCTCTGCACAGTCCGCTTGATGAAAAAAGAGACACGGGAAACATCTATGCGGACACACCGCAGCTGGCCGTCCCCAGAAACACCTCGGTCGGAAGCCAGCCCAGACAGATTCCTACGGCCAAACGCCCGCTCCAGTGTTTCACCTCGGCGGCTACATTCAAGGACGGCAAAGTCATAACAAGAAATACATTTGATTCATACTCGTCGTATATCGACCTGTTTCCTTCCGGGACGCGGGACTTCAGGATAAGGCTGCTGTCCCTGAGGAAACTGATTATCTGACCGGTGTGGGCCGCGAACTAGCCCCTCTCCCCTTCTGAAAAATTCATAATATATTAACAACCAATCAGATAATCAAAAAAACATGGAAAACAGATTCAACAGAATACATTCAGTAAAAGATATAGTCCTTTCCGCAGTGCTTTTTGCGGCAGGTATCGTATGCATAGTAGTGCCGGATTCGGTCCCGGTGAACATCGTGGGCTACACGCTTGCCTTTGCCGGCCTCATCCTCTTTTTCGTCATGAAGACAGCATTCAAGGATACAGAGACCGGAGAAACATTGAAAAAGACCGAAAAATACTTCCCTGCCAGCAAGTCCGAATCAGTGCTGAAGGCATTGTCGACAGACCCTGACAGCATCGACATGAATGAAGAAAACAAAGGAAACGGACTGAAAGTCGATACATACTACAGCACAAAGACAGGGCATGTCTTCGTACAGCTGTTCGAATATATACCTTATAAATATGAGCCATGCTCCCCTGTTTATGCCTATGACATATCCAGGGCGCAGAAACTCATCAAGTAAGGCAGCACCGACGGTGCAATGGCCCGGCTAAATTGATTTAAACTATATTATGGTTCTACAAATTCTTACTCTGCTCGGAGCTCTCGGAATGTTCCTCTACGGAATGAACATGATGAGCTCAGGACTCCAGAAGGCCGCAGGAGAAAGGCTGAAATCTTTCCTTGCAGCCATGACATCGAATCCTTTCAAGAGGGTGCTGACCGGTTTGAGCATAACAGCCATAATCCAGTCTTCAAGCGCCACTACCGTCATGGTAGTCAGCTTCGTAAACGCCGGACTCCTTACGCTTACACAAGCTGTAGGTGTGATCATGGGAGCCAACATCGGAACTACGGTGACGGCGTGGATCATCTCTCTTCTCGGATTTACGGCGGACATTTCAGTGCTGTCCATTCCGCTTATGGCTGTCGGATTCGTCTGCACGATGTCCAAAAAAAGCAAGAGCAAGAATATCGGAGAACTCATAATCGGATTTTCGCTGCTGTTCCTGGGACTTTCCTTCATGAAGTCCTCAGTGCCGGATCTCCAGTCCTCTCCTGAAGTACTTTCGTTCATTACCAAATGGACTGACTTCGGGTTCGGGTCAGTACTTATCTTCCTGGTATTCGGTACGTTGCTTACGCTCGTACTGCAGTCTTCCAGTGCTACTGTCGCCCTTACTCTGATAATGCTGAACATGGGATGGATCCCGTTCGAGATGGGTGCGGCGATGGTGCTCGGAGAAAACATAGGTACGACCATTACGGCGAACATAGCTGCAGCAGTTGCCAATACGGCAGCGAAACGGGCTGCCAGAGCCCATACCCTCTTCAATGTATTCGGAGTGGTATGGGCTCTCATATTCTTCCATCCGTTCCTTGCCTTCATCGGCAAGATCATCACCCTTATGGGATACCCGGACCCGACTACGGCTGTCTATACGGGAAGTGAAGCGACAGGAAACGCAGAAACCGCCGCTCTGTACGGTATCTCCATGATGCATACGATGTTCAACCTCATCAACACCTGTATCCTGATATGGTTCACCCCTCTTATCGTGAAGGCGGTGTCATGGATGGTCAAGGCTCCGGCAAACCAGGAAGAAGACAACTTCAAGCTCCAGTTCATCAATGTCGGGGCAATGCGTACGGCAGAACTTGCCATAGAACAGGCACTGAAAGAGATCATACATTTCGCCCAGATTTCGCGCAAAGGATTCGGATATGTCCGGTCGGCAGTCAATGAAGAGAATCCGGACAAATTCGAGGAATACAGGGCCAAGCTGGTCAAATATGAAGAGATCGCGGACCGCATAGAGCATGAGATAGCCGCTTTTCTGAACAACCTCTCCAAACAGGAGCTCAGCGATGATACCATCACGGAAGTGCGTATGATGTACAAGATCATCGGCGAGCTTGAAAGCCTCGGGGACTCAGGCGAGGCCATAAGCAGGATTCTTTCCCAGAAGAATGCACACGGCAAGGCTTTCTCTCCTGAAGCCATCACCAAACTCAACAGGATGATAGACCAGGTGGACCGGGCGTATGATGTCATGATCCGGAACCTGTCGGGCGATATCACCAAGATAGATGACATCGCTTCTGCATACGATGCGGAAGACAGCATCAACAACATGCGTAACAACCTCCGCGACGAGGAAATACGTCTGATCGAGCAGAAAGGCGACAACTACCAGACCAGCGTCTGGTACATGGACATAATCTCCCACCTGGAGCAGATGGGAGACTTCATGATCAACGTTTCTGAATCACTGCTCAAATACAGTAACAGCCTCAAATAACAGGCTGCAATACAGTCAACAAAATGTCAAGGAAAAAACAGGATATAATACTTGAAAACGTCCTGATAGAGTCTGTCGCGGCTGAAGGAAAGGCCCTGGCACGAGTGGACGGCACGGTACTTTTCGTGCCGTTCGCCGTACCTGGAGATGTAGTGGACGTCAAGGTCACGAAGAAGAAAAAGAATTACATGGAGGGCTTCATCCTCAGGATAGTCACTCCGTCCGAACACAGGATAGAGCCGTTCTGCAGCCATTTCGGAATATGCGGAGGGTGCAAATGGCAGCCTCTTCCCTATCAGATGCAGCTCCAGGCAAAGCAGCAGCAGGTCTATGACCAGCTGGTCCGTATCGGGCATCTGGACGTACCGGAAATATCCCCGATCATACCTTCCGGCAAAACCGAATATTACAGGAACAAGCTGGAATTCACGTTTTCCCGCAGGCGCTGGATATTCTCCGATGAAGATCCGGATTCAATGTCGGAAGCAGAACGTTGCGGTCTGGGGTTCCATGTGGGAAAATTCTTCGATAAAGTACTGGATATCAAGCAGTGCTATTTACAGAAGGATCCGTCGGACCGGATAAGGCTTTTCATTAAGGAATACGCTCTTGAGCATGGCCTGGAATTTTTCGATATCCGTGAACATACCGGTTTCCTGCGCAACATGTTCATCCGCACGGCGGAAGACGGAAGCGTGATGCTCATAGTATGTTTCTATCACGAAGATGCCGGTGCTCGTTGTGCGCTCCTGGACGCGGTATCTGCAGAGTTTCCGCAGATAACCTCACTTTATTATGTCATAAACGGAAAGGCCAACGACTCGATCGCCGATCAGGAGTGCGTCCTGTATAAGGGAGAAGAAGCCATATATGAATATATGGAGGGACTGAAATTCAAGATCGGCCCCAAATCTTTCTACCAGACAAACACGGAACAGGCGTACAGGCTCTACAGTGTCGCACGGGAATACGCCGCCCTTACCGGACACGAGACCGTCTATGACCTTTATACAGGGACAGGTACGATCGCCCAGTTCGTATCATCAAAAGCCAGGAAAGTCATAGGTATAGAGTACGTTCCGGAAGCCATAGCCGATGCGAAAGAGAATGCAAGAGCCAACGGGATAACAAACTGTGATTTCTACGCAGGCGACATGAAGGACATCCTGACCGACGGATTCGTGGAGGCGCACGGAAAGCCTGATGTCGTGATTCTGGATCCTCCGAGGGCCGGCATACATCCTGATGTAGCGGAAGTGATCCTCAATGCAGAGCCTGCACGCATAGTATATGTGAGCTGCAACCCTGCATCGCAGGCGCGTGATCTTGCCATACTGTCCGGCAAATATTCGATAACTGCCGTACAGCCGGTCGACATGTTTCCGCATACCCACCATGTCGAGAATGTGGTAAGGCTCGATCTTAAGGAAGCGCAGACAGTCTGAAGGTGACATCTAAGAAAAATTTTACTACCTTTGTAAAATTGCGCGTTTGCGCAGCTGTACTTGAGAACCTCAATCTGACTATCGTTATGGGTAAACTTTACGATGAACTCATAAAGGACTACAGGGTTAAGGAAGGGCTGAAGACATGCATCAATTGCGGGACATGTACGGCCATCTGCCCTGCAGCCGAATTTTACAGATACGATCCGAGGAAAATCGTGGACATCGTGCAGAGCAAGGACGAGGCCGAAATCGAAAAACTCCTCAAAAGCGATGTCATCTGGTATTGCGGTGAATGTATGTCATGCGTCACCCGCTGCCCGAGAAAAAACGCTCCAGGCCTGATAGTCATGGCCTTGCGGAACCTCTCCGCAAAACTCGGATTCTTCACCTGCTCGGAAAAAGGAAGGCAGCTGCTTCCCCTTACCCGGATGCTCACCGGAAACATTCTCAACTACGGCTACTGCGTCTATCCGGACACATTCAAATGGGAGGACCATGTGGAGTCCGGCCCTGTCTGGAAATGG
Organism: Candidatus Cryptobacteroides avicola; assembly: GCA_017695115.1. GTDB lineage: Bacteria > Bacteroidota > Bacteroidia > Bacteroidales > UBA932 > Cryptobacteroides > Cryptobacteroides avicola. The sequence continues at coordinate 23,684 of JADILV010000045.1, read as the reverse complement.
CACACGGAGCACCTCAAAGACAATTTCGAACGTCTCGGGGCCAATTTCAAGGGTGACGGTCCGGGAATTCTCAGGAAAATACCCCAGGAATCGCTGGATGAACTCAAAAGCATATTCGATGTTACGGGCGGTACCGAGAGGATAGAAACCGTAGAGAAATACTCGAAACGCAAAGCCGAAGAAATGGGAATGGATATCGACGAATATTGCAGGATGACATTCGAGAAAATTTCCCCGGGCCATTTCAACAATGAAGAATAGCAAGGCCCGTCAGCCTGCATTGAATGTAAATTAGAAAGTTACGACCATGATATACCAAGGCAAACAGAAAATATGGGCGGATTACCAGAAAGAGATTCCCGATGACCATTGGTTCTATGTCAGGAGCTGCATAAGACAGAACTTTTTCCCGGGAGCCGAAAGGATGTTCCTGGAAATCTGCCGTAACGTCCTCGGCAAGGACTTCTATGAAGCGGCGAACCATACCACATGCGGAGGCATAGCCTATCACTGCGATACTATCCCCCAGGAGACGGTAATGACCATCGTCGCACGCCAGTTCTCCCTTATGACGGAAGCGGGATACGAGAATTACGTCGCATCCTGCATCACATCTTTCGGAAACTATATAGAAATCCTGGAGACATGGCGTGAATTCCCCGAACTGGAGACGAAAATCCGCGAACTGCTGTGGAAAGCCTGCCGCAGGGAGTTCAAAAAGCCGAAATATATAGCCCATGCAAGCGACCTGATCTATAAATACAGGAACGAAATCGCAGAAAAGGCCAAGTTCCGTCTGGTCAACAGAAAGACAGGAGAGCCTCTGAGGGTAGTAGAACATATCGGCTGTCATTACTCGAAGATGTTCCCGTCAAAAGGAGTCGGCGGCGCCGAGTATCCGTATGTCCTGTGCGGCATGATCGAATCCTGGGGCGGCAGCGTAATCGACTATCCTGAACGCCGTCACTGCTGCGGCTACGGTTTCAGACAATATCACGTAAAGGCCAACAGAGGCTACTCCATATCCAATACGCACAAGAAATTCGAATCGATGGAGCCTTACCATCCGGATATGATCATCACCAACTGCCCCGGATGCCCGTATTTCATGGACAGGTGGCAATACGTCATCGCCGAAATGGAAGGCAAGACTTACGGACAGGACGGATACGGAATACCGGTTTTCACATACGAAGAAGTTGCCGGGCTCGTACTCGGATACGACCCGTGGGATCTGGGGCTGCAGCTCCATCAGGTGGCTGTCGAGCCGCTTCTCGACAAAATCGGCATAGAATACAGCCCTGAAGACAAATATAAAGGACTGAACAAGAAGGACCTGATGAAACCGGAGCTTCCGGGCGTGCTTAAATGCTGCTGAAACAGGGACTGATTAACGGACAAAAGTATTGACATGAAAGACAACATCGTCATAGTAGGAGGCGGAATCGCCGGACTGGAAGCTGCCAGACAGCTGCTGAGGTTGGGTTACAACCCCATCATCGTGGAAAAATCCGACCATCTGGGAGGACATGTCGCCGGTTGGCACTGCCTCTTCCCTGACATGACACCGGCAAAAGACCTTGTCACCGGACTTATAGATGCGACAAATCAGGCCAATATCTTCCTGAACACCGAAATCTCGTTCATGAACAGGCTGAAGGACAGCTACAACATCATGCTCTCGAACGGTGTGTCCGTCATAGCAAGGGTCGTGCTTCTGACAACAGGCTTTTCGGTATTCGACGCCGTCAGAAAAGAAGAATACGGTTACGGGATCTATGATCAGGTCATGACCAACAGCGACCTTGAGCATTGGTTCAACGAAGGGAACGATGACCGTATAGACGGCTCGGAAATGAATGCTATAGGATTTGTGCATTGCGTCGGTTCGAGGGACGAAAAGGCCAGGAACCCGCAGTGCTCCAAAGTCTGCTGCATAACCGCAATAAAGCAGGCGATAGAAATGAAGAAAAGGTTCCCTGATGCCATGATCTATTGTTTCTATATGGATCTGAGGATGTTCGGAAAAAAATACGAGGACTTCTACATATCGGCACAGAGGGACTACGGCATACGGTTCATACGCGGACGCGTTTCGGAAGTCAGTGAAAACATCGACGGCCGCGTGATAGTGAAGGCGGAGGACACCCTGGCGGGAAAACCGGTGAAAGTCACCATGGACCTTCTCGTGCTTATGGCCGGGATGGTATGCAACAAAGACAGCGGTTCCATAGCCGGCATGGTTTCACTCCAGGTCGATTCGGACGGCTTCTTCAAGAGCAGGGACAACATAGCGGACATCACCTCATCCACACGTGAGGGAATCTACTATGCCGGAGCCTGCACAGGGCCGAAGACCGTGCCCGAGACACTTGCAGAAGCCCGATCCGCGGCATTGGAGATACATTCATATATCAGCAGGGCATAGATTATGGGCAATATATTCGGATTCAACATTTCACCGAGTTCGACGGTCAATCTGGACAATGTGGACCTCACACTGTTCAACAGGCTGCATGAACTTGAGCCCGATGCATGGAAATGCATGTCCTGCGGCTCCTGCAGTGCCACCTGCCCGGCCGGAAGTTTCAGCGGCATGAGCCTGAGAAAAGTGTTGCATGACCTGCAGAGAGGCAAAGAAAAGGAAGCGGTGAAGATGCTCCGCTGCTGCATGCTCTGCGGAAAATGCAGCATGGTCTGTCCGCGCGGGATAAACACCAGGCATCTGATCCTGTCGATATGCAAACTTTATAAAGAAGACTGACGTGAGAGAAAGGTTTCTTACAGGATACAACGATTTCGTGCTGCCGTTCATGATAGGAATGGCTTTCATCCTTACATACTGCATCATAGCTCTTATAAGGATAATCGCGCAGCTGCCGAAAGAGGACCGGAAACGTTTCTTCCTGTCCCTTGTAACCCCGAAGACCCTGGTCAAGAACATCAAGGACATCTTCTGTGACTGCCTTCTCCATGTCAAGATATGGAAAAGGAACAAGCTCCTCGGATACATGCACTCGAGCATAGCGTTCGGCTGGTTCATGCTCATTGTCGTAGGCCATATCGAAGTGCTGCTTTATACACCGCACAGGGCCAAGCTTTTCTATTATCCCATCTTTTTCCGGTACTTCGTCGCGGAAACCGAGTCTACAATGAAGGGTGCGGTACTCTTCTTCCTGATGGATTTCTTCCTCCTGGTAGTGCTGAGCGGAATCACCCTTGCGATAATCAAAAGGATACGGTCGAGGATGTTCGGCATGAGACGCACCACCAACCCGAGTTTCCTGGATCTGGTCGGACTCTATTCCCTCTGGTCCATATTCCCGCTCCGACTGCTGGCTGAAGGTTTTACGGCCGATATCAGCGGAGGGTCGTTCCTCACCAAATCATTGAATCACGTATTCACATCCTTCCTGAGCGACCATGCCAACATGCTGCCGTCGTGGTGGGCATATTCATGTGCTCTCGGCATATTCTTCTGCGTACTGCCGTTCACCCGGTACATGCATATCCCGTCCGAAATACTCCTGATCCCACTGCGCAATGCAGGGATAAAGATCCGTCACGCACGGAAAGGACTGGCGAAAGCGGAAGTCTATTCATGTCCAAGTTGCGGACTGTGCATAGACGCCTGCCCTATGGGCGTCCAGAAAGCGAACATAAAGGACACGACGGTATACCTTAACCGCCAGCTCCGGCGCAACAACGAATCCAGAATCGAGGAAATCAGCGACAAATGCCTGCTGTGCGGCAAATGTACCGCCATCTGCCCTGTCGGCGTAGAAGGAGACAAGCTCAGGATAGCACAGAGGTCTATACGAAAATACAGTGTCAATCCGGACTATTCTTCCATAAATACCGCTCAGCTTACTCCTGACAGCCACGGTAAAGTGCTGTATTACGCAGGATGCATGACTGCGCTCACCCCGTCCATAAGGAAATCTATGGAGTCGGTACTGAAAAAAGCAGGCGTCGATTATGAGCTGATGGACAAGGACGGAGGCCTGTGCTGCGGAAGACCGATGTGGATGGCAGGACGTTTCGACCAGGCAAAGCAGATGGTGGAGAAGAACACGGAAATAATAATGGGCTCCGGAGCCGACACTCTGTTGCTTACATGCCCTATCTGCTACAGGATTTTCAAAGAAAGGTACAGGCTGGACGGAATACGGATCGTACATCATACGGAATTCATTGACAGTCTGATATCGGAAGGAAGGCTGAAAGTCAGGAAAGATTCCAGGAAATACGTCTATCACGACCCTTGCGAACTCGGCAGGGGCAGCGGAATATATGAACAGCCGCGCAATGCCATCCTGCGTGCAGGTACCCTTGTAGAAGCAGCGAAGAACCGCAAGGAAAGCATCTGCTGCGGCGGAAGCGTAGGCAGCCTGACATTAGGGTTTGACAAGCGCAAGGCCCTCACGGAAAATGCATTGAACAATCTCACCGTCGCATCCCCGGATGTCATAGTCACGGCCTGTCCGCTGTGTCTGAACACATTCGGCCGCTATGCCGACAGGAAAGTGGAAGATATAGCCGAAACAATCGACAGAAATACAAGTAACTAAAACCAAAAATCATGACATTTACTCCAACCAAGTACAAACTTATGAACTGTGCCACCGGAAGGGTTTTCGAGGATGCCGGATGGACACTGGCTGATCCGGAATGCGATACTCCGGCAATGGTAAGGGCTGTCTATGAGGACAAGAAATTCGAGATAAGAAACGACCTTGACGGATTCTATAGATTCGCCGGATGGCTGCCTGTCAAAAGAACGCTGAAGCACTCGCATGCTCCCGTAACGTACAGGAGCGAAGCCCTTGCCTCCTTTCTCGGGCTTGAAAACCTGTATATCACGTTTTCCGGTTATTTCCCGAAGATCGGTGCATGCATGGAGACATGTTCATTCAAAGAGACAGAAGCATATTCTGTCTGTGCAAGGCTCCCGGAGGACAACAATAGAGTGCTTGTCGTAGCATCCGCAGGAAACACCGCCAGGGCATTCGCCAAGGTATGCTCTGACAACAACATTCCGCTGCTGCTTTCGATTCCGGAGGACAATATCAGCGCACTGTGGTTCCACCGCCCGCTCAATGACTGCGTGAAGATCATCGCGGCACCGGCAGGATGCGACTATTTCGATGCCATCGTACTTGCCGACAAGGTATGCCAGTCGCCTAAATTCATGGCTGAAGGAGGAGCAAAGAACATCGCCCGCAGGGATGGAATGGGCACTACGCTCCTGTCTGCAGTGGAAAAAATCGGACGCATCCCGGATGCGTACTTCCAGGCGATCGGAAGTGGAACAGGCACAATCGCAGTATGGGAAAACAATCTGAGATTGCTTGAGGACGGCCGGTTCGGCAGCCACAAGATGCGTCTCTATCCGTCCCAGAACGCTCCGTTCACTATCATGTACGATTCATGGAAAGCCGGTTCGAGGGCTCTTGTTCCGCTTTCTGCAGAAGAAGCAAGGCATCAGGCAGCCGAAATCAAGGCCAAGGTGCTTTCAAACAGGAAACCGCCTTATTCGCTTGTCGGAGGCCTTTTCGATGCCATGTCGGATGCCGGCGGAGACATCTACAAGGTAACCAACAGCGAACTGGATTTCTGGAAAGGGAAATTCCGTGAACTGGAAGGCATCGATATCTATTCGGCCGCATCTGTGGCTGTAGCAAGCCTTGAAAAAGCCGTCAACGACGGTTCCGTAAAGAAAGACGAAGTCATCATGCTGAACATAACGGGTGGCGGAGAGTCTCTTACCAAAGAGCATCACGATGTGGTATATGCAAAACCTGACATGGTGATCGACACATACCTTCCTGCAGAAGAAATCATCGGCAAGGTGGAGAAACTGTTCGGTATCTGACATTAGGCAGGCAGACTATTATTAAAACTCTGACGATATGTTGTTCAATCTATTGCAGACTACAGTTCCGGCCGACACGGCCGAACTGAACAAGATCGAGCAGACAGCCAAGGAAACTATCGAATACATAGCGACCACACCGCTGGACCAGTTGCTCCCTGAACTCTTGAAAGAAGCCATCAATTTCGGCATTAAAGTACTGGTAGCCCTGCTCGTTTATTTCATCGGAGCCTGGCTGATAAAGAAGATACGCCAGATGCTCCACAGGATATTCGAGAAGAGGAAGACTGAAAAGGCCATCGCTTCGTTCGTCGAGAGCCTTACAAGCATCTCCCTGATGATCATCCTCGTGATAATAACGGTCGGCACGCTCGGTATCAACACCACATCCCTGGCAGCTCTCCTTGCCGCAGGAGGTATGGCAATCGGTATGGCCCTCAGCGGCACCGTCCAGAATTTTGCCGGCGGAATCATGCTGCTGGTGTTCAAACCGTTCAAGGCCGGTGACTTCATCGAGACGCAGGACGGATATTCCGGAACGGTCACTGATGTGAATATCGTCAGCACCAAACTCACCACTACTGACAACAGGATTATCGTCATCCCTAACGGAAGCCTTTCGAACGGCACTATCAACAACTACTCCATGAACACGATGCGCCGTGTCGAGTGGCTGGTAGGTGTCGAGTACGGTACGGACGCGGAAGAAGTCAAGAATGTCCTCAAAGGCATAGTTGACGGAGAAAAACGCATACTGTATACGGGTACAGGAGCTCCGGCCGATCCGCTTATCGCAGTCAATGCCCTCAAGGACAGCGCAGTAGAATACGTAGTCAGGGTATGGGTGAAAAAAGAGGACTACTGGGATGTCTACTACAGGCTCAACGAGGAAATCTATACCGTACTCCCCAGCAAAGGCATCAATTTCCCGTTCCCGCAGATGGACGTACACATTTCACAGAACTGAAAGAAAACAATCTGATAAATGGAAAAAGCAGCCCTGAGAGGCTGCTTTTTCCATTTATCATACAGACAGCATTTACATCTGTGTCTTCCATCCGGGAAGGGTATTCTTCTCGCGAAGCATTTCTTTGGAAACCACAGGGTTGGCGTAGATATGAAGGAAAATGTCCTTCAGGGCGGCTCTGTCGAGTTCCTTTTCTACGGTATCGAGCTGGTGTTCCATATAGTCAGTGAACCAGTCTATATCGCTGACAGTGTATTTGTCCGAATATTTCGTAGTCTTGTTCACGATATCGTATGCCAGATAGTTGGTCTTCCACAGACGGTATCCTTCTATAACCCTCAGATCGACGGCATGACGTATAAGCTGGTAGCGGTCGTTCTTGTCACACAGGGACGCGACTGCGATTTCCTCGGAAGTAAGAGGCTTGCCGATGTTCAGATGGATATTGCCTTTCTGCTGTTTGATTCCCGTGAGGATGCTGTTAAGATCCTCTCCAGGCGCCTTTACATACTTCTGTGATCTGGAAATCAGAAGTTCCCTCGCCTTAAGGACATCACACGGCTCTATCTCGTACGAAATACTCATCGGTATTATGTTCAGCTCCTCGAAATTCTTCCTGAAATCGGAAGTTCCGCTCATGTCCAGCATCTTGAGCAGCCCCTGCTCGGTAATATCCAGACCGTCCTTGGTCCTTCCCTGACGCTGCGCAAGCCATATCGAGCTTTTCTGCTCGGTGATATTCAGCCTGATATATTTGGAAAGCATCTGGGATGAAAGGTAGAGTTCACGGGCGGAAATGCCTCTGACCACCTTTATCATACGGTTAGAGCGGATAAGGTATTCAATGAACTTGTTGGAGATGAGATTGTCACCGACAGCTATTTCGGTCATAGGTATGCCGTTGCGGTACAGGACGAGCTGCGTAATGGCCGGATCCAGAATTATGTCCCTGTGGTTCGACAGTGCGAGGAATTTCCCCCGGTTCCTGTCAATATTGGAAACCCCGTCGTATGAAAAGATATGGGCAGTATGGTCAAGCACCCACTCGACGACCTTTGACATCACCATGATCTGGAAATCATCGATTCCCTTGACGCTTTTCAGCAGTTTCTTGAGGAAATCAGGAGACTCGTCCGGAAAGAAATATTGGGAGACCTCCGAAATTACAGGATTCTCCGCCACTTTTCCCAGCGCCTCGACGGCTTCTTCATCAGTATAAGGACTAATGCTCTCAAATTCAGATAGATCGACCATAATCAACGTATTTTAACTACACAAATATATTAATTCTTGAATTTAAAGCGGCAAATAATTACGGATATATCACTTCTTTTTACGGAATAAAACCGAACTGTCCCCATAACTCAGAAAACGAAAGTCATGTGAAAGCGCATAGTCGTATATTTTCCTCCAGTCCCCGTCCACGAAAGCGGAGATAAGCAGCAGCAGCGTACTTTTCGGCTGATGGAAATTGGTCACAAGGATATCGACAACCCGGAACCTGTACCCTGGCACAATGATGATCCGAGTGCCGATTTTCAGCTCATCCAGACCCTGCGAATCAAGATAACCGATAACGGCATCCAACGCCTCTTCCAACGTATATCCATAGTCCTTTTCATACGGCATCCATTGCCCGATGTCATCCGGGTGTCCGTTCTCGATACACTGTACCCCTGCGAAATACAAGGATTCAAGAGTCCTTACGGAAGTCGTTCCTACGGCCACTACAGGTCTTCCTCCTTTACGCAGGTCTTCCAGAAAACCCCGTTTCACGACAAACGGCTCCCTGTGCATGGTATGCCCTGATATTTCGCTGCTTTTCACCGGCAGGAAAGTTCCGGCACCGACATGAAGACAGACAGTCTCCATATCCACGCCCCGCTCTCTGATACGTTCAAGGACATTCTCTGTGAAATGAAGGCCGGCAGTAGGCGCGGCTACCGATCCTCTGTACTTGGCGTAAAGTGTCTGGTACCTCTCCTGATCGATTGCTTCAGTATCTCTGTTCAGATATGGAGGGATAGGAACTGAACCGCAGATCTCAAGAACTCTTGAAAACGGCAGTCCGCCCTTCCATCCGAACTCCACTACTGAAGTCTCCCCGTCTCTTTCCACAAGGGTCGCTGTCAGTGAAAGCGCCTCTACTTCGGCGTTTTTCTCCGGATTATACAGCGAAAGAACGTCTGATTTCCATTTCTTCACATTGCCCACAATACATTTCCACCTGCACGACTCTGTCCGGGCGAATATAAGGTTGTACTCGGCGGGAAGCACAGGTTCAAGACAGAATATTTCTATGTGGGCACCTGTCTCGCGCTGGAAATGCAGCCGTGCAGGGACCACTTTCGTGTCGTTGAAAACCATTATCGCGTCAGAGGGGAGAAGAAGCGGTATTTCACTGAAAACGTGTTCGGAAACCACGCCGTCTTCATATTTGAGCAGTTTGGATGAATCCCTCCTGGCCAACGGGTATTTGGCGATTCTCCCGTCAGGGAGGGGGTAATCATAGTCTTCGATTCGTATCTCTGGTATCATTTTCTGTATACAGGATAAAAGTTGCGCGAAAATACGCAATTGTCGCGAGAATAAGAAAAAATAACAGACTTTAGCCAGGAGAGTTACTTTATTTACAAAAATACATTACGTCGATAAAGCACAACTACACAAATCTAAATAAAACCACGGGCAGATGGCTACTATTGTAAATGTCATTCCAGATTAACAAAATTTCATTGTATAACAATGTAAATCAGATTATTTTATATTATAATATATTAAAACCCAGTATTTTATATACAATTACATAAACTTTAAATGTATATTAATAGTGTTAATTGGTCTACTATTGGCATTTGTTTCTGTAAACTACACGTGAATGCGGATATATCACAATATAACCCAGATAATTATCCATATTTATGTTAAGCCAAGCTCTAAATTTATTCTTTCCATATCGGTGTTTATTTACAAAAATTAATCGTAACTACATTACATAAGTTAATAATTTTATACTTACATTTGTAAACAATACGATTACTTTTATGAACAGGAGATTACAGCAGTTTCTGGACGCTGAAAATATCACTCAGGCACAGTTTGCGTCAATGATACATGTGGCGCCTGCCAGCATTTCGCATATTCTGGCCGGACGCAACCGCCCGGGGTTCGATTTCATGCAGAACGCCATGAAAGCCTTCCCTGACCTCAATATCGAATGGCTGATAACAGGCAAAGGCAAAATGTACAAATCCGCCAAACCTGTGTCTCAGGAGATATCCCCTGCAGATGACATACCGGACTCGCTGTTCGGAAATATCCGGACGGGCGAAGAATCCGTAGAAGAAATCTTTCCGGTCATGGAAGACTCTCCAGGAATCCCGAAAAAGCGTACAGAAGTGCAGAATGAGGCGAATATTAAAATCCTGCAGGGGTCAGACTCCCCTGCCGAACCTCGTCAATCTACTGTAAATCAGAGAAAAGCGATTAAAATTGTCATCTTTTACGATGACGGGACTTTCCAGGAATTACGATGAAGTTATAGATTTTTTGTGTATTTTCGCTGCCGTTAATACAAAGTGAAGATGTACAAGCATTTCATCAGACCTATCCTTTTCCGCTTCAATGCGGAAACAGCCCACAACATCACAATGGGCGCACTCGGAATCCTGAAACATATTCCACTTGCAAGGCAGATAACCAGACTCGCTTTCTGCAAGGATACTCCGGAGCTTTCAAAAGAGGTGTTCGGCCGGACCTTTCGGAATCCTGTAGGCCTGGCAGGCGGGCTTGACAAAAACGGAGAGCACTATAACGACCTGGCCAACTTCGGCTTCGGCTTTGTGGAGATAGGCTCCCTGACACCGGAGCCGCAGGACGGCAACCCGAAGCCGAGACTTTTCAGACTCGTCAAGGACCGGGCCATCATAAACAGGATGGGAATCAACAACAAGGGCGTAAAGAACGCTATCGAGCACCTCAAGAAGGAAAAGCCCGATATCATAGTGGCGGCCAACATTTCTAAAAATGCTTCCAGCATGAACGAGGAAGCGTCGAAGGACTATGAAACCGCTTTCGCGCTGCTCTACGATTTCGTGGATATGTTCGTCGTCAACATCTCGTGCCCGAATGTCGTAGGTCTGACAAAACTCCAGGATGTGAACTTCCTGTCAGACATAATGGACAAGCTACTGAACCTGAGGATGTACTTTGACGAGTACAGACCGATTCTGGTGAAAGTCTCCCCTGACCTTCCTCCGCAGCAGCTTGACGAGATCATAGAATATGTCCTCATGTCAGGAATCGACGGCATCGTGGCCGGAAATACGACAAGAAGCCGTGACGGGCTGACTACGGGCCAGGAAAAGATCGAAGCCATAGGCAACGGCGGCATGTCAGGGGCGCCGCTTTATGAAAAGAATCTCAAGCTGGTGAAATACATACATGAAAAGACCGGAGGCAATCTTCCGATAATAGGTGTCGGAGGCATCATGTCTCCGCAGCAGGCCAAGGAAATGCTCGATGCCGGAGCTTCTCTGGTGGAAATCTATACCGGGTTCATCTATGAGGGGCCGGGTCTGGTCAAACGCATACTGAAATATCTCCAGCAGAAAACTTCAAAGAAATAATATCATTACAGCCAAATGGTAACTTCTTCAATATGCACTATCGGCGATGAGATCCTGATAGGGCAGATAGTTGACACCAATTCCTCACATTTCGCCAGGGCCCTGAACGGGATAGGCGTCCAGGTCACAAGGATGGTCTCTTTCGGGGATGACCGGCAGGTCATCATTTCCAGTCTGGAACGGGAACTCAGGGAAAACAGTATAGTCATCGTCACGGGAGGTCTGGGCCCGACAAAAGACGACATCACCAAGCCGGCACTGGCGGAACTTTCCGGCAGTACAGGTACCAGACTTGACAGGGAACAGCTTGAAATAATCCACCGTATCCTCAGTTCCAGAGGTCTGGACATACTGGATGTCAACAAGGCCCAGGCAGTAGTTCCCGACACTTGCGAAGTGATTCCCAACAGGCTTGGCACCGCTCCGATAATGGTGTTCAGGTTCAGCAGAGAACGTTTCGGCCACGAGTGTACGCTCTACTCCCTTCCTGGAGTACCCTACGAGGCGACAGGAGCCATCCCGGACATAATAAAGGACATAAAGGAGCATTATCCCACCGATGACATCTGCCACAAGACGATAATGACCTACGGGCTTGCCGAATCCCAGCTTGCCGGAAAGATCGAAGCATGGGAAAACGGACTTCCGGACAACATCCGCCTGGCATACCTTCCGAACCCGCTTACAGGCGTAAGACTCAGACTCTCGATATACGGAGGGGCAAGGGCAGCCGACGATGCACTGATAGAAACCCAGCTTGAAAAACTGCGGGCTATTATCGGAGACTATATTTATGCGGAAGAAGATACCGATCTTCAGGAAACAATAGGGCGGATGCTGAAAAAATCCGGCCGGACACTCAGCTGTGCGGAATCATGCACGGGAGGCATGATTTCCCATCTTATAACTTCAGTTCCCGGATGCTCCGGATACTATCTCGGCTCTGTCACTTCGTACGCCAACAGCGTAAAGGAAAATGTTCTGGGAGTGCCGTCGGAGATCATTGGAAAATTCGGGGCAGTCAGCAGCGAATGCGTGGCGAAAATGGCTGAAGGAATCAAGAGGATAACAGGCAGCGACTATTCTGTAGCAACGTCCGGAATTGCCGGACCGGACGGTGGGACTCCGGAAAAACCGGTCGGTACGGTATGGATAGGAGTCTGTGCACCAGGAAGGACCGAAACATTCAAACTTGTTTACAAGAACGACAGAAAGCGCAATATCGAACGGTTTGCGGCTTCAGCTTTGGATATATTGAGAAAAGAGATACTTAAAGATTTAAGTTCTTTATAATCAATTAATGAAACATGTTTGTTTTAACATATAACAAACATGTTTCATTAATTTTTGTCATTGATTTACAACAGTTTCGCCCATAACCCTCATAAAATTGCCTCCGGCAACTTTTTCTATCTCGCTGGAGGAATATCCCCTACTTTTCATCTCTTCGAAGATTTTTCCGATGCATGAAACATCCTCCATCCCGGACGGAGTGACTTCGATGCCGTCAAAGTCAGAGCCGATTCCCACATGGTCTATACCTGCTATCGAAACGGCATGGTCTATATGATCCACTATTTTCTTGTACGACGGACGGGGCAAAGCCTGCAGTTCGTCCTGGACTGCATACCATGCCGCCCTTCTGACAGGATCCGAAGGATCAGCTATGAACCTGGCTTCGATGCTCTCCCCTCTCTCCATGATACCTGAATTCTCCAGTACCCGGCCGAACGCGCTGTCCAGGAACACGGGATAGAAATTGATCTGGATCACTCCGCCATTGTCAGCCAGAGCCCTTAACATATCGTCAGTCATATTCCTCGGGTGGTCAGCCAGAGCCCTGCAGCATGAATGTGTCGCAACGACCGGCCGGCTGCTGCATTCCAGAACATCATAGAAAGATTCGTCGGATATATGCGACACATCTATGAGCATCCCCAGACGGTTCATCTCGGATATCACTTCCCGTCCGAAAGGACTCAGTCCGTGCCAGCGCTTCCGCTCCGTTGAACATGAATCACATATCTCATTGTCGGCAGAATGTGCAAGTGTCATATAACGCACGCCCATACGGAAAAACATCCGCAGCAATGCAAGGGACTTCCCTATCGGCGCACCGTTTTCCATTCCTATGAAAATGGAAATGAGACCCTTTTCCTTGTTTGCCAGAGCTTGCGCCGGAGTAAGGGCCATAGCCAGGGAATTCCTGTTCGCTTCTACAGTATCATATACAGCCGACAGAAGCTCCAGAGCCTTTCTGCAGGCCGCATCGGAGTCCATGGATGCGGGAGTGTACAGTGCGAAAAAAGATGCATCCACTCCCCCTTTCTTCAGTTTCGGGATATCAATCTGGGCATGGCCGTTATCCAAAGACAGATCCCTCAATCGGAGTATCTGGGAAGGGGTGTCGCAATGGGAATCCAGGATGAACATGTCGGCCGGCTATTTTTTCAGACGCTGTCTGACACATTCATAGACCATCACCGATGCCGCTACCGATACATTCAGCGACGATATCTGCCCTGTCATCGGGATACGTACCTTATCATCTGCCAGATCCAGCATAGCCTGGGAGATACCTTTGTCCTCGGACCCCATGATGATGGCGCAAGGACCTGTCATATCGGTATCATACATCAGCCTGTCCACTTTCTCCGTAGCGGCTATGAGTTTGAATCCGCTCTGTTTCAGGTAGTAGGCAGCCACTTTAAGATTGGGGACCTTGCATGTATCCAGCCTCATGAGAGCTCCTGCCGAAGCCTTGACGGCATCCGCATTGATAGCTGCCCCACCTTTTGCCGGGACTATGATTCCGTTACCGCCGGCACACTCGAGAGAGCGGGCTATCGCTCCCAGATTACGCACATCGCTTACTCCGTCCAGCATTATGAAAACAGGTGCTCCGGTAGTGGCAAGGGCGTTGTTCACCATGTCCTCGATAGAAACATAATCGATCTGGGAAATGTAGGCTATCACTCCCTGATGCGCCCCTCTTACAGCCTTGTTGAGCCGTTCTCCCGGAACGAACTGGAAACTGATGCCTTTCTCTGTAAGCAGGCTCAAAAGCTCCCTGAACTGGTCGCCTTCAAGACCTTTTTTCAGAAGGACCTTGTCGAATTTCTTTCCTGATCTGACCGCTTCCAGCACCGGGTGCATCCCGAAAAGGTACCTGTCTTTCTTCTCTTCCATGATATGGTTTGTTTTCTCGTTCATTATCGCTGTTATTCCTCACTGCCGAGAGCCACCCACTCGTCGGTCTTTGCATCCAGATCGCGTTTCAGCTCCAGATATTCCCTCGTGAGATCCATGATATCATCTTCCGGTCCTGGGTTCATCAGGCTGGCTTCTATTGACTTCATCTTTTCCTCTATCTCTCCTATCGACTTCTCCAGAAAAGCGATCCTGTTCTTGCGGCGTTTTTCCTCCTTGGAAACGAACTTCTTCGCCTGGTATTCCTGCTGTGACGCGGCTTTCTTCTCACGGTCCTCCGCAGGTTTATCTTCTACTGGCTTGTAATGCCGCTCCAGTTCATTGAGATTCTCTAGTTTCCGCCGTTCAAGGAACTCGGCCACAGTACCCAGATGCTCTTTCACCTTGCCGTCCCTGAACTCATACAGCTTGTCCACAAGTCCGTCCAGAAAGTCCCTGTCGTGTGATACGATAATCAGTGTCCCGTCGTATGATTTAAGGGCCTGTTTCAGGATATCCTTTGATCTTATGTCCATGTGGTTGGTCGGCTCGTCGAGAGCCAGGAGATTGTACGGGTTGAGCATGAGCTTGGCCATTGCAAGACGGGCCCGTTCCCCTCCGCTGAGCACTGCCACCTTCTTGTCTATATCCTCCCCTTTGAACAGGAAAGCCGCCAGGATGTCCCTCAGTTTTGTCCTGATATCCCCGACAGCTATACGGTCAAGAGTCTCGAAAACAGTGTCCTGCTTGTCCAGTATGTCTTCCTGATTTTGGGCATAATAGCCTATGTTGACATTATGGCCGGTCCTGGCCTCTCCCGATATCGGGTCCAGTTCCTTCATTATCACCCTCATCAGGGTGGTCTTGCCTTCACCGTTACGGCCGACGAGAGCCACCTTCTCCCCTCTTCTCACCTCGATGTCAGCTCCGGAAAAGACTACTTTGGAACCATAGCCGACAGTCAGGTCCGTAGCTTTGAACGCGATATCTCCGGAACGCGGTGCCGGAGGGAATTTCACCACGAGCGCCGACTTGTCTTCTTCATCTATTTCTATGCGCTCCAGCTTTTCCAGCTGTTTTATGCGTGACTGTACCTGGTTGGACTTTGTCGGTTTATAGCGGAACCTCTCGATGAACTCCTCGCTCTTCTCTATCATCCTCTGCTGGTTCTCATACGCCGCCTGTTGCTGCGCTATCCGTTCCTTCCTCAGTTCCAGATACTTGCTGTACGGGACTTTATAGTCATGGATATGCCCAAGCATTATCTCGACAGTACGGTTGGTAATGTTGTCCAGGAATTTCCTGTCGTGCGAAATCAGCACCAGAGAGCCTTTATAGTCCTTGAGATAGCCTTCGAGCCACTCTATGGATTCTATGTCCAGATGGTTGGTCGGCTCGTCGAGAAGAAGCACATCAGGCTTCGAGAGCAGTATCTTGGCCAGTTCTATACGCATGTTCCAGCCCTGGCTGAACGTCTCGGTAGGTCTGCCGAGTTCTTCATATTTGAATCCGAGACCCTGCAACGTTCGTTCCGCCTGCACACGCGGCGATTCGCTCCGGCTGAAAGTCAGGGAATCGTTGATTTCGTTCAGCCGGATTATAAGGTTCTGATACTCTTTTGATTCATAGTCCTCCCTTGAGGCCAGTTCCCCGGTAATCCTCTCCAGTTCGTCTTCTTTGGCATACATTTCGGCAAAGGCCGTCATAGTCTCGTCTATGACACTTTTGCCCTTATGATGCTCCATTATCTGGGGAAGATATCCGATCTTTATTCCGGAAGGGACCGCTACCTTGCCTGAAGTCGGAGACTGGAGTCCGCAGATGAGTTTCAGTATAGTAGACTTGCCGGCACCGTTCTTCCCTACCAGACCGATCTTGTCGTTCTCGCTGATATGGAAATTGATGTCGTCCAGAAGGGTGAAACCACCGTAAGCTACTGTCAATCCATTAATGGATATCATTGGTCATCAGGCTTTTGTTCTGAACCGGAAGAAATCTTCTTCTGTTTGTCATCATCATTCTTCACCCCTTCCTTGAAACTTTTGATACCTTTTCCGATACCACCCATCAACTCTGGGATCTTCTTTGCTCCGAAAAGCAATATTATCACAAAAACAATGATCGCTATTTCCCAGAAACCCAATCCGAAAACTAATGGTATATACATACTTTCAAATATTTTGATTATTTACAATTCCTTTTTTTACAGTTCCATCGGCCCGGCCTTCGCCAGGGATGACAAATCCTTCAACCAAAGTATCAGTCAAGACTGGCGGCTATGACCTTTGCCA
The DNA here is from genome assembly GCA_017695115.1 of Candidatus Cryptobacteroides avicola. GTDB lineage: Bacteria > Bacteroidota > Bacteroidia > Bacteroidales > UBA932 > Cryptobacteroides > Cryptobacteroides avicola. The sequence goes on along the minus strand of JADILV010000045.1, from coordinate 6,734 downwards.
GCGATTCCGGGCAACGTACAGGACGGCGTGAAACCGAATCTATAAACCCGAGGACTACCTCCCCCGTTACGAGCAGATCTCCTTTCTGGTTGTATATCTCGTTCTTTACCACGAGCTTGGCCATCGGCACCTTGTCTATGACTGAGACTATCCGTATCCTGTCGCCCATATATGCCGGATGCTTGTAATGGCACTCCACGGACACCACTGGAAGCATCACACCGTCTTTCTCGATCTGCTCTATGGGCAGACCTGCCTTCTGCATCATGTCCGACCTGCCGCACTCGAAAAACCTGACGTAGTTCGAATGGTGGACGATTCCCATCTGGTCCGTCTCGTAGTACCTTATATCAAGTTCAAGTTCCGATTTCATACGCTTACTTTTTCAACGCTGCGATGGCGGCCTTAAGGCTCTCGATCTTGGAGAGGGAATCCGCCTCCTTCTTGCGCTCTACGGCTACGACCTGCTCCGGAGCATTGGCCACGAACCTCTCGTTCGAGAGCTTTTTGCGTACCGATGCAAGGAATTTCTCCTGGTAATCCAGAGCGGCCTCAAGTTTTGCAAGCTCTTCCTCAGCATTTACAAGGCCTTCAAGAGGCACGAACATCTCCACTGTCCTTACCATGAATGACACGCCTGACACTCCGTCGAAAGACTGTACTGCAGAAACCGATGAAATGTTCGCAAGTTTCTGTACCACAGGAAGCGTATCCATAGGGAAACCGCCCTTGACCAGAAGTGTAAGGGCATCTTTCTGCGACAGACCTTTCTGCTGGCGGATGCTGCGGACGGCGACCACGGCCTCGCAAGCCATATCGAAATCCGCGATGACGGTCTTGTCATAGGCTCCTGCCGAAGGCGTCCTCTGCAGCATGATGGTCTCCCCTTCTTTCCTCGGCTCCATATTCTGCCAAAGCTCCTCAGTGATGAACGGCATGAAAGGATGTATCATCTTCAGGAGCGCATCGAAGAACTTTTCTGTAGCCTTGAAAGTCGCGGCATCTATTCCTGCACCGTAAGCCGGCTTGACAGCTTCGAGATACCATGCGCAGAAATCATCCCAGAAAAGCTTGTATATGGTCATGATGGCATCTGAAATCCTGAACTTGGAGTAGTGGTCCTCCACTGTCTCTATGGTCATGTCCAGTTTGTTTTCAAACCATCTGACGGCTACTGCAGCCGCCTCAGGCTGCGCGGCCTTCCCGTCTACGCTCCAGCCTTTCATAAGACGGAACGCGTTCCATACCTTGTTGCAGAAGTTCCTGCCCTGCTCCACCTGCGACTCGTCAAAGAGGATATCGTTGCCCGCAGAGGTGCAGAGCATCATGCCCAGACGGACTCCGTCCGCACCGTATTTTGCTATAAGGTCCAGAGGGTCAGGAGAGTTCCCCAGAGTCTTGGACATCTTGCGGCCGAGCTTGTCGCGTACGATACCGGTCAGATAGACATTGCGGAAAGGTACGTCATGCATGAACTCGTCTCCTGCCATGATCATCCTCGCCACCCAGAAGAACAGGATATCCGGACCTGTAACCAGGTCATTAGTAGGATAGTAGTATGCAAGATCCTTGTTAGGCTGCGCTTCTGGATGCCCCGCCTTGTGTGTATCGAACACGGAAATCGGCCATAGCCATGACGAGAACCATGTATCAAGCACATCCTCATCCTGCTTCAGGTCTGCAGCAGTAACCTTTGGATCGAGCGCCTGCGCCGCTTTAAGGGCTTCTTCTGCAGTAGCTTCCACTACAAAACGTCCGTCAGGCAGATAATAGGCCGGGATGCGCTGGCCCCACCACAACTGGCGGGAGATACACCAGTCACGGACATTCTCCATCCAGTGACGGTATGTGTTCCTGTATTTGTCCGGAATGAGTTTGACTTTTCCGCTTTCCACCGACTCCAGAGCCTCCTTGGCAAGGTCTTCCATCTTCAGGAACCACTGCATCGAAAGCCTCGGCTCGATGACTGCATTCGTCCTCTCGGAATAGCCTACCGGAGATGTGTAATCCTCTACTTTTTCAAGGTTTCCGGCCTCCTGCAGCATGACTTCTATCTTCTTCCTTGCTTCAAAGCGGTCCTCTCCCACCAGTATCTGCGCCTTCTCGTTCAGACGTCCGTGGTCATCGATGATGTCCAGGACAGGAAGGTTGTGTCTGAGGCCGATTTCATAGTCGTTCACATCATGGGCCGGGGTCACTTTCAGACAGCCTGTACCGAAGCCCATCTCCACATAGCTGTCTTCGATGATAGGTATCTCCTTATTTATCAAAGGAATGAGTATCTTCTTGCCTTTCAGCCAATGATATCTTTCATCCTCAGGATTGATACATACCGCGGAATCCGCCATGATGGTTTCGGGGCGCGTAGTCGCGATGATGATATATTTGTCCGTAGGGTTACCGTTCCCGTCGGAAATGAAATATCTCAGATGATAGAACTTGCTGACGGTGTCCCTGTGGATCACTTCCTCGTCACTTACGGCAGTAAGCCCGACAGGATCCCAGTTCACCATGCGGATACCTCTGTAGATATAGCCTTTTTTGTAGAAATACACGAATGTGTTGATGACCGCCTCGCTCAGGTCAGGGTCCATGGTGAATTTCGTCCTGTCCCAGTCGCATGAGGCACCCAACTTGCGAAGCTGGCTGAGGATGATCCCTCCGTGCTTCTCTTTCCACTCCCACGCATGTCTGAGGAATTCCTCGCGTGTGATGTCCTCTTTGTTGATGCCTTCCGCCTTGAGCTTCGCCACCACCTTGCTTTCCGTCGCGATGGAAGCATGGTCGGTTCCCGGCACCCAGCAGGCATTCTTCCCGTCCATCCTGGCCTTGCGCACAAGTACATCATTCAGAGTGTTGTTCAGCACATGCCCCATGTGCAGGATTCCTGTCACGTTTGGCGGCGGAATCACTATCGTGTAGGGTTCTCTTTCATCCGGTTCCGAATGGAAAAACTTGTTTTTCAGCCACCAGGCATACCATTTGTCCTCCGTCTCGGCAGGACTGTACTTAGCAGGAAGTTCCATAAAATCTATCCTAATATATTAATCTTCAACAATTTACAATTATCCAACCCTTGTCGGGCAAAATATCGTGCAAATTTAAGAATAATTTCTATATCTTCTTTTGCTCCGGTCATTGTCGGTCTGCAAAAAATTTATATGTTTGCAAGCTGAAATTCAATCGGACTGCATGTACTACGTATCCAAACGCATAGAAATAGCTTTCGCACACAAACTTACCCTCGACTATGAGAGCAAGTGCACGAAACTTCACGGGCACAACGCCATCGTCACGGTATTCTGCTGCTCCGGGCAGCTCAATTCCAACGGTATGGTAGTGGATTTCAAGCATATAAAAGAAACCGTGACCTCACAGCTGGACCACGGCTATGCAAACGAACTCATATCCCTCAATCCCACTGCAGAGAACCTTGCAAAATGGATATGCGACCAGATACCGGAATGCTATAAAGTGGTGTTCCAGGAATCCGAAGGGAATATTGCTGTATATGTAAAGGACGGTTTTGAAAACGCAGCGCTATGAAAACCTACAAGATCAATGAAATCTTCTATTCCCTTCAGGGAGAAGGCTACTACACGGGAACACCTGCCATATTCATCCGGTTCTCCGGGTGCAATCTGCACTGTCCCTACTGCGACACGGACCATTCTGACGGACAGCTTCTTACAGAGCCTGAAATCCTCGAGGAGGTAGAGAAATACCCTTCTCAGCACGTGGTCCTGACCGGAGGCGAGCCTTCCCTTTTCATAGACAGGGAATTCATCATATCGCTGCACAGTCTCGGAAAATTCGTAGCCATAGAGACCAACGGTACCCATCCCCTGCCTGGCAATGCCGACTGGGTGACACTATCCCCGAAATTCGATGTCCAGACAGGAGCGGAACTGAGCCTGCGGGAATGCGACGAAATCAAAGTCATCTACCATCGTCAGGACATGTCCATCTATTCGGGCATCGCCGCACGCCACCACTTCCTCCAGCCATGCGATACCGGTGACCCGGAAGAAAACCGCCGTCTACTCTCCGAAGCCATCGAATTCTGCAAGGAACACCCCCACTGGAGACTTTCCCTCCAGACCCACAAATTCATAGGGATAAGGTAACTCCACAGGCCGTTACCATATAAGATTCGCGGTACTCCTATTATTTCCCGGATTACCCATTGATCCTTTTAGAGGGAAGAAGATGCTAAATATATCAGCCTTGATATCTAAAAATCTCAATATCCTTTCCTTCCTCGCATCAGATATGGTGGTATTACCATCCAGCGCTTCAGTCAAAAAAGTTTTTGTTAAATCTATAGCCTGACGTCCACAAATAAATAAAGTCCTTTAGTTTTGCTTCGTCCCCGTGTTCTTATTTACGTTCAATAAACTCACATCAACGTCAGGAATGATAACGTCAGCAAGTTTGTCGTTAACAAGAAATCCCATGTATAGCGGAATAGTAAGTATATCTCCCTTGCGTCCTACATTATATTGTCCCAGCTTGATTGCATTTTTAACATGATAGACGTCCTTGTTTTTAAGAACTGTAGTCATGCTTTTTGACTTACTGGTTTTTGACTTGATTTCAAGTATAACACATTCCCCTTTGAATCTTACCAGAAAGTCCAATTCAAGACCGCTGTCCTTATGGAGATAGTATAGTTTTTGACCGGATTTACATAGAAAATCCGCCATCAGATTCTCAAAGACAGCGCCCTTGTATCCAAGAAGATTACCCTTTAAAATATCCGCCTGAGTACCATAGTCGAGCATTGCCACAAGAAGACCTATATCAGTAGTGTACACTTTGAAACAGTCTTTGATGGAATTTCCCTCTAACGGCAGTTCCGTGGTCTGTATGTTATAGCATCTACGAACGATCCCGACATCCTCCAGCCATTGAATACTACCGATGTATTGAGAAGACCTTCCTCCCTTTTTTACAACTGAATACTGGAATTTCTTGTTCTCTTTAGCCAATTGCTTCGGAATAGATTCAAAACATTCACGGATATTGGGTTTGTCTGCATCATCTGCATATTTGACCATATCCTCTTCATATTCGGCAATAAGATTTCGCTGTAACTTATATATTAGTTCGATATTCTTGGTCTCAAGGAAACAATTCACCACTTCCGGCAAACCTCCAACAATGACATATCTGTACAGCAACTCCATCATGGCCTTATGAACCCCCTCGGGAACAACCGTCTCGTTCTCAAAGCATGATTTTACAGAATCAATAACCGCCGGACTGATACCGTTTGCCCATAGAAACTCTTCAAAATCCAACGGGTACATGTCTATCACGGTTTCGTGTCCGACAGGAATTGAATCTTGTCCTATATCTTCTTTCTTTTTCTTGCTTTGACCGTAACCTTTCACTCCCAAAAGAGAACCTGTGGCAATGACATCGAAACGCCCGTCTACATGGAATGACTTCAAGGCAGTCCTTGCTTCCTTACATTCTTGAATCTCATCAAGGATAATGCAGGTTTTCCCTTCGATGAAACGACTGCCCTTAATCAAAGCCGAGAGATTGAGAATAATGGTGTCAACATCTATATTGCCAGTAAAGGCAGACTTTTTGTCTGGTTCAAGAATGAAATTCATATAGACCACGCTATCATAATTCTCCCTTGCGAATTTCTGGACAATATATGTCTTTCCACATTGGCGTATACCTTTTATCACCAGCGGCTTTCTGTCCTCAGACTGTTTCCAGTCGGCTAAATATGTTTCTATTTTCCTTTTAAGCATGGCACGACATTATTTTCCAATGACAAAATTACACTTTTTCTGGCGAATAAACCAACTTTTGATACATTTTTTCAAGCGAATAATACCTATTATCTCACACTTTTCTCAACGAATCAAATTCCCTTTAAACACTTTTCCATCAGAATTGAGACTACACTTTTCTATGAAATCATCAACTTTTCTTTATTCCCGTATTATTTATACTCATTTTCATTAATACTGCTGAATCCTCTTTCATACTCCTTTATATACTCATAGAATTTGGCTAATTCGTCATCATCTGACAGTACTTGTTTTGTTTCTTCATCTGCTATAGCTTACCCAAACAAATCCTCCAATGTTATCTCGCTTTGTACAACTCCTGAATGCGAGTTCTGACGGACTCCGTAGGTTGTTACCATTGTAAGATGTACCGCCTTGCGTGTTTTTGTAGTCTCGATAAATGCACTCTTTTTGTTACGCAGCTCGCGTTCGTATTCAGCATCAATAGTGAACTCAGACAGGGAGTATTTCATCTCGCAGACATTGATCACCTGGTCATTGTGTCTTTCCCTGAAAAAAGTTGACACTTTTTGGCACAAAGAAAAGTATCAATGACAAGAAGAGAGTATCGTCACGAGAAGGTCAAAGACCCGGTAACAGGACATCATTATTGGCAGATGCGAAAAGTAGAGCTTCCGCCTTTGGACGACGAGCGCCGCATGTCGCTCGTTGCAGACATTCTGGGAGGAAAGACAACCCCTGAAGAAGTCCGTAAAGAGTATAGCCTGTCCAGCGTAAACAGCATTTATACCTGGATAGGAAAGTATGTAAGTCAATCCGGTTCACTATCTTTGCAGGAACCAAATGAAGAGGATATGTCAGCAAAGAGCAAGGACGACCAGATCAGAGAACTGAAGGCTCAACTGAAACAGGCTCAGAAAGAAGCTGAGCTGGAAAAGCTCCGCGCGAAAGCCTATGATA
>JADILV010000044.1 GCA_017695115.1 Candidatus Cryptobacteroides avicola | reverse complement strand
TCAACATCTATTTCCTGCAATGCAAATCTTTCCACAGCTTCAGCTCCGCCGAAGATTCCTATGGCATCCCCTTCTGTCCATATCACTTTGCTGCCGTCCACCAATTGGGTCCTGGTCGATGCCGCCTCGCTCGTGAAGGCCATCTCCACCTTCGCCTGCGGCATCTGGGACTGGCCTTCAATTTCTTCCTTGGCACAGCCAGCTGACACGGCCGCTATCGCTGCCGCTGCCAACACTCTGTAAACAGTCTTCATAGTCTTAGTCCTCCCAGAATTCGTTTCCATAATTATTCGTAATGTCGAATCCAGCATGGTCCGACTGAGTGCTGATCCCGCTCTCGCAGAATCCTTTCTCGCATGACACTTCGGTCATTTTCATTTCAGGACTGCAGTAGTCCTCTGACGATACCGCCCGGCATATTGCCGGACTTGCGTCCAATAGTTTCAGTGCTTTCATAATATCTGGATTGTCAGTTCAGTTTGTTTTCGCATAAAAGAGGGCATGAAGACACGGTCCCGGCCTTGTTTGGCCGGGGCAGACACAGCCCATTCCGGACTTTTGACCGCCCGTAATGAATATTGTCTTTGCAGACATTGCCCGGAAGGGCATCCGGATCTGATACTTATGGAATATGCGGGAGTGCCGGACGAAACTACAAGATTATCTGATGAGGTCTGTATGTGTACCCCCCCCCCACTGTTAAAAGCAGGGGCAGGAAGCATCGGAATTGAATGCGAAAGTGCTGTAAATGAAGAGTGTTTCATCAAAAAATCCGGCAGAGGCCTGCCATTATTCCTGTTTAATAACGTATTATCAATTACGTGTAAGCCGCATTGGCTCTATACAAATCTATGAAAACATTTTCCCGAATCAAACATATTCGGCAAATATTGCCTCTCCGTTTTGTCTGGGAACGTTTGCAATTTTTGAAAACGTTTGCATTTCTCTCTGCTATCCGCAAAAACAAATACCCTTCCCTTGTCATCCCGACCGTGCTGCTGCCGAAAAAGTAGACACGGGAAGGTAGAAAAAGATTGAAAGTTGTAACTTTGGTGCAGAATGGAAGTCGCCTCCGGAGAGAGGGGCGAAGCCCCGAACGACGGGGGCGACTTCCGGCGGCCCGAAGCCAGCGCCAATCGCGTCTACCGGAAAGGAGAAACTTTTATGGCACACTTGAATCCTCTTGAAAAAGAGTTCCTGATTCGCCAGTTCAAGTTGAACGGACGGATCAAGTTGAGTGACTTCTGCACTCTTAACAACGTATCGGATGCGGCATTCCGCAAATGGCTCAGACAGTATGAAGAAGGCGGTCTGGAAGGGCTGGCTCGGGCAGATTCCGAAATCAGGGAAGTATTGCCGGAAGGCATAGACCGCACGGAGGAAGCCTACAAGCGGGAAATCCTCAGGCTTCGCATAGAGAACGAACGGCTAAAAAAAAGTTATGCCGTTCAGATGAACGAAGCTGGGGAACGGGAGTATGTTCGTTTAAGGGAGAAGAGTTCGAAATAGTGGACCTGCTGTCCCGGGACTATGCCATCCGGGATATATGCAGCATTATGGGAGTAAGCCGTGCCGGGTATTACAAGTGGAAAAAACGACCTCCGTCCAAGCGCGACATCAACCGTGAAAAGATGATAGAGCTGGTAAGGACAATCCATGAAAAACACCGCACGCATGGCTACAGATGGACGGCTGCATATATCAGAATCAACGAGCATATAGACATAAGCGAGAACTATGCCTACAAATGCTTCAGATTCCTCGGCATCAAGTCAGAGACCAGGCATCAGATACACTGTAAGCCGCGCAAGGTCAGGGACCGGTATCCCAATCTGATATACTCGACATGGGAGACAGTCGACCGTCCCCGTCAGGTGATCGTGTCGGACATGACGGCATTCAAGATCTGCTACATGTATATAGAGGTGACCTTTTACTTCGATGTCTTCACAAAGGAGATACTGACATATAAGGTAGCGGAAAGGCGTGGTGCCAGAGAGCAATATACAGATGGTCTGAATGACATCGTATGCCTGTTGAAGGGGACATCGGCACCGGTCATATTGCATACGGATCAGGGAACCGTATATGCCTCCATGGCGTATAATGAACTGATTCGGGATACGAACATAGTCCGTTCAATGTCAAGGGCTGGAAAGCCCACAGACAACCCCGTGAATGAGGCTCTGAACGGCTGGATAAAGGAAGAATTGACAGTGGACTTCGGAATAGAAGGATGCAGGGAGAAGCGTGACTTCCGGGAAGTGATGGAAAGGTATGTCCGGTTCTACAATGAACAGCGACCTTGCTTTGCCATCGGATACGACACCCCTGAGAACTACAGGAAACGATATAACAAAGGAGAAATAAAATGCAAGGGAACGTTCGAAAAAAGAGAATTGACGACTGAACCTAAATTCGTCCGGAAAAGGCGTGCCACCGTGCTGTCTGAAAGCGATTTAGGGAATGTGTAAACTTTTGAAAACGAAAATGACGTAAATCTGCTGAGAATGTCTACTTTTGTAAAATCAAAACGGACAAAAATATCGCGATTGTCATTTCCGGATTTAGGTTGACTCGATAATGAGTCTATCCCCGATATAAGTTGACTCTGGTTAATGTTATTACTGATAAATGTTGACTTTCGCGCTTATCCCTGTTTTTGGTTGTCTCCCCAGGCTTTATCCCGACATGGGTTGACCGCCCCCTGAATGGCGGACAAAGGTAAACTATTTTCAGGGATTTCCAACACCTGCGCCTGCTTTTTCCGGATTGCCCTCTCACGGTAACTGATCCACCGCTTCGGGATTTCCCCATCACAACGGGCTGCCATGGACGGGGTCATCATGTCGATGCTCATATGAGGACGTTCGTTGTTGTAGAAGTCAACTGCACGGGCTACGGCCGAGACGACTTCTCTGATGCTTGCAAAGTGCATGTCTTTAAGGAGTTCGTTTTTCACTGTATTGTTGACTCGCTCCGCCTGGGCGTTGTCTTTGGGGTCTCCGGATTCGGTCATGCTGATGCGGATATGCCTGTCATTCAGAATGCTGACATAGTCCGAACTGGCGTACTGGCAGCCACGGTCGGAGTGGTGGATAAGATGGATGTCAGACTTTCCGTCAATCCGTCTCAAAGCCATTTTAAGGGCCTCCACCGGGTATTTGGCCTCGAGCGTGGGGCCGACACTCCAGCCGACAATCTCTTCTGTATAGGCATCCATGATGAGCGACAGGTAGCAGAACGTATAATGGATCTCATCCGGCCAGACAATGATATACGTAATGTCACTGGCCCACAGCTGGTCGGAGCCGGAGGGAATAAAGTCCCTGATGAGATTGGGATATGTGGGAAGCCCGTGTGAGGAGTCCGTCGTGCGGGGCTTGCGTACCTTCTGCCGCACCTTCAGGTTATGCCTGTTGATAATATCTGCGAACCAGTCGCGCCCGACCGGGTTGTTCTTCTGAAAATCGCGCCGGTACATGTGCCAGAGCTTGGTGCCTCCGATTCCCGGATCCTTCGAACGGATGCCCCTGATGTATTCCAGTGCGAAGGCTTCCCGGGCCGCCCGGGCCAGGACCTTCGACTCGTCATGTTTGTAATATGCCTGCTTCGATACGCCAAACAGCCTGCAAAGGAACTGAACCCCATACCGTTCGGGATCCTTCGCATGCAGGTTCTCTACCGCTTGGCGCCAGCTTTTTTTCTTATCGGGATATTGAACTTGGCCTCTGCGACATTTATGAGTTCATCGTATGCTTCCGCCTTGATCTCGGCCTCCCTGAGCTGCTCCCGCAGTCGCTTCAGCTCGTCCTGAAGTGCCTGTATGGTCTGCGGCTGTTCATCTCCTTGAACAGCCGGTGAGGGCGAGAGGGCTTTCTTGACTTCTTTTACTCGTTTCATCGATGACATTTGCGGGTTCTCCTCCGCAAAGATAGCAATCCATTTATATAGAATGGCTCGGGAAATGGGCAGAATCTTGCAGATATGGGTCCCGCACATGCCTCCCTTGAAGTATAGATCCATCGCTTTCTCATAATAAAGCTCCCGTTTGAGTGAATGTTTGATTCGCATTTGTTTTTTGATTTTGCGAGTCAACTTTTTTCAGGGAATGACACATACTATTTTGCAGTTCTTGTATTTTCTTGTGATTTATATCGACAAGTTTTGCCTATTAAAGACAGAAGAAAAACGTTCCTGCTCGCTTTTCGCAATTCCAAATTTTGTGGCTAATGCTCTCCATTCCTTGACGGTATTCAGTACTTCACTAATGATTTGCTGAGCAATATGCTTCTGTAGCATATATTCCTCACACGAATTTAACAATTCATTCAAATCCGATTTATTAGTATAGCTGTTGATTAACAGACTTTGATACTCATTCAGCGTTGGATTCATATCGTAAGCCGGAGCCAAAGTCCATCCCTTGGATGTCAGAAGGAAACCATGATTACGAAAGTGGTCATCCGTATTACCAATGCAGATATTGAATGCAACTCTGCGATACAGTTCTTGCAGATTATCTTCCACGTTGGTACAATTCTGAAGTATGAAATCAACAATATCCAGATAGCCATGGCCGGTATTGGCATTGTCACCATCATTCAAGCCCAAAAGAGTCATAGCTGAAGTAAAGTGTATGCGCTTACCGTCTCCCTTTCTGTCAAATCGTCGGGAAAGCAATGTATGGTATCTGTCGTTTGTGAAGATTACTTTTGTCTCTGCTGCGTGTATGCCGGCCTTCTTTGCCAATAGGTG
>JADILV010000043.1 GCA_017695115.1 Candidatus Cryptobacteroides avicola | reverse complement strand
GTTTTAAGCAATACACATTGCAAATGTAACATTTTTTTCTACCTTTGCAGCCTGATACCTGTGCACAAGCATCCCGTATCATGCCCGGATGGCGGAATCGGTAGACGCGTTGGTCTCAAACACCAATGTCCGAAAGGATGTGCCGGTTCGACCCCGGCTCCGGGTACACAGAAAGCCACCTAATCGCTTGATTAAGTGGCTTTTTCATTTTATCAAGGTGTACTAAAGGAGTACTTTATAATATGTAATTATATTTTCTATACGTATCCCGCACTGCTTCTTGAAAAGAGCGATATGACTTTAATTTCATCAATTCAGATATCCGTAACTTATCCCCTATGATGGAATATAACTCGGATATATGCAATTTATGACGACGTTTAGAAGTTCCTGATTCTGCAATCCTTATAGCCTCTTTTACAACTTGCTTTGGATCAGACATCGATTCAGGGTCATGATTTATACCTAACTCATCATCGGATTTAGTTGTACCTATCTCATCTTTCAACAGCTGCTTATCAGCCAACATCCACGCTTCTGTCATCCTAACGGGTATGACTGGTGTCAGCACCCTACATATATCTTCTTTTAAACCATCTAATTCCTTTTGCGCCGGTATTATCTTATTCCCCATCCGTTCTTCATATGTATTGTCATCCGCATCCGTATGAATTGCCAATGCCATCATTCCAAAATTCCTCACGCCGTCTCTTGATGCTTGAACGACGTAATCCGTAAAAGACAATCCCACCTTGGATGTATCCAATTTATACACATAAATATCAATGTCATATTGCGATTCCTGCAATGCTATTTCATTAAAGGTTCTTTTTACTATACTATACAAAAAACGTATATCCGTACAGCCTTCCGTGGCTAATCCTACAAACATCTGCCTAATCATACCTACTCTCTCTCATTGAATGATTCATTATCCTTTACCTGCAAATAATCCTCAATCATTTTCAGCGTAATTTTTTTCTCTTGCTCCGTGAACGGAATCCTCATTTGCAACTCCTCTTCTTTAGGTACCGGGGTAATTTTAGATACCAGCAACTTCTTTTTTACTCCGTTAATTGACACGATTCTATTCACCATCTGAGCAAAACAAATCGTTATATACGGAGATGTCAACCATTCCCTCATTTCTTTGACGAACACTATAGAATGCGTATTGACAATGATCTGCCGCAATGGCATCTCCGGATCAGAAAAATCCGTAGACAGATCTCTCAATAGCGCAGCCATAGTCTTGATTCTAAAAGGATGCACGCCATTTTCAGGCTCTTCAAAACACAATAGACCCGTATGTCTGGTATCCTGGCACAATATACAAAGGGCAAGTATCCGCAATGTTCCTTCTGAAAGGACTCTTGATGTATACTCCTTCCCGTCAACATCATACAACATTATCACATAACGTTTATTCTCAACATCATCCACTACATCCACCTTTACAAAATTTGGCAAAAATGAATGCAGCCTGCGGGAAATCTCTACTAAGTTATATTTATCCTCCTGCTTTATTCTATACAATGCTGCTGCCAAATTCTTTCCAGAAGCACTGATCGTATCCTCCCCACTTGTCTTACTCGTAGGCAATCTTAAATCCTCAGGATTTAACTGTAAAAATTTCCAACTTCGCATTTCCTCCCGCACAGCCAATATATGCTTAAAATCCACTGAATCAAAACTACTTAACACAGTTCTAGTAGTATTATTCAATGGAAAGTACCGTTTTTTCCCCTGAGAACCATCCTGTGGAACTATTATAGTCGGCTTTCCATTGTATTCTCCTGTGTAAATGTACGGTATCTGGCGTCTTCCTTCCACCACCTTCGGACGCCACGTTTCAGAATTCTGAGAAGGAATTATTTTGACCCATTTATCAGTCTTATGTTTAATTGTATCCAGACTTTCATAAATTACTTCGACATCTTCCATCCCGATACTATTGGTAAATCGACGCAACTTCAATTCGTAACGCAGTCTTGTATAGCGGAGTTTCTCTACTGCCCCCCATGTATCCGTTATCATAGGATTCAACAGCATCTCCACTGCGAAACTCATTTCATCCGCGTATGAGTGATCATCATACTTCGTAAAAAGTTCCAACAACTCCCCACGCTGTTCTCTAAACGCACGTTGCACCTTATCAGTATCCGCCAATGCTGATAACAATTTCAATGCATCGAATAAGTTACTTTTTCCAGCAGCATTGGATCCTGCGACAACAGTAAGGGGGGTAAAATCCATTTCAAAGTTTTGGAATGATTTGAACCCATCTATTTTAAGATATGTGATCATATTGTATCGCTTTATATTCTATACCCGCATCACACTTTGCAGACCTGGTAGCGAATATAGGCATAATTCTTTATTCGCCATGCAAATTTTTTTCGAAAGAAAGTCCGGTATCTGCAGATTTTACGATGAACTGCCGATAATTGCTCAGTAATAGTCCGCCATTGTTCTGACAACAGCCCCGACTTCCTCACGGAAATGCTCCGGTGAAAGCACCTCCACCTCGTCTCCATGCGACAGGATCTCCTGCTGGAAATCAAAGGTCGGGGATACGAAATACTCGAATATGGAATATTCCGCGCAAATTTCCACTTCCTTCTGAGAGCGGTGCAGCGGCAATGTCCTGAAATAGTCTCTTTTTCCGCCGTACACCCTAAGCCTCACAATTTCTGCCGGAGAGCCGGCGTAGACAATTATCCCGAAACTGTCGCGGAAATACGACTCCGCATCAAAATTCTCCGGCAAAGCGAATTTGTCTTCCGTAAGGGACAGGTCCTCAACCCTGTCAAGGGAATAGATACGCAGCTCGTCAGCACCCGGAATATGAGCCAGTACATACCATCTCTGCCGGAATACTTTCACGCAATACGGCTCAACCTTCACCGTAAAAGCGGACTCCCGTCCAAAACTTCTGTAAGTCACCTCAATGCGCACACCCTCTTTCATCGCCTCGATGACCGGCGCCAGGAACTTCTGCCCCGAAGGAATCTCCTCGAAAAGAATACGATGTTTCAGATGATGGCTTTCATTTATGAGATTATTGACAGCGAAGGTATTGAGAAGCCATGCCCTGACACCACCTTCCTCAATATCATCGGCATTGCTGATATAGTAATAGTATCCGCCTCTTTTGCTGCACTCTATATCAATGCCGAAAATATCAGCTATCGCCTGCCTGTGGTTGTGGAATGTCTTCTGTGGCAAATCTTCACCTCCGCTCATTTCCGTGCGCTTCCACCTCCCGTTTATCTCCTCGAAAGTCAGCCTGCCGGCTCTGAAAACTGTATCCACGAGCCAGATGTATCTACGGAACAAGTCTTTTACCATAGTCACGACATTTATAATTGTTAAACCATTTTCCTGATTGTAATTCCCTTGATGCCTGTAATCAAGACTGAAGCCCCGGTATCTTTGCGCAACCATTGAGGATTAACCGTATTGTCGGATTTCAGATACGGCCGCAGTCCGCCATTCCATATAGGCCTGCTGAATACAGTGCCGGCTGTATTGTAAGTACCGTTCCGAATACAGAATGTCTCGATTTTAGCAAGCTGCTGAAGGACATAACCGTCAACGACATTACAAGACCATGGAGACATTTTCAATGCGCCGTCTTCCCTTCGGTAACAGAATACATAACCGCTCATATCCACAGTCTTTATCATCGTCTCTGTGACCGCTGTTACGAAACGCCACCTGTTTCCATCCGGTGATTTCTCTATGACCCGCAATACCGTCATATCATAAATTCTTCCGCATGTTGTTTGAAGAAATCATAATATATCCTGACATTCGGAATATCCTGCCATTTAACGGCTGAAACCGGCGAAGCATCCATATCATAAATTTTTGCAGATGCAATGGATAACAAAAAGGGCGAGTGGGATGAGATAATGAACTGGCAGTCATAAAACCGGGCCATTCCTCTGATATACTGGGACAGTTCAACCTGAAGACCCGCCGAAAGAGAGTTTTCAGGCTCATCCAGAAGATATAGTCCTCCTGGCCGTATGGCGTTGATAAAATACCTGTACCCGTTCTCGCCATTCGAGTAGTTTCTCTCATTAAGAATGTTGCGGCTCCTTACATAATCCGACAGGGTGTTTGCCATCATGTCCGAATAGTCCCTGTATGCCTGCAAGGATTCCGGGCTATCCAAATCTATCTCACGTGGTCTCAATGATGGATTTTTTCTATACGCACATCGTTTCTCCCTTATCACGTCTCTTTTAAAATCAATGTCATCGTTCTTCTTTCGTACTTTAAGAATGTGGTTGAAAACATCATCGCTGGTTATAATGCGTGACACTTTCATGACCGAACGCATGACCTCACGGTCATCTATAAGGATCTCGCTCTTCGTCAAGTGAAGATAAGGTTCATACAGTTCTGTATAATTGAACAATGAGACTCGTGTCAACTTGAGTTTTTCTGCAATAATATTCAGGACCGTAGACTTTCCGGAACCGTTGCTTCCCGCCAGGATTGTAATGTCATCGAAAAGCATGGAATACGGCTTGTCCAGATTCGCAAACTTACCGCTCAGGAACTTGAACGGGTAGATTGAATCATAATATGTCGGTGTCTTTTCTTTAAAGAAATCACTTTCATCGGCGTCACTCGGGAAGTCAAAACGGCTCAGATATATCATAACGGTTATTTTTAATCTACAATACACTCATTTGCCGCAAAAATAACTCCGACCTATGCCTCATCATGACATA
>JADILV010000042.1 GCA_017695115.1 Candidatus Cryptobacteroides avicola | reverse complement strand
TCAGATGACTATTTTGACTTTCACAATGATGCAGAACCTACAAATTCTTTTCACAGTCGGGTAAGCAGGGCTATCAATCCGTTTGTTGATAAGAATATAATCGAGCGGATTGATGCGAAAAGTTATTCTCTTAATATCAGAGGCAATTTCTCTGAAAATTCATGTTGGAAGAAAATATAATAATTAATTTAAGTATGGCTAAATGTAATTGGTGTGGACGCGAATATACTAGGGGCGTCCATAATTGGTATTGCTCCGAAAAATGTTATCAAGAATATCTGGCAAGTAAGCAAAAAAGCAAGCAACCTTCATATTCAGGGCAGGAATCAACGGGACAAGGCGGTGGTGGCTGCTTATCTATTTATTGGAAAGATTATCAAGTGGATAATAATAATCTTTATAGTGATTTTTGTTCTGGTAGCTATCTTTGCCGAATAAACATTATTTTGAAAATCCTATCCTGACCCGATAGGATTTTTCATTTATCTACGACACAATTCCGTGAGGGGTATATAAAATGAAAAATAGGGAAATTATGGCGTAGGCTGGAGGATGAGAGGAAATTGTATGTCAGAAGTTGTATATTTGTCTCATGAAAAAGATAATCGCTTACAAGGGGTACTATGCAGAGTTCATGGCAAAATTGTCGGAACAGGAGAGGAAGAAGATATTGAGAGCATTGTTGCTGTTTGAAACTGAAGAATGAGTATTATGAAAACAAATGACATTTACGATGTAAGCGCAGAACTTGAGAGTGAGTTCGGAGCACAAGGTACACCGCAGAGGGAAGCAGCGATAAACCATGCATGGGAGGAATATAATGCGCAGATTCTGCTTGAAGCCAGAAAAAATGCAGGACTTACGCAGGCGGAACTTGCACAGCGCATAGGGGCAGATAAAGGTTATATCTCCAGAGTAGAGCGAGGATTGACAATTCCCACAGTTTCAACACTTTATAAAATAGCTGCTGCCATGGGAATGACTGTTGAACTTCGTCCGATGTAATGTTCCGGAAGGCTGATTAAGACAGGTCAATTTATTGATTTACAAAGATATTACTTTATGTTTAACCCAGTATCTGCTGGCGTGAATATGTTAGCAATTTTATCATGCTAATACGAACAAGGACATAGTGATTCTTTATCTGCCGGACTTCGAGACGCGAGACAAAAAGAAACGGGATTAGGCTATATATAATAGGCATGAAGGATTCCAGATAAGGTGGAGCAGCAATCAAAATATATTCACTTTTTTGTGAATTTTGATAAAATGATTATTTTTGCAGAAACAATTAGAAAATGGAGATACTTTTTGACAAGGATTATCTGAAAGAACTGTATGTCACCGGAAAATCAAATGACAAGAAACATAGATACCAGCCACAGATAATCAACAAATATGTCAGAGTGATAGATATTATGATGAGTTTACCGGACACATTGTCTTTAATGAGGATAAACTCATTGAATTACGAGAAATTAAAAGGAGATAAAAAGGGATTCTCCTCTGTGAGGGTCAATGACCAATACAGGATAGAATTTGAAGAATATATTGTGGATGGACAGAGCGTAGCAACAATATGCAATATAACTGAATTGTCAAACCATTATAAATGAGAAAGATATGATTACTTCCATTAAAGGGGTAAACCCGAATATGATAGCAAACAATCTTGAGCCATTCCGACCGACACATCCAGGAGAAGTGCTGAAAGATGAATTGGAGTATAGAAAAATATCCCAGAAACAGTTGGCTGCAGAAATGGGAATCTCATACACTCTGCTTAACGAGGTGCTGAACGGAAAGAGGCAGGTAAATACAGAACTTGCACTGCTTGTCGAGGCAGCATTGGACATTCCTGCAGAAGCACTTTTACAGATGCAGGCAAGATACAATATGCTTACAGCCAAACGGAATAAATCGTTTATGGAAAAGTTGCAGAATGTCCGTAAGATTGTTGCAGCGCTGTAATAGCCGACTATTTATAGAGAATCTTCCGATTTGATTTCAAATGAGATTGAGTCGGAAGATTTTGTAATTTTGTACTGAAATTGTAATCATATCAATATGGACGGAGCTTTTATCGGTTTGCTGACAGGGGGCGTAATTGTACTTTCAGGACTGTTGTTATTGTGGCGTCCGGATCTGATGTCCCCTTTTATTTTCATGTCAAAGACGGAACTGGATAAGGTTGACCTGAAACCGGCCGGGAAAAAGGCATGCATTGTCCTGGTTGTTACAGGAGTCATCTGTGCTGCGGCCAACTGGTTCCTGAGTGTTTCAGGACATGCTGATGCAGGGATTGTAGTCATGGTGCTGTCGATTGTCATCGGAGGTATTGTCCTGCTGCTTCTCATGAGGAAATACGACCGTAATACCTCGGCCTGGCGTTATCGTTTTACGATAATTTTCATGGCGCTGTTCTTCTTTGTGGTCGGAGCTATGCTGCTGTTGTGGTCCCGTCCGAACGTAATAGAAGTCAATGATGGAAAGATCGTCATATCGGGGAATTACGGGATTGAAATCCCTCTGGATGAAATAAGGATGGTCGAGATGCTTGACTGTCTTCCCGAAATCGAGGCACGCACCAACGGGATAGGTATGGAGTATGTCCAGAAAGGGAATTTCCGTCTGGAGGGAATCGGAGCCTGCCGTCTGTATGTAAATCTGAAATACAGCCCGTTTGTCCATATCGTCACTGCCGGTGCCGGGCATATCTTTTTCAATACCGAAGATTCAGTCATGACCAAAGAGCTTTATGACAGGATTCGTCTTGAAATTATGTAATTTATCGAAAAATATGATAGGATATGGCATCTGACACTCAATCTGGATTCAGGCCGGCCAGGCTCGTTTCCACAACTGACGGACTGGAAATAGGTGTGCTTTCCCTTGCCCCTGATTCCTTGAAGCCCAAGGCGATAGTCCAGCTTGTACATGGAATGTGCGAGCATAAGGAAAGGTATATGCCTTTTATGGAGTATCTTGCGGCAAATGGTTATGCATGTGTCATTCACGACCATCGCGGGCACGGAGAATCGGTAAAGAGTTCCGAAGACCTCGGATATTTCTATGAAGGAGGGGCCAGGGCTATGGTATATGATATAAAGATGGTGACCGCCTGGGCTAAAGAAACTTTTCCCGGTCTTCCTCTTATACTATTCGGTCACAGCATGGGGTCAATGGCTGTACGGTCTTATGTTAAAAGGTTTGATACGGAACTTTCGGGGCTGGTAGTATGCGGCAGCCCGAGTTATAATCCGGGACTTGTTTTCGGTAAATTCCTGGTTTCGCTCAATTCAAAAGTATTCGGGAAACGCCACAGGCCTAAGCTTATCCAGAATATGGCATTCGGTGCATTCAATCATAATTTCAGGCATGAGCCGTCGCACAACTCCTGGATATGTTCCGACCCTGAAATCGTCAAGTCTTATGACAATGACCCGTTATGCACCTTCCAGTTCACTTCCGACGGCTTCCTGAACCTTTTCCGTCTCATGCAGGACGCATATAGCCTGAAGGGATGGAAATGCACATCTCCTGATTTGCCGGTCCTGTTCATATCAGGCGATAAGGACCCGTGCATGGCTGACCTTGACCGTTTTGATGATGCGGTTGAAAAAATGCGTAAGGCAGGTTACAGGCATGTCTCATCAATCCTGTATCCAGGTATGCGGCATGAAATCCTTAATGAGACAGGAAAAGAAAGGGTCTGGGCGGATGTACTTGAGTTCTGTGACAGGTCAGTAAAATAGAAAGCCTGTATAATAAAAAAGAAAGGATGGCGAACCGCCACCCTTTCTTTCGTATTGTTATGCTCCGAAGTTATCGTAGAGCAGATTCTCTTTAGGAACTCCGAGACTGTCAAGCAGATTCTCTACCGAAGCGGACATCATAGGAGGACCGCACATAAGGTACAGACAGTCTTCCGGTGCTTCGTGGTTCTTCAGATAGGTCTCGTAAAGAACGTTGTGGACGAAGCCGGCCGTATAGGCTACATGTTTTGCATCTGCTTCAGGATCCGGTCTGTCAAGAGCCAGATGGAACTTGAAGTTAGGGAATTCCTTCTCGATTTCGTGGTAGTCTTCGAGGTAGAATGCCTCTTTCAGGCTACGCGCTCCGTAGAAGAAGTTCACTTTCCTTGTAGTCTTCTCTGTCTTGAACAGATGCATGATGTGGCTTCTCATAGGAGCCATACCTGCACCTCCGCCGACGAAGATGAGCTCCTGGTCTTCCGGAAGGTTGTCCGGCAGGAAGAACTCTCCGTAAGGACCTGAAATGGTCACCTTGTCTCCCGGTTTCAGAGAGTAGATATAAGAAGAGCAGATACCCGGGTTTACAGGAAGGAACTTCCTTGTAGCCCTGTCGATAGGAGGGGTGGCGATACGCACGTTAAGTTTGATTATATCGCCTTCCGCAGGGTAGCAGGCCATCGAGTAGGCGCGGAGGGTAGGGGTAGGGTTGACCATTTTCAGGTCGAATACTCCCATCTTCTCCCAGTCTTCCCTGTATTCAGGATCCACATCGATATTCTTGTAGTCCACTGTGCAGGCCGGCACGTCTACCTGGATGTATCCGCCTGACCTGAAGTGGAGATGCTCGCCTTCAGGAAGCTTTACTACGAATTCCTTGATGAATGTAGCCACGTTGTGGTTGGAGACCACCTCGCACTCCCATTTCTTTACGCTGAGCGCAGAGTCTGCAATCTTGATTTTCAGGTTTTCCTTTACCTTTACCTGGCATCCGAGTCTCCAGTGGTCGTTGATCTGCTTCCTGTTGAAGAAGCCTACTTCTGTAGGAAGGATAGTTCCGCCTCCTTCAAGCACCTGGCATTTGCACTGTCCGCAGCTGCCTTTTCCGCCGCAGGCAGAAGAAAGGAATATCTTCTGGTCTGCAAGGGTGGCAAGAAGTGATGAACCCGGAGTTACCTCGATTTCCTTCTTGCCGTCATTTATGCTGATCTTGACTTTTCCGGCCGGTGTCAACTTGATCTTGACGAACAGAAGCACAGCCACCAGTAAGAGCGTGACAACGGTAATCGCTATCACAGCCGCAATTATTGTAGTCATTAAATTCATATTCTGTTGCCTCCAAGATTAAAGTTGAATACCCATGAATGTCATGAACGCAATAGCCATCAGACCCACGGTAATGAATGTGATACCGAGTCCTTTGAGAGCGTCAGGCACGTGCGAGTATGCCATTTTTTCCCTGATGGCGGCCAGAGTCACGATAGCCAGGAACCAGCCTATACCTGATCCCAGGGCGTATACCGTAGCCTCACCGAAATTCACGAAATCCCTTTCCTGCATGAAAAGCGAGCCACCGAGGATGGCGCAGTTCACGGCGATGAGCGGAAGGAAGATTCCAAGCTGCGAATACAGGGTAGGTGTGAATTTCTCCACTACCATTTCCACAATCTGTGTTATTGCGGCAACCACTGCGATGAACACTATGAAACTGAGAAAACTGAGGTCGACATCCGGAAGTCCGAGCCATGCAAGCGCCCCGGCTTTCAGTACATACTCGTTCAGAAGGTAGTTGATAGGGAGCGTAATCAGGAGCACGCCGATAACAGCTATACCCAAACCAGTCGCAGTCTTAACACTTTTCGATACCGCCAGATATGAGCACATGCCCAGGAAGTAGGCGAATATCATGTTGTCAATGAAGATTGACTTTACGAATAAACTTATATATTCCATGTCCGATTCGAGTTAGATGTTATTTTTCCTGCAGGTCTTTCTGGATGCTTCTCTGGATCCAGACAATGCATCCGAGCAGGATGAGTGCCATAGGAGGCAGAATTACCAGACCGTTGTCCATATATCCTGCATCATAGAATGACTGAGGGATTATCCTTACACCGAACAGTGTGCCTGATCCAAGAAGTTCGCGTACGAACGCTACGACTACCAGAATGAGTGCATATCCGGCTCCGTTTGCAAGTCCGTCAAGGAGTGACGGAATCGGCTTGTTCCCCAGAGCGTATGCTTCGATACGCCCCATCACGATACAGTTCGTGATGATAAGTCCGACATATACCGACAGGGCCTTGCTTGTACTGTACATATAGGCTTTCAGGACCTGGTCGACCAGGATTACCATCAATGCGACTACCACTAGCTGCACAATAATCCTGATACGGTTCGGAATAGAGTTTCTCATGAGAGAAACCACGAAACTTGACAGTCCTGTCACGATGGTCACTGAAATACCCATAACCAGGGCTCCTTCCAGCTGCACGGTTACTGCCAGAGATGAACAGATACCCAGGACGAGCACCGTAACAGGGTTGCCCTTGAATATCGGTTTTAGCAATACTTCTTTATAATCGATTTTTGCCATAGATTGATCCTCCTTATTATTCTGCGAACTGGAACATTACAGGAGCCTCCGTTGACTCGTCCTGGACTGAAGCCAGTGTCTTAAGGTATGGCTCATAGTATTTTGCCCACAGGTTGATGCTGCGCCCGAGTGCCTGTGATGTGATCGTGGCACCGCTGATGGCGTCTACAGCATGAGGGTTGGCTGAATTGTCCCCTTTGAGTACTGCGAACATGTCATTGCCGGTGTTGAAGGATTTGCCTTTGAATTCGTCGCAGAACGGTTCATCGGCGATCTTCGCTCCCAGACCTGGAGTCTCTCCCTTGTGGTCGAATACTGCTCCGTCAATGGTCTTTCCGTCCTCGTCAAGTGCGACATATCCCCAGATAGGTCCCCAGAGTCCTGCTCCGTAGCAAGGGATGACCGTTATAGTCTTGCCGTTGATGTCGAAGACATAGACCGGCAACTGGAGCTCTCCGAGCAGATCCGTATTGCCTTCTTCCAGCTTTTTCATCAGATCATTCTGTTTCTTGAGGTCGGAAGTAGTGGATACCTGTATGTCATTTAGGTTTTCCTTACCGATATTCATTTCACCGACTTTCTTGCCGTTGCCGTCAACGAAGAAAGCTTCTTTGGCTTTCTCGGCGTACATTTTCATAACGTCGGTCCCGTCGGTGATAGTCACATTCCCGTCAGCCTTTGAAGCTGCACTGAGAAGTTTTGTTATAGTCTCCTTCTTGACATTCTCGTTCTGCATAGGCTGGAGAATCATGGCTACAAAAGCAAGAATCGCTGCAACCAGAATGACGAGAACGGCCGAATAGATGACTGTATATGTATTACCGTTTGTATTCATACCTTATATATAATTAAGCGACTTTAACTTTTTTAGCCCTTCTGCCCAGCGAAGCCTCGATGACATAGTGGTCGATGAGCGGAGCGAATGTATTCATGAGCAGGATGGCAAGCATCATTCCCTCGACATATCCGGGGTTGAAGAGCCTTACTGTCACTGTGAGTGCTCCTACCAGGAATCCGTAGATCCATTTTCCTGTTTCGGTCTGGGCTGAAGTTACAGGATCTGTTGCCATGAACACTGTACCGAAAGCGAATCCGCCGAGAACCAGATGATAGTATGCAGGCATCTCCATGGCCGGCGTGCCGCCGATTGCATTGCACAGACCGCCGATAGCAAGAGCTCCGATAACTGATGAAAGCATGATCTTCCAGCTTGCCACTCCGGTCCAGATAAGGATTACTGCGCCGATGAGGATAGCGATAACTGAAGTTTCACCGACAGCTCCCGGAATAGTACCGATGAAAAGGTCCATGAATGATGTCCCTGCATCAGCAAGTCCCTGGACTCCGCCTGCGCCTGCATGCACGAGAGGAGTTGCTCCGGAGAATGCATCGGCAAGTCCGTTTCCGCTCTGGAAAGCAGTCCCGTCAGCCAGATACCTTGTCACACCTCCTGTCCAGATGGTGTCTCCTGACATCTTGCTCGGGTATGAGAAGAACAGGAATGCGCGGCACAGGAGTGCAGGGTTCCAGATGTTCATGCCGGTACCGCCGAATACCTCTTTGCCGATGATGACTGCAAATGCTACGGCGATAGCGAGCATCCAGAGAGGAACGTCTACCGGTACGATCAAAGGAATGAGCATACCTGAAACGAGGAATCCCTCGTTTACCTCATGACCCCTTATCTGAGCTGATATGAACTCGATTGCAAGACCCACGACGTATGCTACTACATACAGAGGAAGGACTCTGAGGAATCCGTACCATACCATCTGCCAGAAGCCCCAGCCGAGGTCGAATGCGATATTGTGCTGATAGCCTACGTTCCATATACCGAAAAGGGCGCATGGTACGAGAGCTACCACTACTGTTATCATTATTCTCTTCAGATCGACACTGTCCCTTACGTGTGAGCCTTTAAGAGTCACTGTATTAGGCACATAAAGGAATGACTCGAAAGCGTCGAAGGTCGAATGAAGGAATCCGAATTTGCCGCCTTTTTCGAATGACGGTTTGATTTTATCGATAAATTTTCTCATAACTTCCACTCTTTAAGCCATTTCTTTCATCATAAGGTTTATGCCGTCTGAAAGGATAGACTGGATTTCAACCTTTGACGGACACACGTACTCGCAGAGGGCGAGATCCTCTTCCAGGACTTCGTATATGCCGAATTTCTCCATCTTGTCGATGTCTCCCGCAAGGCAGGCCTTGATGAGGTAGACAGGATATATGTCCATAGGAAGCACTTTGCCGTAGACATCGGACATGACGAAAGCACGCGGACCTCCGTGGAGATTGGTGTCCATTTCATATTTTTTGTTCGGCGTAAGCCATGAAAAATATGTGTGGGAGAAACTGAAAAGGCTGGTCCTGAATGGTTTTGCCCATCCGAGCATTTCGTATTTGTTGCCTTCTTCAATCAGGGTCACCTGGTTGTCGTAGAAGCCGAGGAAGCCATGTTCGCCGACATTGGTCCCTGTAAGGACATCTCCGCTTATGAATCTTGTCTCAGCTGTCTTGTCTTTGCGGAAGTCTGCGATGCAGTCCATCTGCATTCCGGCGATTCCCTGGACATAGCAAGGGGCGGAAGCCTCCGGTCCTGTGACTGCGACAAGCCTGCTCATGTCATATTTGCCGGTGGCGAAAAGTTTTCCGATGGCAGCGAGCATGAGAGGGGAGACTGTCCAGACGGTTTCTCCTTTCATGATAGGGGAAACATGATGGATCTGTACACCTACATTGCCTGCAGGATGTTTTCCTGAGAATACATGGAAAACTACATTCTCGAGCTTGTGGAAAGGTGTACCGGAATAGTTGGAACTGTTGAGAGATACATGCACTCCGCCGTCGGTAAGTTTCGAGATGGCATTGATTGCAGTCTGGATGTAATCCATTTCATCCCTGAATGCATATTCAGTGCTGGCTGCAAGAGGGGCGGTAGTGAAAGCGGAAATGAAAATTGCCTTTGGCCTTACCTCAGGATTGGCGATGATTCCGTACGGACGCTGTATGAAAGCAGGCCACAGACCGCTTTTCAGGAGGGCTTCCTTGATCTCTCCGGCACTGAGTCCGGCGACTTTCCTGGAACCGAAATCGACATACTCCTGAGATTCATCAGCTTTGATTCGGACTTCAAGCAACTTTCTTTTTTCTCCTCTGACGATTTCCGTTACGGTCCCGCTTACCGGGGAGGCGAACAGAATTTCAGGGGATTTCTTGTCAGCCAAGATAGGGGAGCCTGCCAGAACCTTGTCACCCTCCCTGACCAGCAGTCTCGGCAGGAGACCCCTGAAATCAGTGGGCTTTACGGCTACAACATCAGGCTTTACCGCCTTCTTGGTCTTCTGGACTGCAGTACCCGTGATAGGGATATCGAGTCCACGTTTCAAATCAATGTTGTTTGACATTATAAAAACCGTTTTTGAGTATTTTCAGAAAACCGCCGCGAATATAATCATTTTTTCTTTATTTTTTATTTTATCCAATGTAATACCAATACAAAAAGACAGATGCCGTGGAAGCATCTGTCTTTCATATTGCAAACCATAGGTTTGCGGGGGTGTGCCTATTTGTTATTCATCCCAGAAAGGAGACTGCACCAACGTAGGGTCTTTGTCTATTTCGGTCTGGAATATAGGGAACCAGTAGTATTTCTTTTCATAATGGCGGTTGGCCATTTCCACTTTTCTGACGAAAAATGCGTTAGGGTCGCTTGCATCGTCGGATTTCACCGTTCCGGCGAAGTTCATTCCGTAGGTAGGCTGGTTGAGCACTTCTTCTGCCATCTTCCACCTCCTGAGGTCGAAATACCTGAGTCCGCTTTCGCAGCACAGCTCTACCCTTCTTTCACGACGGATAGCTTCTCTCATAGCCTCCTGGTCTGCAGGTACCGGGATTTGGTCGAATTCCTCTCCGCAGATAACTTCTTTACCTGTACCGTACTGAGGGACTCCTGCCCGTTCGCGTATAAGGTTGAGATATTTCAGTATGTCAGGGTTTCCAGGGTCGCATTCATTGAGGGCTTCCGCATAGTTCAGGTAGGCTTCTCCGAGCCGGTAGAGGATACCTGGCCTGTATGGGAATACACTGTTCCTGGTATCCTGGTCAAGAGGTACTTTCTTACGGTTCAGATAACCGCCCTGCGGGGCATCGTGTGTAGGTCCGCCGTCATTTCCGTTCGAATAGAAATTGACATTCCTGCCTTCCTGGTGATACCACTGCTCGTTCCACATCACTGTCAGATAAAAGCGCGGCTCACGGTTTACGTACATGTTGTAGGTGCCTGCAGCGGCCACCTGGTTCCAGGTCTTACCGTCCCTCTCCTCATTGACTACTGCATCCGGACATTTCCGGTAGAGGTCATATTTGGTCATTCTGATGTCCGGTTCGTCAGAGAATCCTGATTCAGAGTAGCCGGACTCCGGGTTGATTATAGGTTTCCCGTAGTTACCGTTGTATCCTGTGATAGGGACTGTGCCATCCTTCATGAAGAAAGCGTCTACGAGGGTCTGGTATATGCCCATTCCGCCGTTTCCTCCGCATCCGCGCGGAGTGCAGTGCCGGCCGAATTCGGAGATATCCCCGTTAGACCTGATAAACAGGGCTTCCGTATTGTTCGGAAGTTTTTCTATAACAGATCCGTAGCATGACATGAACGGATCTATGCTCCCGTCATCGTTATATTCGTAATACAGCTTGTGTCCGGCAGCTTCCGCAGCTTCGATGAGTTCTTTGCATGCGTCTGCGGCTCTCTTCCATTTAGACGGGTCGTATGTGGAGTTGAATCTCTCCTGCCCGTCATAGTTGGTAAAGCCCTTGTACCAGTCGTTGCCGTTTACCAGAGGGCTTGCTGCGAACAGGAGCATTCTTGCCCTTACCGCAAGGCACATGATGGAGGTAGCCCTTCCTGCTACCGTTTCTTCCTGCTTGGCCGGAAGCAGTTTCGACACTTCTGTAAGTTCGTTGTCAATCCAGTCGACCATGGAGTCGAACGTTTCCTGTCCCCTCATAAGATTCGGGTCCTCGACGTTTGCCAGACCGTCGAAGAACGGTATGCCTCCGTATGTCTCAAGCATGATCCAGTAGTAATATGCGATGAGGAACCGGCATTCGTTCTTCATTCTGGTGATGTCTTCTTCCGAAACGTTCTGGTCTGGCAAGGCGTGCGCATTCTCTATGAACAGGTATGCGGACCTGATACGTTGCGGACATCCGTCCCATATATTGGCGCTCCAGCTTGAGTTTGTGTACCATTCTCCCACGATGAAACCCAGTACGCTGCCGCCCCACCACTGCTGCCATCTCTGCGAAGGGCTCAGGTCATCGCTCATTGAGTCCAGTCCCCAGTTCCTGGCCAGATCCCAGTATGCGTCCGGAATCTTGTTATAGCAGCCGGAAAGCCAGTCTTCCATACGGACTCTTTCCGCGAATACGGCTTCCATGGTCAGTATATTGTCCGGAGCATTGTCAATGAAGTCGGCGCAACCTGTCATTCCAGTCGCCCCGATGCTCAGGATCAGTATATTTCTGATAATTTTTTTCATTTTTCTATTAATGATTGATAGTTGATTAGAAGTTGATGTCAAACCCTATGGACATGGATTTCATAATAGGATATTTCGCTCCTGTCTGGGTATCGAGTTCAGGATCCCACAGCTTGAAGTCGGAGAATGTAGCCAGATTCGAGCCCTTCAGATAGATACGTATGCTTTCAACGCGTATTTTGTCCATCCACCTGTGAGGCAATGAGTAGCCGATCTCGACATCCTTGAGCCTGAGCATGCTCATGTCCTTGTACCACCATGTGGAGTTCTGGCTGTTGTTTGAGTTAGGCCCCCATGAAAGCCTCGGGTAGAACACGTCCTGGCTCGGATTTTCTTCTGTCCAGCGGTCATTGTAGTTCGAGAGGATGTTTCCCATGGCCCCTTGCGACGCGCCCGGAAGGAAGTTGTTTACCGGACCTCCTATAAACCTGTGGGTCCTTCCGTTTCCCTGGAAGAAGAAGTTGAAGTCGAGGTTCTTCCACCTGATGTTTCCTCCGAAACCGTAGACGATTTCAGGGTTTACTGTGCCTCCCATGGCGATTTCGTCCATGGAGTTTACCACACCGTCTCCGTTTACATCCTCGTATCTGATGTCACCTGGACGGACCGTCGTGAAAGTATGGGCCGGGATATCGTCCCTGAGGGTAAGTGACCCGTCCGGTCCGGCAACGAAATCCTCTTCGGTGAAAAGTCCTATCGCCTTGAGTCCGAACAGTTCGTCCACGGAGTGTCCTGTCCTCTGGCGGTTGGTCCCGATCACACCCGGAGCCTCGTCCATTTCGATGATGGTGTTATGGGCGTATGTGAAGGTTCCGCGGAAGCCTATATAAAGATCCCTGCTTATATCCTTGTTGAAAGTAAGCGAGAGGTCTATACCGGTGTTGTCTACCTTTCCGAAGTTCGCCCACGGCGTTTTTCTGAATCCGGCTGCAGTAGGGATATTGTTCCTCTGCATGAAGATGTCGCGTCTCATTTCCTTGAACCAGTCTACCTGGAGGTTGAGGGCGTTCCACAGGCCGAGTTCGAATCCTGCGTTGATTTTTTCTACAGTCTCCCACCTGAGGTTGGCCACACCTATCTCGCCTTCGAAACGTGACGCTCTGTGGTAGTCGTTGTTGACGCCCCATCTGTAGTCACCGTCCTCCTCGATAGTCGATTGGAAGGCGAACCTGCGGCCGGCAAGCTGGTCATTACCTGTAAGTCCCCATGATGCACGGAACTTCAGGAGAGAGAGGGTGTTCTTTATGCTTTTCATGAACGGTTCCTCCGTTACCAGCCATCCGATAGCCGCTGAAGGGAAGAATCCGAACCGGTGGCCTTTGGCGAAGTTTTCGGAGCCGTTGTAGCCGAAGTTGAACTCGGCGACATAACGGTTGTCGAAGGTATAGGATGCACGTCCTGCTATACCCATGCGCCTGTAAGGCACTTCGCTTCCGTCGTTGTAGTCGCGCTGGTTGTAGAGGAAGAGTCCGTTTATGGCATGTTTGCCGAATGTCCTGTCGTATGTGATGTTGGCTTCGAAATATGTGGCCTTGTTGCCCCAGTCGGAACCTTTTTCATATCCGAGGTATTCCTGTCCGTCGGTTCCGACGTTAAGGATGAGGTTGCCTTCATCATCCCTTGCTGTGGCTGGATTGTAGTAGGTCGGGGTCCTGGTCCTGTTCACCCATGAGCGGGAGTAACGGTCGAATGAGAAGAGTGCCTTGGCTTTCAGCCCTTTGGTCACGAAATCGAGCTTCTGTTCTACAGAAAAGAGGGATTCTATCTTGGAAGAAGTGTAGTTGCTGTATCCATGCTGTGTGGCTTCTGCCCATGGATTGTTACGGCTCTGTACCCTGACATTGCTTCCGTCGGAATACTGGGTCGGATGGACGTAAGGAGGGGTGTCGAAAGCTCTGTTGAACAGATCGTCCGTACCTACGGCCAGTCCTTTGATCTCCTGGAGGTAACCTCCGATGCTGATACCTACGATGGTGGTCTTGGTGACGTTGATGTCGACGTTTGAGCGGACGTTGTATTTGTTCAGGTGCAGACCTCCGTAATCCTGATGGGGATCCTTGTCTATTATACCGTTTTCTCCGTAATAGGAGGCCACGAGCGCGTATCTGAGGATGTCGCTACCGCCGGTAATGGTGAGGTCGCCTCTGGTATTGGTGGCGAAATCTTTAGAAATGGCGTCCAGCCAGTTGACATTCGGATAAAGCTCAGGGTCAGAGCCTGTCCGGTATGCTTCCAGGATTTCCGGGCTGTACAGGGCCGGATTTCCCGCTGCGGTCGTCAGCTCGTTCATGAGGGACAGGTAGTCGTATGAGCCGATATATTCGGGAAGCTTTACCGGCTGCGTGAAGGCCTGCTCCATGTGGAAGTTCACCCGCGGGCGGCCCAGATAACCTTTTTTGGTGTTCACCAGTATGACACCGTTGGCTCCGCGTACTCCGTAGACCGCACTTGCAGCCGCGTCCTTCAGGACGGAGAATGACTCTATTTCGGCTGCCGACAGGTCATCGAGTGACCTTTCTATACCGTCGACAAGTACGAGCGGGTCACGTCCCGTGCCCTGGAATGAGGAGATACCGCGGATCCAGAAAGACGATCCGTCATATCCCGGCTCACCGGATCTCTGCACAGCTATCACACCTGCGAGCTGTCCTGCGAGGTTGTTGGAAATCGCGCGGGTGGTTCCTTGCTGGAGGGCCGTAGGGTTTACTGAAGTTATGGAACCTACGATGGACGCCCTTTTCTGCTGGCCGTAAGCCACCACGACGGATTCGTCGAGGCTGTTGGCCGTCTCCCGCATGTTTACGTTGATGTTGATCTGGTTTCTGACTGTGATCGCTACCGGTTCGAATCCCAGGTAGCTGAACTCAAGGACGGATTCCTTGTTGGGGACAGTGATGATATAACGTCCGTCAACATCGGTAATGGCACCTGTATTTGTGCCCTGAACCATTACGGAGACCCCGATCAGAGGTTCCTGCTGCATGTCACGGACTGTACCGTTGATTGTGATGCCCTTTTCCCGTTGCTGCGGCTCAGCTGCTTTGGCGGTTTGCGTCAAAACCGCACGGGGGGGGTAGAATGCCGTTCTCTATTGACGGCGCTTCCTTCGGAGGCCGAAGAAAGCATTGGGGAAAGCAGAAAGGCTGCGAAAATGACAGCTGCTTTTCCTTTTAGCCTAAGTGTTGGCATGTTGGAATTTTGGTTAGTTTGTTAATGTTTTGCTCCCCGGCAGCGGGGGACCTCATATCTTTTCGATGGAGCGGGCTGCCTTCCGGTTGCCCGGAACCGTTCCGCAATGAGTCTTGTCCGGTAAAAGCATGGCAAATATATTTCTTTTTTTCCATGCATACAACATTTTTCCGGAAGCTTCTCAAATTTTGCTTATCTTCGCAGCCATTATGGAGAGTAATGCGAATACTATATTAGAAGGACTGAACAGCGAGCAGAAGCGTGCTGTCAGTTGTGTGGACGGGCCGGTGCTTATAGTAGCAGGTGCGGGTTCGGGGAAGACCAGAGTGCTTACCGGCAGGATTGCCTATCTCCTCGAGAAAGGGTGTCCTCCGGACAGGATACTTGCCTTGACCTTTACCAAGAAAGCCGCTTCCGAAATGAAGGAAAGAATCGCGATGATGGTGGGTGAAAGGAAAGCCAGACGGCTTTTTATGGGTACTTTCCATTCTGTCTTCATCCGTTTTCTGAGGGAGTTTGCTGAAAGTCTCGGCTATCCTTCCGGTTTTACGATTTACGATACCGGAGATTCCATCAGTGCCATCAAGAGCTGTATAAAAGAGCTCCAGCTGGATGAAAAAGTGTACAAGCCGAAGGATGTCCTTTCCAGGATTTCGATGGCCAAGAACAACCTTGTCACACCGGAAGCCTACCGCAGGAATGCTTTGGCGCAGCAGAATGATGCGTCTTCCCGGAAACCGAGGATCTGCGACATATATCAGCTGTATGCCCGGAAATGCCGCCAGTCGGGAGTGATGGATTTCGATGACATCCTTCTGAATATGAATATTCTTCTGAGAGACAATCCGGAGGCTTTGGAATCCATTTCCGGCAGGTTCCAATATATAATGGTAGACGAGTATCAGGATACCAATTATGCACAGTATCTGATTCTGAAGAAACTGGGAGCCCGGCACAGGAATATCTGCGTGGTGGGGGATGATTCCCAGTCGATCTATGCTTTCAGAGGGGCGAAAATCGAAAATATCCTGAATTTCCAGAAAGATTATCCGGACAACAGGACTTTCAGGCTGGAGCAGAATTACCGTTCCACAAGGACGATAGTCGATGCGGCAAATTCCCTGATAGCGAAAAACAGCGCCCGTATCCCCAAAAAGTGTTATTCGGAGGGAGAAGAAGGCGAGAAGATCAAACTGATAAACGCCTATACCGAGCAGGAGGAGGCTTTGTTGATAGTATCTTCGATCATGTCCAGACTCAGGTCCGATTCTGCGCAGTATCAGGATTTTGCAATACTTTACAGAACAAATTCCCAGTCCAGGGCTTTAGAGGAGGCTCTCCGTAAAAGGAATCTTCCGTATGTGATATATTCCGGAAATTCCTTCTATGAAAGGGCTGAGGTCAAGGACATGATGGCATATCTGAAGCTTGCCGTAAACCTTAATGATGACGAATCTTTCAAACGTATAGTGAACAAACCGGCAAGAGGTATAGGGGATACGTCTCTGGCTGCCTTGAACGCCGCTGCAATCGACAATGGCTGTCCGCTCATGAAAGCCGTATATTTGGATGGACTCGAAACTTACGGGCTGAAAAACGCCGCTGTACAGAAAATGAGGTCTTTCTGTGACATGATGCTCCGTTTTTCATCGAAGACGGCGTCAGAAGACGCCGGATCGCTTGCGCTTTCACTTGCTTTGGAGTCCGGTCTGCTCATGTTTTACAAAAGCGACAACAGTATAGAGGGCCAGTCCCGTGCTTCGAATGTGGAGGAACTGCTGAACAGCGTGAAGTCTTTCGTTGAAGAGCGGCAGAGCGAGTATTTCGAGCAGATGCAGGCTGACGGCTCGATAGGGGAGGGCGCCGAGCTTTCAGCATCGGATCTGCCTGTCGTTCCGTTAAGCGAATATCTGGAGAATGTGTCCTTACTCAGTGCCGTGGATATGGAAGACGATGAAGATGCAAGCAACAGGATAACCCTTATGACCGTACACTCTTCCAAAGGCCTTGAGTTCCCGTATGTCTATGTAGCCGGGATGGAAGAAAACATTTTCCCGTCTGGAGGGTCCATGGCGTCCGAAAGCGATGTGGAAGAGGAAAGACGTCTGTTCTATGTGGCGATGACGAGGGCGAAAAAAGCTGTCCAGCTTTCTTTTGCGACTACGCGGATGAGAAACGGAAAGCACGAGTCCAATTCTCCGAGCCGTTTCCTGAGAGAGATTGACAGTGAATACATAGCCAATCCTCTTGACGGGAATGAATACGGTGACGAATCTGTCAGGGAGCATTTCTCACCGTGGTCAAGATCTGCCGGAAGACAGGGCCTGTCCCCGAAAAGCACGTATTCTTATGGCAGATCAGGTCCTGTACATTCTTTACAGGCAAGGGAATCCCGGACAGGGGACGCTGCGGTAAAAGTCAATGCTCCAAGGACAATGACAACATTCAGGAAGCCTTCCGCCTCCGTCCCTCCGAGACCTGGCAGCGATTTTGAACCTACGCCTGTACTGCAGCTCAAGGCCGGCCAGAGGGTAGAGCACAACCGTTTCGGGTTCGGACGGATCGTAGAGATTACCGGCGGGCCGTCAGACCTGAAGGCAAAGATAGCTTTCGATGATTATGGGGAGAAAATCCTGCTTTTGAAATATGCAAAAATACGTGCCGTATAGCAAACGGTAAAAAAAGGAAAAATCTTTTTTTTATTTTTCCATTAAAAAACGTAAAAAAGTTTAAAATTCAGAAAAACATCGGTTTCTGGTGCTCCAGGAGCCGATTTCTCATTATACTTTTGTCGTGTCAAACCAACACTGAAAGTATTATGAAAAACAGTTTTTCCCAATTTTTATTTCTGGTTGCGCTCCAGATTTCCGCCGTCTTTTCGGTTTTGTCATGTTCCAAAGACCATGATTCCGGAAACGAAGGTGGGCTCAGACTCAGTTTCAAAGAAGATATGTACAAGGTATCCATATCCATAGATGACATCGAGCTTCCGGATACAAATGATTTTATTCTCGATATCCGTAATTCCGGAGGCAAGTCAATATATTCCGGATACTACGGAGATTCACCGGAGACGCTGTCAGTGCCGGCCGGGAACTATACCGTCAGTGTAAAATCCGGGGAATTCAGCAGACCGCAGTTCTCCAGGCCGCAGTTCGGCGATGAGCAGTGCGTAGTCGTCCCTGCTGAAGGGGTGGTGAACGTGAAACTCGAATGCCGGCAGATCAATTCCGGAATAAGACTCAGGATATCTCCTGACTTTCTGACCGTGTTTCCTGACGGGGTGCTTTTCCTTTCATCTGATGACGGCAGGCTTATGTACGGTTATTCAGAAAAAAGGATCGCCTATTTCAAACCGGGAAACGTGTCTGTCATATTGAACGACGGGAACACTGAAAGGACACTGTTGACAAGGTCTCTAGAGAGCCAGGAGATACTAACCCTCGGCATTTCCGTATCGGATGATATTCCGGATCCTGATGAAAACGGCATATCGATATCGGTCGACACTACCAGGATATGGCGTGACGAGGATTATGTGATAGGAAACGGTGATACTGACAAAGGTGACGCAGCCGACAATGCCCTGTCTGTCGGACAGGCCAGAGAACGAGTCGGGGAAAGTGATGTCTGGGTCTACGGCTATATTGTGGGAGGGGATCTCACCAAGACATCAGTTTCGTTTACGCCTCCGTTTTCATCGGAGACGAACATCGCTGTAGCAACACGCTCTTCTGTGGATTCGCGCGAATCGTGCATGTCGGTCTTTTTGCCCTCAGGCGATGTGAGAGACAGGCTCAATCTGGTAGATCATCCGGAGAATATAGGGAAACGCGTTTATCTTAAAGGAGATATCGTAGGGTCATATTTCGGGCTTGTCGGTATAAAGAATGTTACTGACTGTGTCTTGAAATGATGAAAAATGTATAAATTTGGGCGGAAAATAAAAAAAACGACAGTTATGAAAAAATTGAAATCTCTTCTGGTCCTGGCCGTTATGGCTGTTGCCGGATTGAATGTTTCCGCCAAGGCAGGAATTGAAGCCGGTTATATGAATATGAGTTATACGCTTTCGGGAGAGGGCTTTAAAGTGAGCAATCCTTCTCTTAACGGTTTCTATGTAGGAGTCAGCGATGACATCAGGCTGGTGGCAGGGCTGGGAATACGGGTAGGTCTGAACTATTCGTATACTGCAGACAAATCTGCACGATCTTTCATAGAGGAACTGGGTATGAAAGGGACCTCGGAGAAAGACCATTATCTTAATGTACCGCTCCGTGTAAGATACAATTTCACCCTTGTTCCTAAAGTATTGAAGATACAGGCCTATGCCGGACCGGTATTTTCCGTGGGGCTCAGCCATACTCAGTCTTTTGATTTTCAAGCGACTATAAACGACGAGACGCTGGGCGGCTCATTGAAGTACAATTATTACACAGGCAAATTCAAGTCG
Source organism: Candidatus Cryptobacteroides avicola (assembly GCA_017695115.1). Classification (GTDB taxonomy): domain Bacteria; phylum Bacteroidota; class Bacteroidia; order Bacteroidales; family UBA932; genus Cryptobacteroides; species Cryptobacteroides avicola. The sequence goes on along the minus strand of JADILV010000042.1, from coordinate 11,738 downwards.
GATGCAATCGATTCCGCCGAGCTGGAGGATTCCGGACTGCCGACATATAAGAGATTTGATGTCGCAATGGGCGGCGGTGTAGGGATCGAGCTCATCAATCTGATAGAAGTGAAGGTAGGTTATGACTGGGGGCTGTCCGAACGTCTGAAAGGCGACTATGCCGGGTCTGCATCCTGCAAGAGGAACATGTTCTATGTTTCTCTCGGTCTAAGATTCTGACATGATATGCTGAAGACATCGGAAAGGATAGACGGCATAGCCAGTTCGCCTATAAGGAAACTTGCGCCTTTAGCCGATTCTGCAAAGGCTAAAGGCGTGAAAGTCTACCATCTCAACATAGGGCAGCCGGACATCAGGACTCCCCAGGTGGCTCTTGATGCCCTGAAGCATATAGACAGGACCGTCCTTGAATACAGTCCTTCGCAAGGATTTCTGTCTTTGCGGGAAAAGATAGCGTCATATTACGCAGGTTACGGCATGGACTATACTCCGGAGCAGATAATGGTGACTGCCGGAGCTTCCGAGGCGGTACTGTTTTCTTTTATCGCCTGTCTTGATCCCGGTGATGAAATCATAACGACTGATCCTACTTATGCCAATTATATCGCATTCGCAGAAGCGGCGGGAGTCAGAGTCAGGACTATCCTTACGGGTATAGAGGACCGTTTTGCCCTTCCTCCTGTCGGGGAGTTCGAGAAAATGATTACTCCGGCTACCAAGGCTGTCCTTGTCTGCAATCCTGGCAATCCGTCCGGCAGCCTGTATACGGGAGAGGAGATGCAGATGCTGGCGGATATTGTCCGCCGTCATGATCTGTTTCTGTTTTCGGACGAGGTTTACCGGGAGTTCGTGTACGATGGAGCCGAATTCATATCGGCCGGGAGTCTTGCAGGCGTGGACAAGAATGTGGTCATCATCGATTCGTTTTCCAAAAGATATTCCGAGTGCGGCATAAGGATCGGTGCTGTGATTACTAAAAACGTTTCTGTCATTGAAGGCGTACTGAAACTCGGACAGGCAAGACTGAGCCCTCCGCTGCTGGGACAGATCGTGGCCGAAGCCTCATGCAGTGCCGGAAGGGAATATATTGAACCTGTCATAAAAGAGTATGACCGCAGGCGGAGAGTCCTTGTTGACGGCCTTAATGCCATACCCGGGGTAATTACCTCCGAGCCGAAGGGGGCATTTTATGTGATGGCCAGACTTCCGGTGGATGATTCAGACAGGTTCTGCGCATGGTGCCTTTCTGATTTTGAATATGAAGGCGAGACTGTCATGATGGCACCTGCATCTGGCTTCTATGTGACACCTGGAGCAGGCCGGCAGGAAGTACGGATGGCTTATGTCCTTGAAACAAAGAGCCTTGAAAGAGCAGTATTCCTGCTTTCCAAGGCCCTTGAAAAATACCGGTCTCTATAGTAGAGATGTCTTTTACAATACTATTTCGTAGATGTCGGCTTTTCCGTCTACGGTTACTTTTGCCGTACCTTCTTCCAGAACGGCCGTGCTGTACGGAGATGTGAATGTACCTGCAGACAGTTCATGCCCGTTTTCATCGTATTGTGTTATAGTGAAGCGGCTGTCGCGCCCGCTCAAGACAGTCAGTTTCCCAGTGCCCGGAGTGACATCGAATGAAAGTTTCCCTTCAAGTCTGTAGATGGACTGGACGTTCTTGTCGAAGGCGTTCACCGCAGCTGCGGTATCATCAGCCTCTATATTGAAACCGAGATTGTCTGCTCTTACAGGGTTGACTTCAAAAGTGCGTACCGAAGCCCAGTTCTGCTTTTCCGAATCCAGTCTCAGAAGTCTTACAAATCTGGCCTGGACAGGATCTCCCGCCCATTTTATGATATACTGTTTACGCATGTCGTCAATCAGTGTGGTCCACGTTTTTCCGTCGGCAGAACACTGCAGCGCCGCATGATCGAAATAGTCCACATCGTCTACAGAATTCCGTCCCTGGAGGATGAATATTTCCTTTACCGGAGTTACCATTCCCAGATCTATTCCTATCCATGAGCCTGGTGTCTGGGCAGTGCCTGATGTGTAGTAGGTAGTGGAATCGTTGTCGAACATCAGTTTCGTCTGGGTGGAATATGAGTTGTTGAAAGATCCCATACCTCTCTGTACTGATGTTTTTTCTCCTGAAAGTCCTTCAAAGAACTTTATCCCCAGATCGTCCATTGCGTTCTCATAGAACGGCTGCAGTTTGTATGTCCCGCATTTGTGCGCATTATAGCTTTCGATTTCCTCCTCGGACATCAGGTTGTCTGCATAAGCGGACCAGAATGATTCCACCAATCCGTTTTCAAGCAGTCTGATAAGCTCGAGGGCATTTTCTCCTCGGATCCCGAGTTTTCCGAACTCTTTCAGCCAAGGCTCCAGTTCTTTAAGCAGAAGCTTGTTCTTGCATCCCGCCTCCATCTGTCCGGGAACTTTCGCCACTTTTCTGAACTCGGACATCAATGCCTTGTACTGTTCCTGCGAGTAATTGTCAATGAGGAAAGTTTCTGTTTCCCATGATTCGTCTCTCCTGTATCCCGTCTCCGTGTCGCAGGAGTGGATCGCGAATGTCCTGTAGGCATCGGCAGCATCAGGGACAAGTTCGGCCAGCCCTCTTTCCCAGTTGTCCATGGCATTGTATCCGGCTACATTCCAGCAGTAGTCAGCCACTCCATAGAGTGCAATCTTGGATGCTTCCCCATGTTCCATAGGATTGCTGACCATGCCGCACAGGTCATCCGGAGTAAGGGTAGGGTCAAGACCGTATGCCGGTCCCTGCATGATTATATGTCTTGCATAATCCGTTACCGGGAAATTCCACCAGTAGAAAGCCGGCCTGTTTATTCTCGAATTCACCCATTGCATAGTATCTTTGGTCAGGTCACTGCACACGTAGTCACCTGTCCAGAAAACTTCTATGTCCGGATCCAGGATTTTCCCGTATATCGCCAGATTGCCGTTCGGACCGGGATTAGCCCAGAGTCTTGAATAGTCTGTCGGGCAGACGATCAGTGGCTGCACATCGCCTTTGGCTTTTACAAATTCCCGGTTGAGCCTGTTCAGCAGTTCCGCCTGTTTTGTAGGATTTGTCCCTTCACCTGATATGTCATCGAAGAAAATGGCGAATGACCGTACACCCAGGTCATACATCAGGTTGAACTTGTTCAGCAGGTTGCCGTAGTCTTCCTCATTCCATTTGATATCCTGTCCCGGATGGATCGCCCAGACGAAATCTACCCGGTTGCGATTGCAGGCCTGCACCAATTCGCTTATGTTCCTGGCTTCGTTTTCAGGATACGGCAGCCGCCAGTTCGGACAGCTGTGGTACGGGTCATCTTTCGGACCGTACAGGTATGTGTTCATCTTGTTGGCTCCGTAGAAGTCTATCAGAGACGTACGGACTTCATGGGACCATGGCGTGCCGTAGAACCCTTCCACTACGCCGCGGTATTTGAGGTCCGGCCAATCCTTGATGTCAGTATAAGGGAGAACCCCGCTTTCGAGTATCTGCTTCAGCGTCTGCAGTCCGTAGAAAGCCCCTCTTTCATTGTAGCCAGTTACTGCTACCCCTTTGTCAGAGACAGTCAGCCGGTATGCTCCGTCTATGGCTTTCACTCCGGCCTTGTCAGCCGCCTTCTGTCCGAAATCAATAGTAAGAGGCAGTCCTTTTTTGTCCTGTTTGATGAAGGCGATGTCATTGCCGAAAGCCCCCTTTCTGTCTTTGACCCTGAATCCTGCGGAGAAATCGAGCGTCTTGTCCCGATTCAGATTCATTTCGTGAGGTACAGGATTCAGTACCAGTCCTTTGTGGTCGATTTTCTGCCCCGGAACCTTTGCTATTGACTGCGATTCCAGTCTTTGGGAAGACAGGTCGAAATCAGTGTCCTGTGCCGGCAGGTCCATGCCTGAAACCGCCAGGATCGCTACGGTGATTAAAATTTTTCTGTCCATCGGAATTTGCTGTTTGTGATTATTAGCTTATTTGACAAAAATAATCAATTTATTAAACAAACGGCAGAAAGGAGAAAGATTTTATATACTTGTGTCAAAAATTACAGCATTTTTTCTATCCAATGGAAAATCAAGATAATACGCTTGCGCAAGACATTGTAGTCCAGGGTGTCGGCCGAGTCGTATGTCTTGTTGTTGTTCATGGTGATTCCGGAGGTGAACAGCACGGCCGGCACACCGTTTTCTATGAATACCCTCTGGTCGGAAAGTGTATAGAATATTCTTGTGAAATCCTTGCTGCCATAATATGAATGTGAAATTTCCAGGTCTGTACCATAAAAAAGGTTGCACTGGGTAATCTTGTCCCTGTCCTCTTTTTCCAACCTGTCGTTTCCCAGCATTATCAGGTAATCTTTCCTTCCGGACTTCAGCGGAGAGAGCGAGCATCCGATCTGGTCGATGTTGACCATAAGCGATATCTTGTCTTTAGTGACGGTCTCTCCGGTCAGCGGATCTTTCAGGTCTCCGTTCTCCACCATTCTCCAGAGCGCGTATGAGCCTGACAGGTTCATGCACTGTCCGTCAAAAGCTACGAAAATGAGATTCTTTCCATAGGATTTCCCCAGTGTCTTCATGGTGGCGAACATTCCTGCCAGCGTGGTGAGGGCTACCGTGCCGGAAGCATTGCTGTCCGCACCCGGATAGACTTTTCCTCCGAGGATGCCCAGATGGTCGTAGTGGGCACCTATTATTATATAGGAATCCCGGGGCTCTTTTTTCGAACCTGGAACCATACCTATAATATTATGGCCTACTATGCCGTCTCCGGCATATATGTGCCTTGCATAGCCCGGACCGGAATCCAGAAGTCCGGATTTTCTGAAGTTCCTGATGATCCAGAAAGCGGCTTCACATCCTCCGGCCGAGCCTGTCGCCCTTCCTTCACAGAGACTCCCGGACAGGAACTCCACTTGTCTGTACAGTCTGTCTTCCCATACAAGGTTGTGGGCCAATGTGTCGTTTGATATCCAGGGGCTCTGGCCGGCTGCAGTCGTCTGCCAGGATATTGCCAGTACGATTGCTGCGGTAGCGGATATTATGATTTTTTTGATCATTCTATCAGTCAGGGCTTGATAATTATTATATTTGCCTTCCGCATTTATACTGTTGCGCCTCGGCATGACAAATAAATTTGTTCTGCACTCGGCTTCTGCGTATATTTGCGCCCGGTTCGGAGAAAACGGGCCAAAATTAGGAAAAATAAGGGAAACAGAAATGGGTATTCTGAAAAAATATATGCTGGCCGCTGTCCTGCTTTTGTCAGTGACTGCAGGCCGGCTGTATGCCCAGTATGACAAGGATGTCTTCTTTTTCCGTGGCCGGCAGGCGCTTTCAGAAGGGAAATATGCGAGGGCTATCGAAAATTTCAATGTATTGGCCAGACTCGACACTACAGATTACTGGACCTTTTTTTTCAGAGGGATAGCCAAGTACAATCTCGGTGACATACGCGGAGCCCAGAGTGATTTCGATACTTCGGTGAGACTGAATCCGGTATTCACCTCCGGATATCATTACCGGGCCATCACTTTGAGCCGTGCCGGGAAATACAATGAAGCACTGGACGACCTCCGCCAGGCCATTGACCTGAGACCTGGATATATAGGACTGTATTTCAGCAGGGGAGTGACATATTTTCTATCCAGACAGTTCGACAAGGCTGTCTCCGATTTTGACAGGTATATAAGGAAAGAGCCGAAGGATCCGTCCGCATATCTGAACCGCGGTGCCAGCTATCTGTTCCTGAAGGATACCCTCAAGGCCATGGACGATTACAACAAGGCTATCAAGCTCGACCGTTTTGACCCTGAAGGATACATACGCAGAGGACGCCTGTATGCCGATTCCGGAGATTATCCCAAGGCAATCGGGGATATGGACAAGGCCATACAGCTGGACACCTCCAACACGTTCGCCTATTTCAACCGGGCCATAATGCTTTATGAACAGAAAGACTATATGGGGGCGATGAGGGATCTGAACCGTGTCTTGAAAGACGAGCCCGGGAATGCACTTACTTTGTACAACAGAGGTCTGATCAGTGCCCAGGTAGGTGCATACGAGGATGCCCTGTCGGATATGGACCGTGTCCTGAACATCAATCCGGAGAATGTGCTTGCCTATTTCAACAGGGCTTCGATTTTCATAGAGATGGAACGTTATCAGGATGCGTTGGAGGATTATGACCGGGCTATCGAACTTTATCCTGATTTTGCCAAGGCCTACATGAACCGCGCATACGTGAAAAATATGATGGGAGATTACAAGTCTTCCAAGGAGGATTATGAGATAGCGCAGAAAAAGGTTCAGGAATACAGGGAAGCAAGTTCGAAAAATGCGGAATCATTTGCCGATACAACGAGAAAGTACAGTTCCCTTATAGCTTTGGATGCGGATTTCGCCAAGAAAGATTTCAATGACGAACTCCTGCAGCACAGGGATATTGACATCCGGTTAAAGCCGATGTTCCGTTTTACATTGGCTGACAGCAGGGAAGATACCCGCTATGCGCTTCAGCGCAGGTATGAGAATCCTCTTGTCGACAAGTTCCTTGCCGAGGCTGCCGTGCCTGTGACAATCACCAATACGGATACCGTCTATACGGGAAAGATCCCGGAGCAGGTCATTGAAAATGCCTTGTACGGTGCTCCCGACGAGGGATCCCAGCAGAACAGTTTCCTCAAGGCCCTGTATGAAACAGTCGGCAGGCAGTACAGTTCGGCCCTCAATTATTATGATTCCGCCATCGGGGCAGATTCGCCGGATGATATCGGAAAGCTCTATAAAGCTTTCTATTATATGAACCGCGGGGTGCTCCGCTCTGAAATGATAGATTTCATCTCATCCATCGAGAGCAATGTCCAGGTGCTTACAATGGATGATTCCGGAACAACCAGGGCGCGGGTCAAGGACCAGGTCAGCCAGATATATGATTATTCAACTGCAGTTGCCGACATGAAGGCGGCAGCTGAAATAGTGGATGACATCCCGTATATACATTTCAACCTCGGAAACCTCTATTGCCTTACAGCTGAGCATATTGCATCCATTGACAGTTACACCAGGGCCATTGACCTGTATCCGTATATGGGTGATGCCTACTACAACAGAGGATTGGTGCTTATCTACTTGAAAGATAAGGAGAAAGGATGTATCGACCTGTCTCGTGCAGGCGAGCTTGGCGTGTCGGATGCCTACAGTGTCATTAAAAAGTATTGCGAGGAAGAGGAGTGAGTGTAAGATGGTAAAATTCATGAGCTTATCAAGCGGCAGCTGTGGCAACTGCTACTATTTTGGAGATGAGGAAAACGGTATAGTCATAGATGCAGGCGTAAGTCTGCGGCGTTTGAAAAAGACATTGGAGGAATGCGGGATGACACTGGATTCTTTCGGTGCCGTACTTGTGACCCATGACCATCTGGACCATATCAGGCATCTGGGCTCATTCTGCAAGAGGCTGCACAAGCCGGTCTATACTACCGGAATCCTTCATGGAGCCCTTGCAAGACACTCATTTACGGCGGACCATATCGCATCCTGCCGCAGGGTTCTTCCGGACGACGGAGCCGGAACGGTATGCGGTATGGAGGTCAGGTATTTTGAAGTACCGCACGATGCCACCCAGACAGTCGGCTATGCTATAAATTACAAAGACCGAAGGTTTGTCATAATGACAGATCTGGGACGTATTACCGATGAGGCGGTGGATTATGCCAGGCAGGCTGATACGGTGGTGCTGGAGTCCAATTATGATATGGATATGCTGATGGGAGGTCCTTATTCGTATGATTTGAAAATGAGGATAGTACAGGGGAACGGGCATCTTAGCAACGATGAATGCGCTTCTGCGGTACGGCGTTTCTGGCATCCCGGACTGAAAAACATCTTTCTGTGTCATCTCAGCGAAAACAACAACACTCCGGAGCTGGCTTACCGTTCCAGTGCCGATGCTCTCGCAGCTGCCGGAGCGGAAAAAGGAACCGTGTCTCTCCGCTGTCTTCCCCGCACATACCCGTCAGACCTTTTCTTGCTGTAGGTGTATAAAAAAACAGGCCGACCTTTCAGGTCAGCCTGCTGAACTTCCATTCAGGAGATAATTACTGCTCGTCCATCAGCTGCATGTGCTGAACGTAGATGGCCTTCTTGATCTCCTCTCTCCTCTTTACAGACGGCTTTACGAAAGCTTTCCTTGCACGGAGCTCACGGATAGCGCCGGTTTTCTCGAATTTCCTTTTGAATTTCTTCAGGGCCTTCTCTATGTTCTCGCCTTCTTTTACTGGTACTATAATCATCGCTAAATCACCTCCTTTTATTTGCGGATGCAAAGGTAGTCAAATTATTTTATATTCAAAATATTTTTAAAGGCCGCCATGCCTTTTGTCGCGACATCCTTTATGTGCGTTATCCTTGAGTCATGTACAGGGACGTCTTTCGGGTCTATGATATATATAGGAGTGTCAGGTCCTGCATATCTGTAGAGTCCGGCGGCAGGATAGACTTGCAGCGATGTCCCTACTATCAGCATGATGTCGGCCTGTTCTACGGCATCGATGGCCTTTTCGATTTTAGGCACGGCCTCTCCGAACCATACTATATGCGGTCTGAGCTGGGCTCCGTTCGGGGCCTTGTCTCCGAGGTGGATTTCCCCGTATCCTATATCGAAGACTGTCTTTTCCGAAAAGCCGTCCGTTTCATTGCAGCAGTTTTCCGGGCGTACCTTTGTCAGTTCTCCGTGCAGGTGTATGATATGGGTTGAGCCTGCCCTTTCGTGGAGATTGTCGACATTCTGGGTGATGACGCTCACCTGGAACGCATCTTCCAGTGACGCGATCAGCCGGTGCGCCTCATTGGGCTTCACTGTGGCAAGCTGTGCCCTGCGTGCATTGTAGAAATCCAGCATCAGACCGGGATTCCTGTACCATCCGTCTATGGATGCTACATCTTCCACATTGTAGTTCTCCCACAGTCCGTCGCTGTCTCTGAAAGTACTTATTCCGCTTTCTGCACTCACTCCGGCTCCGGTGAGTACCGCGATCTTCTTTTTCTTTTCCATATTACAATTCGGGAATTTCAAAATAATATTTGCGGAGCCAATGTTCGAACAGAGGGTCAAGCACCAGGGCTTCCTCCCTTTCATTGAAAGTCACTATCTCCTTTTTGCACAGTGCGTCCTTTACCCTCCTGACATTGGCCGAAGAGTTGAGTGCATATTTTTCTATGACTTCCGTGGCGCTGAATTTGACCACACCCTCCAGCACCGCTTTCAACAGGCTTATCTGGTGTACGGTAAGACTGTCGGTCATTCTTATGAATCTCGGTTCGTGGAGGGACAGCATCATCCTCATGGCTTCCATCAGGATACCCTCATTTATGTACCCTTTGGTCATAGAGTCGCAGATGGCCATGTAGTGGTTTATGTACCATAGGTTCCCTTTGAATACTTTGCAGCAGTCCAGTATCATGTCCTGTTCTATGACCTTCCCGCTGTTCTGGAACCCCCTCATTACATGCTCCACTATTTCTCTGGAGTCAATGCTCTGGAGCGGAATGTGTTCTACGGCCTTGTGGAAATACTTGTACTCTTCGAAGATGTATTTCATCGCATTCGTTTTTGACCCGGACAGGATGAAACTGCATCCTTCTGTCTCCGGATTTCCGTGCTGCATCATTACATCTTTCATCAGTCTGAATATGGTCTCGAATCTTTCGTCCTCCATCAGGTTCTGGAACTCATTGATGATGATGAACATTCTGGTGCCGCGCTCCGCCGCGATTCTTCCGGGAAGCCTGAGCATGGATGCGATGTCGTTTTCGTCCATGCTCCAGTTGAGCGACACCACCTCGTCGAATCTGGAGAACCTTTCCTTGTCGAACACGAAATGCGTGCCTTCGAGCAGGCTGGAGATGATGTTCCCGTATTCTGCAGGGGTAGAGTAGCATGACCGTATGACTGCAGAGCCCAGACGGATAAGGAACGTCTCGGCGTTCCGGATGTTGAACAGGTTTACTTCACAGGCGGTGAACTGTCCTCCCGTAACGCGCATGTTGAAAAGCGCCTGCTGTATCAGGGATCTCTTTCCGGATTTTGGCGGAGCGTAGATTACCACGTTTTCCCCCCGGCCCAGAAGGTTGCCCAATGTGTTGCATTCTGCCTTGCGGCCTATGAAATTCCGGCCGGTTACGTATGTACTGTAAATGAATGGCGTTTCCATTGCTGTTCGGTTCAATACATTATACAAATGTAGGAAAAAAGTGAAATCCGTTTGCTTTTTTATTGTATAAAATACCTATATTTGTCATGCCGTCAAGGCTTAAGTGTGTCGTTTTTTTGTTGTAGTGAAAACGTGCAGCATCGCACCGATTTACATTCATGTTATGCCCTACGTGTGCTGCCAGGGGCCTAATTTGTTAAATTATGAAAAAAGTATTTGCTGCAGCTGCAGCCGTGCTGATGTGCGCTTCCGTATCTTATGCGCAGAGTTTCCGTGACATGTTCCGCAGTGATGCCAAAGGCGGTATCGAGTATGGAGTCCGTGCCGGTCTTAACATTTCCGACATCGCAGGGAAATATACCGGTGAAGGAATGTCAGTCAAAATTGACAATAAATCCCTTGCCGGGTTTCATGTAGGGGGAGTTGTCGCTATTCCTATTACAAACGGTTTTTATGTACAGCCAGGGCTTATGTTCTCATCCAAAGGGGCAAGGACTGTCGATAAGGAAAGCGGAGAAGGCTACTCTTATAAAGATGTCACGAAGATGTTTCCGGTATATATGGAAATTCCGGTTCTTGCTTCTTTCCGTGCGGATATCGTTGATGATGTGAAGCTTCATGTGAATGTCGGTCCGTATTTCGGTGTCGGTTTGGGTGGAAACATTACAGGCAAATACGAGTGGACGGAAGACGGGGAATCAGGTTCTGAGAAATATGATCCATATCCGTTTTTCGGCAAATCCGATGAAAATAAGATGAGAGGCAATATGAAGCGTTTCGACTTCGGACTTTCATTCGGAGCAGGCGTAGCTTTATGGGAGCATTATTATGTAGGCATTAAGTATGATCTGGGACTGGTGAATATGGCTACGAAAGAAATAAGCAACTACGTAAAAATGCACAACGGCACTTTCGCCATCACCCTCGGATACAATTTCTAGACAGTCTTCATATAAAATGATACAGGCACTTTTCTGCATGGAAAAGTGCTTTTTATTTTGCCGGAATCGGGAAAAGTATTATCTTTGCACCTCGGTAAAATTATGTAGGGCTGTCAAGTTATTGATTAAGAGCTACTTGAGTAGCCGCTTGCGGTCGGGACTTTTAAAGTTTTTCATTATTTATGTACGCAATTGTAGATATTGCCGGACACCAGTTCAAGGTTGAAGCTGGTATGGAGATTTTCGTCAACCGTCTTGCAGCGGAAAAAGGTGCTGCAGTCGAGTTCGACAAAGTGCTTCTGGTAGATGCAGACGGAGCAGTCAAGGTAGGTGCTCCTTATGTTGAGGGTGCCGTCGTAAAGGCGACTGTCCTCGATGATACCTGCAGAGGAAAGAAAGTTCTGGTTTTCAAGAAGAAACGTCGTAAAGGTTACCAGAAACTGACCGGACATCGTCAGGACCTTACAAAACTTCAGATCAACGAGATCGCTTAATTAACGGTTAGAGGAGGAATTGAATTATGGCACATAAAAAAGGCGTCGGTAGTTCCAAGAACGGTCGTGAATCACAT
>JADILV010000041.1 GCA_017695115.1 Candidatus Cryptobacteroides avicola | reverse complement strand
CATTCCGACTGCACCGTCGATTTCGTATTGTACGAGGGCGGAAGTACCGATGACCATACTGTCAGTGATGTCGTGGTTCCGGCAGTTTTCCGCCACTTGCTGCGTCAGACGTAAATAATCCTCGTTGAATTGTCCCAAATCGTTTGAGAAAGGAATGTCGCAAGAACTTACCTCACCTTCACGGTTTGCGACAATGGTATTGACGGCAATGCTGTCGTACCGGATAAGTTTGTCACCGACAGGCAGCATATAGAATTCCTTGACTCCGCTTGCCGCCTTTCCGATGCACCAGCACTTCAGCATGTTGAATTTCAGCCCATTCTTACGGCTTGTCCTGACCAAATTTGTAACATCCAGTGTCTTGAACAATGTGACCATAGGCATCGGGGCATTCATCCACATCTCAAATGCGTAGGCACGGGTCGTTTCTTCGGGATTTACTTCTTTCATACCGGTTACAATCAAACAAACATTAAAAGTATAAAATTTTACCGCGGGAATAAAATCATTATACGGATATATGCTAAAATTCGCATTTTTTGTGAACTTATTGAAAAAACCGTATATTTGCAGCGAAAGAAATTCAGGCATGGAGATAATTTTTAATGAGGCTTATCTGCTGGAGATATATAAAACCGGACTGTCGGATAAAAAACACCGGTTTCAGCCTCAAATAATACGAAAGTATATTCGTGTGATTGATTTGATGAGAGAGACAACCAATGTCCTTGGCCTTATGCAGTATAATGCATTGAACTACGAAAAACTCAAAGGAGATAAAACCGGACTGTCTTCCGTGAGGGTAAATGACAGGTATCGCATCGAGTTTGAGGAACACATTAAAGATGGAGAGGCAATTGCCACCATCTGTAATATAACTGATTTGTCAAACCACTATAAATAATTGATTATGATTATAATGCCGGGAGTAGATCCTAATATGATCGCAAATAATGTCGAACCGGCATATCCGACTCATCCCGGTTCGATACTGAAAGATGAAATTGAATACAGGGGTATTTCACAGCGTAAACTTGCAGAGCAGATGGGCATGGGGTATTCTGTTCTGAATGAAATCCTTAATGGACACCGTCCCCTCACAGAAAAAACCGCTTTGATGTTCGAGGCTGCGCTCGGTGTGGATGCGGAGCCGTTGATACGTCTTCAGGTAAGGTACAATATGCGGATGACACGCAAGGATAAGTCATTCATGCGGAAACTTGATGCAATACGCAAAGTCGCTGCCATGCTGTGAATGTGAGACCTTTACAGTAGAGGCTGCGTCTTTCAGGCTATCTGAAAACCAGCGTAAAGACTGTCTGACGGGAGTCGCTGCACGAGAGGCGCAGAGTACCGTTGTGCAGACGCATTATCTGGCGTGAAATGCTCAGACCGATACCTGTTCCGGAAGGTTTGGTAGTAAAGAACGGCACGAAAATCTCTTCCTGGCTCTCCTTGCTGATAGGCTGTCCGTTGTTCGCCACATCCACGACCACGCTTTCCATACTGTCTATCCATGCGGTGATGCGGACTTCCGAAGCCCCGGCCTGAAGCGCGTTCCTGACCAGATTCACCAGTATCTGCGATATCTGTCCGAAGTCTGCATACAGCAGTATGTCTTCATCTTTTTCTTCATATACCAAGTCTGCACCTGCACCGGCAAACTGTCCAGCGGTAAGTTTCCTTATGGTATCGATCAGTTCTCTCAGGAAGAATGCCTTCCTGACAGGAGCGGCGATATGCGTAAGGTTCCTGTATGATTCCACGAACTTTATCAGACCGTTTGCGGATGTCGCTATCGTCTGGAGTCCTGCCTTGATATCCGGGGCATGCGAGTCTGTCTTTCCCTCTTCCGAAGCATCGGATTCGGCGTATTTCACAAGGGCATCGCTCAAAGAGGCTATAGGCGTCACCGTATTCATGATTTCATGCGTAAGCACCCTGATAAGCCTGGTCCAGGAAGCGGACTCGTTTTCCTCAATGTCGCTGCTTATGTCATTGAATGCTACTATTTTCACATTCTTTCCACGGATCTCCGCCTCGGAGGCTGTGATGGATATCGTGACTCTGGATGATTCGTTGAAATAGCTCGCCTTTTCCTCGGCGCCTTCCGCCACTTTGCGGAAGGCCACGTCAAGAGACTCGCTGATCCTCTTCAACTGTTTGATATTGCTGAAAGTAGCCATTCCGAGAATCCGGAGGGCCATGGCGTTGCAGTAGTTGATTCTTTCTCCGTCCTCATCTATTACCACTATGCCTGTCTGCACGTGGTCAAGCATCTTGCCGTAATATTGCTCCTGCTCACGGATTTCGTTCCTTTCCTTTTCGAATATTGTCCTTATCCTGTTCAGGGTCCTGTTGAACTTCCTCTCCATGCCCCTGTCCTCGCTGAATCTGAAATTGGTTTCCTTGTCTTCAAGCGCATCAAGCATATAGGTCACCTTGCGGCGGGTTCTGGCGGTAAAATAGATACCCGCTGCAATGAATGTCGCCGCCATTGCTCCGGCCAGGATCAGTATATATGCAAGTTCCATTCAAGGACGTGATGAAGTCACCGTATGTTCAGATATTGTACTTTCTCAGTTTGCTGTATAATGTCGGACGGCTTATGTCAAGTGCCTTTGCCACCATGGACAGGTTGCCGTTGTATTTTTTCATGGCTGACCGTATGGCCTTTTCCTCTATCATCTCCAGAGTATCTTCTCCGTTTCCGTCACGGACAGCAGCAGTCGGTGTGTTGCAGTCACCGGGGCCGGCATGCAGGTCCGGTCCGGTTCCCGATGACATTATGTCGTTTGCGGTAAGCGTTTCCCCTTCAGACATGATGACCGCTTTCTCAATGCAGTTCTGCAGTTCCCGGATATTCCCTTTCCATGGGACAGAGACAAGCACCCGGAGTGCATCGTCGCTGATGGAGGATACCTTCCGGTTGTATTGTCCCGAAAATTTTTCAAGGAACATTTCCGAGAGCCGGGGGATTTCGTCTTTCCTTTCCCTTAGCGGAGGGAGGTGGATCTGTACCGTGTTGATGCGGTAGAAAAGGTCTTCTCGGAATTTCCCGTCGCGGACCATCTGCGGAAGGTCCATGTTGGTGGCGCATACCAGCCTTATATTCACAGGTATGCTGCGGGTATCCCCGACACGGGTGACCGTCCTGTTCTGCAGGACCCGCAGGAGCTTGGACTGCAGGTGGAGCGGAATGTTCCCGATTTCATCCAGGAACAGTGTCCCTCCCTGGGCCTGCTCGAACTTGCCGGCAAAATCAGTCTTGGCGTCAGTGAAAGCCCCTTTCGCATGCCCGAACAGTTCGCTCTCAAAGAGAGTCTCGGGAACGGCGCCCAGGTCGACGTTTATCATGGGCATCCCGCTGCGGCCGGACAGCCTGTGTATTTCTCTTGCCAGTACGTCTTTGCCGGTGCCGTTCTCTCCGGTGATCAGGACTGATGCGTCAGTCATGGCGATTTTGCCGACGGTTTTCCTGATTTCGGACATGGCAGTTCCCGTGCCCCACAGCATCGGGGCGTCTGCCTTGCTCTCCTGCGGCCTGTTTGCGGCCGATCCATGCCTTCCGGCTTTTTCACAGGCATTTTCCAGTATATTGATGAGCTTGTCGTTGTCCCAGGGCTTTACGATGAAGTCCGCCGCACCGCGTTTCATCCCTTCAACGGCCAGAGCTATATCTGCGTATGCCGTGAAAAGCACGACCTGAACGTCCGGATAGCGTGATTTCAGCTCGGACAGCCAGTAGAGCCCTTCGTTTCCTGTGTTTATGTCCCTGTGGAAATTCATGTCCAGAAGGACGGCATCCGGACCGAACGTACCTACTCTGGAAATCAGCTCGTTGGGCGAAGGGATGATCTCTACCTGCGAGAAATGCAGGGGCAGCAGGATACCGAGTGCCGAACGGATTCCCGCATTGTCATCCACAACAAGTATTTTCGCTTTGCTTTTGGTCATGTTGATTATGTCTTCCTCTGTCTGACTGCATTCTGTCTTTAAGATAATCGCCAAATACAAGACTGTTAAAAACAAAAACAGAGGCGGAAAATCCTGCCTCTGTCTCCTTGTGCGGGCGAAGGGACTCGAACCCATACGCCTTGCGGCACCAGATCCTAAGTCTGGCTTGGCTACCAATTACAACACGCCCGCAGACACAGTGCGCAAAGATAGACAGAAATTCAGTCTAAACAAAATTTTTGTCAATGGCCTTCCTTAACGGCTTTTCTGAACTTCAGCCGGCACCATCCTTCCATCATGTCTTCAGATACATATTCCAGACCCTCTTTTCCTGCGGCGTCAGTCAGGACGTCCTTGTCTTCCGTAAAGAATCCGCTCATGTATAGAGAGCCTCCGCTTCGGAGCGACCTGGCGTAAGTAGGCATGTCCTGCAGGAGGATGTTACGGTTTATGTTGGCAAGGATGATGTCATATTTGCCCATCTGGAGCAGGGAGGCATCCCCGCAGTAGGTCTCGATACGGCGGGAGAGCCGGTTGATGCAGGCGTTGTCGTACGCTGAACGGGCCGCTACGGCGTCAATGTCTATCGCATACAGGTGTCCCGCCCCCAGTTTGGCCGCCAGAATCGCCAGCACGGCAGTGCCGCAACCCATGTCCAGGACAGTCTTTCCTTTGATTTCCGCTTCGTCCTGCAGCAAGG
Organism: Candidatus Cryptobacteroides avicola; assembly: GCA_017695115.1. GTDB lineage: Bacteria > Bacteroidota > Bacteroidia > Bacteroidales > UBA932 > Cryptobacteroides > Cryptobacteroides avicola. Next base: position 120,062 of record JADILV010000041.1, on the reverse strand, counting down.
CCCTGCACATCAGGTATGTAGTCTGGTGATGCCCGGTCCCGAATGCCATGTGCGGCTCGATGGTAATATTGAACCTGGTCCGGCGCAGCCCTGTATGGAAAGGAGCCTTGATAGTGCATTTCCTGTCCACGACGATAGGGCTGAACTGGCTTTCCCACTGCGCGTTCCAGTTGGCGGGAGGGATGAGCCTGGCATTGAAGTCCAGGACCGTAAAACTGTCTTCGTCTATGCCGCTCAACACCAGTTTGAGCATCTGGGCGGAGTACTGTTCTTTGGGAATGTAGCATTTGAGGAAAGGTCCGGATACTTCGAAAGACTCGAACGGAATTTCCTCCAGTTCGGCCATCAGGATTTCCGCGTTTTCTTCGGAAAAGGGTTCAAGTTTTATCGCGACTTCGATATATTCCTGACTGTTCATATAGTATTCACGTAAGTCCGACGAATTAATTCAATTATATTATTCTAATATTCAATATTCTACCATTTGATAACCGGAATCCGTCGGACTTACGTAAAGGATTTCTCCGAAATCCGGTTATCTATTTTAGATTATTGTTCAAAAATACAAATATAATATTTCGCGGATGTTCTGTAAAACCAAATTTATATAACTTTGCCTTCATGAAACAGAGACTTTTAGGAAAAACGCCGGAAGAACTCAGGTCGGTGGCGCTGGAGGCCGGGCTTCCGAAGTTCGCGGCAGGCCAGATGACCAAATGGCTGTATCAGAAGAAGGTCCGGAGCATAGACGAGATGACCGACATCTCTAAAGCCGGCAGGGCGGCCCTGAATGAGAAATATGAAGTCGGAGTGACCGGGTACAGCCAGGTGCAGGTGTCCTCGGACGGCACGAAGAAATATCTTTTCCCTGTAGAGGGAGTCTTCTCCCGGAATCCGGCGGCGGGGATGCCTTCTCCCAAAACGGAATCCGGGGCGGTCGAAGCCGTTATGATCCCTGACGGGGACAGGGCTACCCTGTGCGTGTCCTCCCAGTCGGGTTGCCGTATGGGATGCCGGTTCTGCATGACCGGCAGGCAGGGCTTTCACGGACACCTCGAAGCGGCCGACATCATTTCCCAGTTCATCGCAGTAGACGAGTCGGACACCCTTACCAATGCAGTTTTCATGGGCATGGGAGAGCCGCTGGACAACTATGAGAATGTCGCCCGGGCCATCGAGGTCCTTACCGCGGACTGGGGGTTCGCATGGAGCCCGAAACGCATAACGCTTTCCACCATCGGAGTGCTTCCTTTCCTGAAAAGGTTTCTGGACGAGAGCCGGTGCCATCTGGCTGTCAGCCTTCACAATCCGTTCCCGGACGAGCGTCTGTCGATGATGCCTGTCGAGAACGCGTATCCGGCAGAAGAGGTCCTGGACCTTATAAGGCGGTACGACTTCACCGGGCAGCGCCGCGTAAGTTTCGAGTATACCATGTTCGCCGGGTTCAACGACACCAAACGCCATGCGGACGCACTTGCGCGTATGCTGTCGGGGCTTGAATGCCGGGTGAATCTGATCAGGTTCCACAGAATCCCTGATTTCCCTTACGATCCGTCGCCTCAAGGCGTCATGGAACTTTTCCGCGACCGGCTTTCCCGCTCGGGAGTCACCACGACTATCCGTGCGTCCAGAGGTGAAGATATCCTGGCTGCATGCGGCATGCTGGCCGGACAGCATAAAGAAAAACGGACTCCAGACATAGCGGGCTTATGATCAGACGATTGATTCTTACGGTATCAGCTGTGTTTTCCATCTGTTGCGGCACTATCCGTGCGGATGGGATACAGACTGCTGTTCTCCAGACGGTTTCCGATGACTCTTCAAGCATAGCGGAGATACGTTCCAGGATGGACAGCATCCGTGTGCACAGGCCGACCGTGGCCCTTGTCCTGAGCGGGGGTGGGGCCAAAGGGGCTGCCCATATAGGGGCTATAGATTATCTCGAATCCATCGGGATGCCCATAGACATGATTCTGGGAACCAGCATGGGAGGGCTTGTCGGAGGTATCTATGCATTGGGATACAGTGTGGAAGAACTGGAATACATTGTGAGGAGCATAGATTGGGAGCTTGCCCTCAGCGACCGTATACCCCGTGAATTCGTATCCTATTCGGAGAAGAAATACAAGGAAAAATACCTGCTTTCATTCCCGTTCTATTATAAAAAGGAATATTATCTGGAGCAGAAGGCGGACGAACTGAGGTACTCTGACGGAGACCGGCCCGGGACGGATGAGGAAGAGGTGCCCGAAATGCCCGAGCAGTTCGAAAGGACCGATGTGCAGAGGCATGACGGCAAGCTGCAGCTCGGGGCTGATTCTGAAAATTCCGTCAGCATCATAAAGGACAATCTCCTGGGCAGCCTTCCTTCTGGATACATCTATGGGCAGAATGTCCAGAATATCTTCAGTGCATTGTCAGTAGGGTATCAGGACTCGCTGGATTTCAACAGACTGCCGATCCCCTTTGCCTGCGTGGCGACCGACCTGGTGTCGGGGAAGGCAAAAGTGTGGCATTCCGGGAAAATCACGACTGCCATGCGCTCCACCATGTCTATACCTGGGATTTTCGCACCGGTGAAAACCGACGGGATGGTACTTGTGGACGGTGGCATGAGGGACAATTATCCTACGGCCCTCGCACGTCAGATGGGGGCTGACATAGTCATAGGGGTGGATGTGTCCAGCGGCAGGAAACGCTATGACGAGATCAACAATATCGGTGATATAATCAATGCCGGTATTGACATGCTCGGACGCTCTGTCTATGAACGTAACGTGCAGCTGGCAGACATTACGATCAAGCCCGAACTGGACGAATACAACATGATGAGCTTCGACGCTGAAAGTATCGACCGTATCATACACAAGGGGTATGTAGCTGCATTCAAGAATGAGGACAAACTGTTGAATGTCAAGAAAATGATGGCTGGGGACAGTCTCGTCCTCCACAACGCCAAGGCGCTGGACATAAATTCCGGTTCCGTATATGTGGATGGTGTGGAAATCCGGGGAGTAAATGAAAAGGAACGCGACGTCCTCATGAAGCGGATCAACATCAGTGCCGGTGACAAAGTGAACAGGAGCGAAATAGAGGCCGTCGTGGCAGGTGTGTTCGGCACCCAGGCATACGATTATGTAACATACGAACTGGAAGGGGAGAGCGAGCCGTTCCATCTGGTAATCAACTGCAAGCCCGGGCCGATACATCATTTCGGCTTCGGTGTGCGCCTTGATACGGAAGAGGTGGTTTCGGTGCTTCTGAATGTCTCCCTCAACGCACACAAGCTCCAGGGGTCCATCTTCGATTTTACCGGCAGGATAAGCACCAACCCTTATTTCAGGTTCCACTATACGTACAATGCCCCCAAGGCCCCGACGCTTAATGCCACGGCGTCCGTCCGCTGGACCGGAATGAACTTCATGGACTATACCACTTCGAGGTTCAATCTCGACTATCTGAATGTCCGTCAGGAGTTTTATCTGTCCAATATCAACTGGTCTCTGTTTGACATACAGTTCGGGCTGAGGAACGATTATTTCAATCTCCGCTCGCTTTATTCTTCAGGAGGAATTTTCGGAGACTACAACCCGGACCAGATGCGCAACGACTACATTTCCCTTTTCCTGAATGCCAGGGCGGATACCTTCGATGACGGATATTTCCCGAAATCCGGATTTACGGCAGGGGTAAGCTATGGATGGACTTTTGCGGGGTTCCCGTACAGGTTCAACAATTTCCACGCTGTCCAGGCTGATGCGAAAGGAGTCGTGAACATAGGAAGCGTGTTCTCTGTCATTCCGTCGGCCAATGTCCGCTTCCTTTTCGGCGACAGGGTGCCTCTCCCGTATGTGAACTGCATCGGCGGGCTGATTCCCGGAAGGTATATCGACCAGCAGATATCTTTCACTGGAGTGAACAATCTGGCCCTTGCCAGGAACATACTTACGACGGCGGCCGTCGACCTGCGGTTCAATGTGGCCCGGAACCACTATGTCTCGGGAATAGTCAACTATATGAGGGACAGCAATGATTTTTCTACCTATATGAAAGGGCCCGGCATTTTCGGAGCGGGAGTCAGATATGCCTTCGATACCGTCCTGGGGCCGCTGATTGCCGATCTCCACTGGTCCAGCCTTACCCACAAGGCCGGATTCTACATCGGGTTCGGGTATTATTTCTGATTATCATCCCCGGAAATGGAAGAAATATACGATAAGGTCCTGGACCGGCTCCGTGTCCTGTGCTCCAGGAAAGAATACTGCAGCGGAGACATGCTGAAAAAGGCTGCGGAATATCTGTCCCGATACGGATGCCCTCCGGAGTCCGTTCCGGAAATGGCGGCATCGCTGCTGGACTCGCTATGCAAGGACAGGTATGTAGATGACCTGCGCTATGCTGCGGCCTTTGCCAGGGACAAGGCTGCCCTGACAGGGTGGGGGACCGTAAAGATACGGTATGCCCTTGCCTCCAAAGGCATCGGCCCGGACGTCATCCAGGAGGCCTTGCGCAGTATCAACCGTGACCAGGCCGGTTCCAGACTGTACAGGTTGCTGGAGGTGAAAAGAAAGGCTCTGAAGGATGACCCCCAGAGCCGGTTGAAGATGCTTAAGTTCGCTCTTGGCCGAGGTTACGGCTATGAAGAGGCGGAAAGTGCGATAAAACGCCTCATTGAGTCTGCCCGGACCTCAGAGTGACAGAGCATTTCTTCAGTCCCCTGGCTGTAGCATGTACCGTAATCCGGCCCGGAGTGTTGCCGCTCTGGATGATTGCAGTAAGCTGGCCGCTGAACAGTTTCATCTGCGGTATATGGAACAGTTCCAGGCTTGTAGGGTCCCCGTTGGCCATGGCCCGGAATTTTCCGGAACCTTCCACGGCTATTTTTACGGACCTGCTGTCGCACGGGATAGGATTCCCGTCCCTGTCCACTACGCTTACATTTATGTAGGAGAGGTCCTCTCCGTCGGCAGCCAACGTGCTCCGGTCAGGAGTCAGTTTCAGGGCATAAGGTTTTCCTGCAGTCCTGACCGTCTTCTCCATAACGGCATTGCCGGAAGCATCATATGCAATTACCTTGAGTTCCCCCGGCCGGTACACTACATCTTTCCATACGAGTCTGAACCTTTCCATAAGTTTTTCGCTCGCGTAGGCTTTCGCCGTATCGTCATATCCCGAGTCAAGAATACCGGCGGTCTCCTCCGGGCCGGCTTTCTTCCTGCGTCCCTGGCTGACCCCGTTCACGAAAAGTTCGGCTTCAGGGTATGATGTATATACGAATACCGGTACATTCTCCCCTTCGCGTCCTTCCCAGTTCCAGTGAGGCAGGATGTGCAGGGTCGGTTCTTCCTTGTTCCAGATGCTCCGGTAAAGCCAGAAACGGTCTTTGGGTATGCAGGCAAGGTCGACTGCCCCGAACATGGACGAATGGTTCGGCCAGGCGTCGGTATCATAAGGCGAAGGCTCTCCGAGATAGTCTATGCCTGTCCACATGAACTGCCCGATTGTCCATTCTTTGTCTTCATCTGCAGCGAAATCTATGTCCGGAGTGTTGGACCAGGAGCAGTACTCCACATCGTAAGAAGATGACTGGTGGTCTTCATGCAGGAAACTGTGCCCGATTTCCATCGGGAAGTGGTAGACACCGCGTGAACTGACGGTAGATGCCGTCTCGCTTCCGAGAATCAGGTTCTGCGGCAGTTTGCCGTATGCTTCGCTGTACCGCAGAGGCTTGTAGTTGAATCCGGCGACATCCAGCTGTGCCGCGAATCCGTTGTTCACCACCGCATCGAACTGGTCCATCCCGCAGGTCACCGGTCTGGTCGGGTCTTCCCGGCGGCAGATGTCCTGCAGCCATGCGGCGACTTTGTATCCTCCGTCCGTCCACTGGGTAGGAACCTCGTTCCCGACGCTCCACATTACTACCGAAGGGTTGTTGCGGAAGTGCCGGAGCATGTTCACCATGTCCCGCTCGGCCCATTCGTTGAAGAAACGGTGGTAGCCGTTGTCGCACTTGGCTACGTCCCATTCGTCGAACGGCTCCACCATGAGCATGAGTCCCATCTCGTCGCACAGTTCGACCAGTTCCTCGGCAGGCATGTTGTGGGATGTACGTACGGCATCGCAGCCCATGTCTTTCATCAGGGTCAGCTGTCTTCTCAGCCCGGCCTTGTTTATGGCGGCACCGAGCGGCCCGAGGTCATGGTGCAGGCAGACACCGCGGAACTTGCGCAACTCGCCGTTGAGGAAGAACCCCTTGTCGGCACGCAGTTCCACAGTGCGTATTCCGAACCGTGTCACGTACCTGTCCGAAGGCTCTGCCCCGGACAGTGTCTTCCAGGCTGCCTCCAGGTCGCTGCCGGTAACGTCCCCGTCATAATAGACCGTAGTCTCTGCAGTATACAGCACTGGAGTTTCGGGCGACCAGAGATCCGGTCTGTCCACTGTCAGATGCTGTTCTGCAGGCATGCCGTAGTTGATTTTCCTGATATCGTCCTTGACCGCCACTTCATTTCCGCGGCTGTCCCGTATGACCGTCCTCAGACGTACCGTACCGCCCTGAGGGATTCCTTCTATGGATGTTTGCACTTTGACTGATGCATAGTCTTCTCCTATATACGGGGTAGTGACGTATGTCCCCCAGACAGGGATGTGGACCTGAGGCAGGGACAGCAGCCTGACTTTGCGGTATAGTCCTGCTCCCGGATACCAGCGTGATGACTGCGGCCTGTTTTCCAGCAGTACCGCCACATCGTTGTCCCCGGTATGTACGGCATCAGTAATGTCGCACCAGAATGCGGCGTAGCCGTAAGGCCAGAAGCAGACTTTTTCTCCGTTCACCAGTACCTGGGCCTCGCTCATCGCCCCGTCAAAAAGGAGTACATATCTTCTGTCCCCTTTTTCAGGAATGACGATGTTTCTTCGGTAGCAGCCTTTCCCTACATAAGGGAGTCCGCCTGTGCGCCCGGTCTTTACCGTCGCGACCGATTCCCCGTTCTGGAAAACGGCCACCTCCTGCAGGTCATTGTCTCTTGAGAAAGGTCCGTAGATGGCCCAGTCGTGGGGTATGTCCACTTTCTGCCACCCGTCCTGCGCCTGCAGCTCATGTCCGTGGCGGAATTCCCACTGGGTCAATATGCACTCGCTGCGCTCCTGCCCGAGTGCGGACAGGAGACAGAAGAGTGCGGTCGTGAGTGTAGTGAAAAGGTGTTTCATTGTTCTGCTGCTTCAGTGAATGCATCGAGGGCATGTGTCGGGGCGCCTCCTTCAAATGCTCCCATATTGTATCCGCCGTTGTATCCGGCCGGCGCTTCAGGTTCCCAGTAGAACACTCCCAGACAGTGTCCTGATGCCCTGGCCCCGGAAATCAGCTCGGAAAGCTGGCTGTAGGCCGCATCGGGATCATCGTAAGCCATACCTACCTCGCATATCATCACATCATGTCCGTACATCCCGTGCAGCTTCGTGATATTCTCGACACACTGGCCTATACGCTCTGACGCACCGTTAGGGTAGAGTGACAGACCTATGATGTCATAGTCTACATCGTAGTCTTCAAGCGCCTTGAACACCGCTGCTCCTCTTTCCAGATTGTGTCCCTGGTCCACATGCACGACAGTAAGGGCATCAGGATAGACAGCCTTGACCGCTTCGCATCCTGCTTTGGTGTATGCCGCGTAGTTCTCCGGATTTTCACGCACGTATCCTCCTCCGTTTTCCAGTCTGACGGCTTCCCCGTTTTCATCAAGAGACGAATCATACATCATTCCGTTGGTGGTCTCATTTCCGACCTGTACCCATTCGACATCTATACCGTTGTCTTTCAGTAATGTAAGTACTTCCCTGGTATGCTCTGCCACAGCTTCGGCAAGCCGTTCCGTATCATCGGCGTACTCCAGCCATGCTGCGGGGATGACCTGTTTCCCCGGGTCAGCCCATGTGTCGCTGTAATGGAAGTCGATCATGATTCTCATGCCGAGTTTCTGTGCCCTCAACGCTTTGGCGACCACATCGGACTTCGAGCACCAGTTACCTTCGGGGTCCACCCATACTCTAAGACGTATGGCGTTCATTCCCAGATCTTTCATAAGGGCCGTGCATTCCATGTTCTGCCCGTCGGCATTGTAGAACACTTCCCCTTCAGATTCGAGCTGTGTAGTCCAACTGATATCCGCCCCGAGGGCGAATCCGGTACTTTCCGTTACCGGCTCTTCGGGAGCCGGAGGTGTGTAGGTGGGGTTGATTTCGGTGCAGCCGCTCCAAAGGAGGGATGCCAGGATAAGTGGTGTTATCATTGTTTTCATTTTATGCTTTTATGTTATTGTTGGTTTTGCAGATACTTCGGCTTCGGGCCCGGCCCTCCGCACGGAATGACCGTTACTGCCGTGTCAATGTGTATTTCAGGGACGAGAAGTCGCCCAGGTCGGCAGTCACGAGGTAAGTCCCGGCCTCAGGGACGGCAATCGGGCCGTTTCCGGATGAGAGCGCTCCCTCAGAGCCTCCGAAAGTATAGACATTGTCTCCGAGTACGATATTGAAAGTATCGCCTTCTGCGAATGTGCATGTGGCTTTCCATACATAGTCGGCTGTATCGTCAAAAGCCATAGGGGTGGAAACTCCCGTGACTGTATTGACAACTGATGCCTGGCCGATATGGGTATGCGATACTGTCATGTTTACGAGGTCCGCCACAAGTTCCTGTATCCCCAGGTTCTCGACCCAGCCGTTGGATCCGCCGTTTTCGACCAGGGAAGTATTGTCAGTCACCCCGTATTTGATGCCGGAGTTGGCGTCAGGAGACGTACTGAACGTGTAGTTGACATACGGGCTTGCGTAGCCTTCCGGGGTACTCCAGCTGTTTCCGGTAGTGAAGAACCCGCGGTATACTCCGTCAGCTCCGGCGGAATAGAGGGTGGCGGCAAGTCTTTCCTGCCAGTATCCTTCGCTTGGCCATGTGTAGAAGACATACAGGTACCGGCTGAATTCCGGGTCCGGACTGTCATTGTAAGGCTCTATGCTCCATGTCATGGCTGCAGGGTCATTCAGGTCTATGGTCACTTCATACTCTACGCCCGGCTCTACTGCGGTTGAAGGCATCGCCGCATTTCCGGACCTGAACAGTGTGCCGTCTTCGGCAGGGGCATAGCAGAATCCCCATTCTTCGTTCAGGACGAACTGGATTCCGTACTGTCCCCATGAGCCCGGGGTGATGACGGCTGACCATGTCCCTGATGCCGGGTCGAAGGTCATGACATCGCTTGTGAGTGAATAGCCGTTGAAGTCGCCGGCAATGCTTATGGAAGTTACCGTGGTGTAGCTCCAGCTGCGGTCATTGGTGTTGACGGTAAGGTAGGTGTATGCTGCCTGGTCCGAATCCCACCAGATATTGTACATGTCGCTTCCGCAATACAGCCTCTCCAAAGCCCCTTCTTCCGAAGACGGTGCAGATCCGTATATTCTTGCGGCTGACGGGTCCTCGTTGTCTCCGAACTTGAAGTTGAACCATGAAGTCATGTAGAAGAATCCTTCATATACTCCGTCGGATGTCCTTGCCAGTCTCCCTTCTACTGATGAAGGTGTTCCGTCGGACAGACCGTAGATATACAGCCATTCTGATGTGGCGGCACTGTAGTCCGGATCGTCCGGCCATTCGGTCTGCTCTCCGCCTGCGTCTATGTCCACTTCGCCTTCAGCGAGTTTCCATGTCATGTCGGCGAGTCTGAGAATGAGAGTATAGGTCCCTGCAGCTCCGGTATTTATGCCGGTAACGGCACCTGCTTCACCTGCTGCAAGAGTCCCGTCGGATGATCCTGTGAGAGACATGGATGCGGACTCGGCCGAATCCTGTCCGAGAGCGGTATTGTAGAGGATGCCGGAAAGGTCTGCCTGTACCGGGACATTGTCGGCAGTAGTGGTCAGCACTGCGGTATATGCGGTATGTGCGGCCGAATATTCCATCTGTACAGGCTCCGCCCCTCCGATGCTCATGAGCACTTCCGAGACAGACACTGCCGTCCATTCGCCGGTAGCCGTGCTCATGGTGATGTAGTAGCAGCCGGACGGTTCAGGGAACCAGCAGTTCCAGCTGGATATGTCGTTTTTACGCTCCAGATAGAACTGGTTGGCACCGTCAGTGAGCGCTCCCCAGATATTCCCGGTGCCTTCAATGAAGAAGAAATTCCACCATCCGGCCGGAATGTCTGCGAACCCTGCATATTCCCCTCCGTCTTCAACAGTGGCAGGCAGCGTCCTTTCCACGCCTGTGAAAGCTCCCGAGCCGACTCCTGCCAGACGGATGAAGCTCATGTCCACGAAATATGGAGTAACGGTGATTTCGATACTCTCACCATAGACAGGCTCCGTATTGGTCCCGAGGGAGGTGCTCATCCTGATGTAAACGGTGGCCGCTACGCCCCCTTCAAGTCCGAGTTCCGTCATTATGGTATTGAGTTCGGCGGCCGTGAACTGTACGGATGAAGCGGAATTGTCCACAGTTTCTTCTACATAGGTACTGAAATCCCCGTCTGTCGAGAACTGTACTGCATTTATGATCATGTCCGAAGGTACCTGGGCGTCAGGGTTGCTCAGCGATGCGTTTCCCAGTCTGTCCCACCAGATGGTCAGTGCGAGGGCTGACGGCTCATTTATATCCAGGACAATTTCGGAATCCGCAGTCCCGATCCGTGTGCCGTCCCCTTCGAGTGTCGCTGTCAGCATCTCTCCGTCTTTCATGCAGGAGACTGACAGGAGTATGGACAATGCCGGTAAAATATATCTTAAAAGTTTCATGGTTTCAAAATTTTATTTCAGAATGACAATGTGCCGTCAATAGCCGAGTTCATTGTTTATCGTCTGCATTTCCGGATTTACCGAGTATTCGGCTTCAGGGACAGGGAGGAACCTGAACTTCGAGTCAACGTCCGTCCCGTCCTCTACGTTCCCTTTCCACTGCCATGAATACCCGGAGGTATATTTGCCGAACCTGATGAGGTCGGTACGGCGGATGCATTCCATATACATTTCGCGCAACCTTTCCGCACAGAGGAAGTCAAGGGTCAGGTCAGCTTCTCCGACATTCCCCGCATCGGATCCGAATGCCCTGCCGCGGACCTGGTTGACATAGTTCAGCGCTTCGGCTTTTGTCGCACCCTGGCCGCCCCTTACTACGGCTTCCGCCAGCATCAGATAGACATCGGCCAGACGGAATACCGGGAAGTCGGTATTGGCCCCGCCTCCTTCTCCGCAGGAGCTTGCAGGCTCTCCGGCGTCCGTGACATTGGTCCATTTGAAGATGCGGTATCCTGTCGTGGCATCATCATGCGCGGCTATGTCTTTGCTCCGTGGAGTCTCGGTATAGACAGGTTCTCCGTTCTCTCCGGTACCGGAAACATATCTGTCGTAGTCGATGATTCTTGCCCTGGTGTCCCCGTATTCAAATGCGTCCACGAGTTCGGGCCGTGCCCTGAGGTTGTTCCATGCTCCGGAATCCTGTGTCCCCCAGATCTCTTCATAGTTCTCGAAATCAGCAAGGACTTCTCCGCAGGTGATGAATGTCGTTGCATCCCATGTGGTGGTATGTGTTCCGTCGCATGCAAGGGCGAAGATTATCTCGTTGGTACGCAGGTGGTTGTCTCCGTTGAAAAGTTTGCCGTAGTCCGACTCGAGGCTGTACCCGTCCTCTATGACTTTCTTGCAGGCGGCGATGCATTCGTCATAGTATGGCGTGCCGGTCCAGGTCTCTCCGTTGAGGTAGAGCCTTGCCAGCAGGGCGTATGCCGCACCTCTGTTTGCGTGTCCGTAGTTGGTCTGGTCCAGAAGCGGCGCTATCTCTTCAAGCTCGCCGGTCACATACCCGAACATCTGTTCCCTGTCATAAGTGCGGGGGATATAGGACCCCACGCCGTCTTCCTCGGTGACGAAAGGCATCTTGTTGTAGAAGTCTATCGCCTGGGTATATGCGTATGCACGCAGGAATCTCGCTTCGTTGCGGTATTTTTCTATCTGCGCCCGTTCCGAATCGTTGAAGGAGGACAGAAGGTCGCTGTCGGAGGCGTTGCGGATGAGCTCGTTGCTCATGGCTACGATATTGTAGATGTGGTAGTACATGGCAGAGCACCACGGGTCGCCTGCATTCCAGGAGAGTCCGTTCACATCGGTAAGGCTTTCCCCTGCAAGCCATACTGCATCGCAGGCATCTGTAGAGCAGTCCTGGAACATCATCAGCGTCCTGATGTAGTTCTGGCTCCTGGCTTCAGTAGATACGCTGCTTACTCTCTGTATCATAGCGGCATAGATTCCGCCCAGAGTCCCCTGGTAGCCTTCCACGGTCCGGTACACGTCATTGGAAGTCGTGCTTGTATGCGGATACTGGTCGAGCGACCCTGTGCAGGAAGAGCTTCCCGCCATCATGGCGGCTGCCATCAGTGTATATATTATCTTTTTCATTGCCTTGGTTTTTTAGAATGTGAGACCTATTCCGAGAGAGTAGATGCGCGGTCTCGGATAGAAGTTCTGGTCCACTCCGAGATAGATTTCAGGGTCTACACCCGAATATTTCGTGATTGTGAAGACATTCTGGACCATGAAAGATACGTTCAGTCCGACCACATCCTTGATCCTGCCGAAATCATATCCTATGATGAGGTTGTCCATCTTCAGGAACGAAGCATTCTCGACATAGTGGTCAGAATAGATCTGCCGTGTCCTGAATCCTGTCTGCAGATAGCTGGAAGACAGGTTGTAAAGCGCATCGTCGGCATATTTGAGCGTCTCCAGGGCTCCGGTGTTGGCCGCTGTGGCATTATAGGCGTAGTTCCCTATGTTGGCCCTGAGAGAAGTGCTGAGAGTCAGATTCTTCCACCTCAATGAAGTACTCAGTCCCAGCATATAGTCAGGAGAAGGGGAGTGGTAGAAGTACCTGTCGTCGATATTGATCTGTCCGTCACCGTTCAGGTCGGCGTAAAGGCCTTCGACAGGTTTCCCGTTTCCGTCATATACCTGTTTGTATACGTAAAAGGCATAAGGTGTCTCGCCTACGGCGAATGCCTGTACCTGGCGGGCGTCTATGGTCGCTCCGACAAGGGTAGGTGCCACATCCGCTCCTTCAATGAGGGAAAGGTTTGTGATCTTCACCTTCTGCCATGTCATGTTTGCGGAAATGCTCCATGTCCAGTCCTTGGTGTCTACAGGGGTGGCGTTGATGTTCACTTCAAGACCCTCGCTGTCCACGTTGCCGACATTGGTGGTGATGGTTCTGGTGAAGTTGGTCCCGGCGGCGGCCGGTACAGTGGCCAGAAGGTCGCTTGTCTTTCTCGTATAGTAGTCGATGCTGCCGGATATCCTGTCATTCAGGAAACCGAAGTCGAGACCGAAGTTCCAGGCTGTAGTGGTTTCCCATGTCAGGTCGTCCACATACGCTCCGGGCTGGAAATACTGTCCGTAGTTGCCGTAGCCGTTGGTGATGTACTGGGAGTTGCTGCCTGTAGAAGGATAGTACACAGGAAGGTAGCCGTAGTTCCCGATGCCGTCCTGCTGTCCGGTCACTCCGAAAGAAGCCCTGAGCTTGAGGTTGTTGAGGACCTTGTTGTCCCTGAGGAATTTTTCCTGTGCAATATTCCATGCCAGGGCCACAGAAGGGAACGTTCCCCATCTCTGGTCAGGAGCGAACCTTGACGAACCGTCCCGGCGGATGGTGGCGGTCAGAAGGTATCTTCCGTCGAATGACCAGTTGAGACGGGCGTAGTATGAAAGCAGCACATGTCTCTGGTCATCGGCAAGCCATACGGAGTTGAGGCTGGTCACCTTGTCCGCCCTGTAGCTGTCGCCTCCAGAGATATAGGACCTCCAGTACTGCCAGTCATAACCGGCGGTCACATCTATCCTTGATTTTATGGCCGGAATCTCCTTGTTGTAGTTCAGATATGCGGTAAAAAGCCTGTTTTCCGCCGTATTCGGTCCGGCAGGAGTGTAAAGTCCTCCCTGACGGTAATACTGGGCCGCAGTCTCGGGTACGAAGACCTCGCTGGAACCTGATGCATAGTCGTATCCTCCGGTCAGGTGCAGTTTCATCTCTGGCAGGAAGTGCATCTTGTAGTCGATGTCCAGGTTGGCGATGACCCTTTTCATGTCCTCCCTGCTGTCATACTGCTCCAGAAGTCCCAGCGGGTTGAAGGCTGCGCCGGTTGTAACCGGCTCTCCGTTCATGAGGATTTCGCTGTACCCTCCGAAGGCATCGTTCCCTGAATAGACAGGCCTGGTAGGGTCTCCTACGGTGGCATTGTAGATTGCCTGGCCTGACTGTGCATAGCGGTTATTGTTGATTGCCCCTTTGGCACTGAGCGTGATTTTCAGATGGTCGTCAAAGAATGAAGGGCTCAGGTTGATGTTGCCGGTGTACCGGGTGGCGTTGTCGGTCCTGACTATACCGTCCTGGTTGTAATAGCCCAGAGACACCCTGAACGGGAAATTCCTGGTGAACTGGCCTGCTACGCTCAGATTGTTGTCCGTACCGAAAGCCGTCTGGTAGATCCGGTCGTTCCAGTCGGTGAATCCGTTGGTCTCCCAGTCTCCGAGGAGGTTTTCATATCCGGCATCGGTCGCTACGCGGACGAACTGTTCCGGTGAAAGCATGTCGGGAACCCTGGTCTTGTTCTGGAGGGAAAGGGTAGTGTTGAATGTTATTGCCAGCTTGTCGCTTTTCCCTTTTTTGGTGGTGATGATGACTACGCCGTTGGAAGCCCTGGACCCGTAGATGGCGGTAGAAGAAGCGTCTTTGAGCACTGTCATGGACTCGATGTCGGTAGGGTTGATGAGCGACAGGAAGTTGGTACCCATGCCGCTTACCCCACCGCTCTCGAGAGGAACACCGTCAAGTACGATGAGAGGATCGTTGGATGCGTTCAGGGAGGCTCCGCCACGGATTCTTATAGTGCTTCCGCTTGTAGGGGAACCGCCTGACGAGGTGATCTGCACTCCGGAGACCTTGCCGTTTATGAGCTGCTCGGGAGAAGATATCAGACCGCTGTTGAAATCATCGCTGTTAACGGCGGAAATGGACCCTGTCATGTCCTTTTTTGTTGTGGTTCCGTAGCCGATGACTACGGCATCGGTAAGAAGCTCGGTGTCAGGAAGAAGCTGCAGGTCGATCCTGCTGCGTCCGCCTACAGGGACAGTCTGTGTCCGATAACCGAGATAGGAGAATACCAGCACTGCATCGGGCGATACCTCTATCGAGTATTTTCCGTCCAGATCAGTAGTGGCGCCTGAAGTCGTGCCCTCGACGAATACAGTCAGGCCGACAAGCGGCAGTCCGGCTTCGTCCGTCACCGTACCTGACACCGTGATCCTGTCCTGGGCATGAAGTCCAGGGAGAGACACAGTAAGGCACGCCGCAAAGCAGAGGACGGCTGCCGTCCGTAGAAGAAATTGTCTCATATATTATCAGTTTTAATGTAAATCGGTCAATTAGTGGTAGTGCTTCTCCGGAATATGCCACGGGCGCATCCTGAAAGCCGATGCAAAAATATTCCTTATATGGATTTGCGAATGCAACAAATCGGACATCTTCTGCTCTGATTAAGACAAATGTCCGAAAATTTCTATATTTGGGCCATAATCGTATAATATCCAGGATAAACTGAAAACCACATAATATGAAAAAGCGTTTGTCCGGCCCGGCATATTTCCTCCCGGTCATCCTCCTGTGCCGGCTTTTCCTATTTCCGGCGACTCTCGCCTCCCAGCCGCACTATCCGTACGGTTTCCGGAATCTTCCGGTGACAATGGGCAGGACTGTCCCTGCATACACGGCAGTCCAGGACAGCAGCCGCTTCCTCTGGATAGGGACCGAGTCCGGGCTGCTGAAGTATGACGGCTACAGATCAGTGCATTACGGTTTCAGACACGGCGATTCCACTTCCCTGTGCCACGACCATGTCAATGCGCTTCTCTACTGTCCGGAATACGGCAGGATGGCTGTCGGTACAGATGCCGGAGTGTCAGTATATGATTTCAGCAGCGACAGGTTCTACACGTTGAGGGCCTGCGGATACCGCCAGGTCAAATCCCTTCTTCTGGACGGGGATGTACTGTGGGTCGGGACAGCTGACGGCCTTTTGCGGTTTTCCTGCGGGAAAGGGCTGCCGGAGAGCGGTGCCGAAGCGGATATTGTAGAGGACTTGCCTTCACTGCATATCGCCTGCTGCCGGAAGATTGGCGGCGATATATGGTTCGGGGCATACGACTGGATATACCGCATGGATGCTTCGGGAAAGATGGAAAAGCACCCTCTTCCGTACAGAGACAGATACCACAACAACCTGGTCATAGACATTGCCCCCGACCCGTCCTCTCCAGGATCGCTCCTTCTGGGAACTGAACACGGCCTTATCCGGTATTCTCCTCGGGACAAGAGGTCTTCCATGGAGATTGAAGGTGTTCCCGTAAAATATTTCTTCACTTACGGCAGCGGCTTTACATGGATAGGGACGGACAACGGCCTGTTCATAAAGGACAATGCAGGCGGGCTTGTCCGCTACAGCCACCGCTCGGGAGACAGCAGTTCTCTTCCGAACAATGTGGTATGGTACATCTGCCGGGACAACGACGGCGATATCTTTGTCTGCACCGACCATGGAATCTCTCTTGCCGAAATCTCATCAGGATATTTTTTCAGGCCGCTCCCTGACGGGCCGCACGGAGGTGGCGGACAGGATGTGAAAGTGATGACATTCGATACTGAAGGCAATCTCTGGCTGGGAGGCATGAACGGCCTTATAAAGGAGAATCCGGACGGCAGCATGGCCGGATGGTACAGAGCAGACAGAGGTCCTCGCGGCATGCGTCTGGCCCACAGCAAGGTGCGCGATCTCCATGATGACGGCGCCGGGCTGTGGATAGTGTCGGACGGAGGGCTGGACAGGCTTGACTATGGGACAGGCACGGTCCGGCATTTCTATATTAAGGAGCCGTCGGGCCGGTATGCCTCCAACTGGATGTACAAGATCTCGGAAGACCGTTTCGGCAGGCTGTGGATCGGGACATACAACGGGGTCCTGGCCATAGACAAGGCCGGACTGCTTTCTTCCGGTTCTGCAGGTTATTCTGCAGACAGACATTATTATTCCGGATCTGATCCGTCTGTTTCCGATGATGTCATTTCGGATCTGGCCGTCACGGATGATTTCGTTGTCACCCTTGCAAACGGAAGCATTGACAGGATAAGCCTGTATGACGGCTCCGTTTCGTATGTTCCTCTTTCGGAAGGCACTGTTCCGTATACGGTGGAAAGTGATGGCAGCAGGGTCTGGATAGGGACAGGCAAGGGTGTGATGATGCTTGACGGAGAAGGGAAAGCGGTTCCTGTCGGAGGCTTTGCGTTGTCCGCAGTCTCGGTCATACCGGGAGATTCGCTGGTGATGGCCATAACGGGCCGGGGCGGTCTGTACGCCTATGACAGGGCTTCCGGAATCTGGTCATACTGCCCTCTCGGGGACAATTCCGTTTTCTGCGGGACTGAGGCTCCGGGCAGGAAATTCTGCATAGGGGCCGTGGACGGATATTATGTTATCGGACCGGACGGGATAAGGACTCCGCCGGAGAAAGGGCGGATGGCTATCACGGCTCTGCTTATAGACAGCCGGAGAGTGGCTGTCGGAGAGTCTTATGACGGAAATGTGATATTGCCTGAAAATATATGCATGACAGATACCGTCATACTGAAACACTCCCAGAATTCGTTTTCATTCGAGTTCTCTGCGTTCGACTATACGGCTCCGGAAAAGAGATATGCCTACAGGCTCGCCGGATTTGATGACAGCTGGCAGACCGTTTCGGACGGCAAGGCGGTATTCATCAATGTACCTCCGGGGTCTTACAGGTTCGAGGTGTGTACCTTGGCTCCTGACGGAGTGCCTGATCCGGACAGGGCGGTCATGGATGTAAGGGTAAGGCCCGAATGGTATGCCACCACACTGGCGTTTGTACTGTATGCCCTGGCCTTTGCCGGCATCATTTTCTGGATAATATATTTCATGAGGATGCGGCACCAGCTCCAGATCGAGCATATCGAGAGGGAGGAGGCTCTGAATACGGTAAAGATGAAGACGGAGTTTATCGAGAATGTCTCCCACGAGTTCAAGAGCCCGCTGAGCATTATCCTCGGCTTTGTCGGGAAGATGATATCTTCCGAGGCGGATGCCATACGTTCCAAAGAACTGAACGCCGTGCAGAAGAATGCGGAGAAAATGCATCTGCTTATCAACCAGATGCTTGATTTCAACGAGAACGGCAAGGATACGCTTTTCATCCCTGCGGCCGTACCGCTTCCGGATATGGCAAAAGAGGTGTTCGACAGTTTCACGCCGGCATTCAGCCAGAAGAAAATCAACGCGCGTTTCATCGCTGACGAGATCAACTACATTTTCATGCTGGACAAGGTGAAAATGGAGTCCGTCTTCAACAATCTTCTTTCCAATGCGGTAAAATTCACCCCAGAGGGCGGGACCGTCCTCATGTCCGTCACAGTCGCCGGACAGACTGCCGATATGCTGTATGCGGAAGTCAGGGTGGAAGACTCCGGATGCGGCATTAAGGAAGACGAACTTCCGTTTATCTTCAACCAGTATTACAAGGCCCCGTCAAACCAGAAGTTCAATGTGAACGGCACCGGGATCGGTCTTCACCTGACCAAAGAGATAGTAGAGATGCACAAAGGGAAAATATCGGTGTCTTCCGTGAGCGGAAAGGGCACTTGCTTTACGGTGCGTCTGTCTACCATGAAAGCCGATTCGTTCATCATAGACGGCGGGATGGAGGACATGGCCCTGTCCCTGCACAGCCTGTCCAAAGTGTGGCAGCACGACAGGAAGCCTATCATCCTTTTGGTGGAAGACAACAGCGATATCCGTGATTTCATTACGGCCTCTCTCGGAAAGGACTATACATTCCTGCTGGCTCCGGAAGGTCATGCGGGGCTCGCTCTGCTGGAGACGGAAAAGACAGACCTGGTAATCACCGATATAGCCATGCCTGGGATGGACGGACTCTCCATGTGCCGTATGATACGGAAATCAGTCAGGACAGCCTTCCTGCCGATAATAGTGCTTACAGGAAAAGATGACATGGAGACCAGGCTGAAGTCCTTTGAGTATGCTGATGCGTTCATTACCAAGCCTTTTGATCTCAACTATCTGAACAGCAGGATTATCCAGCTGCTTATAAAGCACGAGCACTACTGGGAGAAGATCAAACAGCAGCAGATGCTGGAACCGGAGACGGACGAAGTCGAGTCCCCTGACGGCAGGATGCTCCGGGAAATAGTTGATATAGTCAACCGTCATATAGACGACCCGGATCTTTCGGTTTCGGTCCTGAGCGGCGAAAGCCATTACAGCGGCAAGCA
Source organism: Candidatus Cryptobacteroides avicola (assembly GCA_017695115.1). GTDB lineage: Bacteria > Bacteroidota > Bacteroidia > Bacteroidales > UBA932 > Cryptobacteroides > Cryptobacteroides avicola. Next base: position 100,666 of record JADILV010000041.1, on the reverse strand, counting down.
GATCTACCGCAAGATAAAGCAGCTCACGGGGATGAGTGTCGTGGAGTTTATCAGGGACATCCGGCTCCAGAAAGCGGCTTCGTACCTGCAGCAGAAAAAGCTGACAGTCTCAGAGGTGATGTATATGGTGGGTTTCACTACCGCGTCCTATTTCGCCAAATGTTTCAAGGCCAGGTACGGCGTCTCCCCTTCGGAGTATACTGCAGAGCAGGGCGGTGACGGAAACAAGGATTGACAAGATAACCGGATTTCGGAGAAATCCTTATTTTTGCCTTCAAAAATCAGAAACAATGGATAAATACAGAAAACTGACCTCTTCGGAAATCAGGGAACTTGAAAGCCGGAGATGCACGGCTGCGGACTGGAGCACGGTGGAAGTGTCGGACGGTTTTTCTACCGACAATATATACAGTACAAGGTTTTCCGGACGGATCCGTCTGGGCGCCTTCAACAAGGAGTTCACCCTCCCGGGAGGCATGAAGAAACATTCGGGGCTCTATTATGCCACCCTCCACAACGTCACTGTCGGTGACGACTGCTGTATCGAGAATGTCAAGAAGTACATAGCCAACTACGAGATCGGCCCCGGGTCATTCATCGAGAATGTGGACATCATCCTGGTCGACGGGACCTGCAGTTTCGGAAACGGGGTCGAGGTTTCCGTCCTTAACGAGACCGGCGGACGTGAGGTCATGATCCATGACAGGCTTTCCGCCCAGCAGGCGTACGTTATGGCCCTGTACAGGCACAGGCCTGAACTCATTTCCAGAATGAGGGAGATGACTGCACGCTATGTGGAGTCCGTTTCGTCCGATACCGGATATATCGGTTCCGATGTTACCATAGTGGATGCCGGATATATAAAGAATGTAAGGATAGGGGACTGCTGCAAGATTGAAGGTACCTCCCGTCTCAAGAACGGCAGTATCAACAGCAACCGTTACGCTCCGGTGCATATCGGAGTGGGTGTCATCGGAGATGATTTCATCATCTGCAGCGGCTCGTCAGTGGAGGACGGAGTGACCTTCTCGCGCTGTTTCATAGGGCAGTGCTGCCGTCTGGGGCACACCTATTCCGCTACGGATTCACTGTTTTTCAGCAACTGCCAGGGAGAGAACGGTGAGGCCTGCGCCATCTTTGCCGGGCCGTTTACCGTCACCCACCATAAATCCACCCTGCTGATAGCAGGAATGTTCTCTTTCATGAATGCGGGATCCGGATCCAACCAGAGCAACCACATGTACAAGCTCGGCCCGATTCACCAGGGGATTCTCGAGCGTGGGGCCAAGACTACATCGGATTCCTACATTCTGTGGCCGGCAAAGGTCGGTGCGTTCTCATTGGTGATGGGAAGGCATGTCACCCACCAGGACACTTCCGATCTTCCGTTCTCATACCTTATAGAGCAGCAGAACGCTTCCTACATAGTGCCGGGAGTGAATCTGAAAAGCGTCGGTACGATCCGTGATGCCCAGAAGTGGCCTAAGCGCGATGCAAGGAAGGACCCTGACAGGCTGGACAGCATCAACTACAACCTCCTGAGTCCGTACACTATCCAGAAAATGCTCAATGCCAGAAAGATTCTAATGGATCTGGCGGCCGTTTCCGGCGAAAATTCTGACGTATACTCATACCAGAGCGGGAAGATTAAGAATTCGGCCCTGAAAAAGGGCCTGCAATATTATGCGATGGCTATCAACAAGTTCCTCGGCAACTCCCTCATAAAAAGGCTTGAAGATACCGACTGTTCCGATGTCGGTGCCATACGCGCCAGAATGCGGCCCGACATGCCTTACGGGGAAGGGAAGTGGGTGGATCTTTCAGGTATGATAGCTCCGAAGATACTTGTGGACGGACTTCTTGACGATATTGAATCTGGACGTGTGGATGATGTCAGGACCGTCAATGAAAGGTTTGCCGACATGCATGCGCATTACTATGACTATGAATGGACCTGGGCCTATGGAGTCATAGGTTCATGGTACGGGATAGATCCGGCCATGATAACACGTGAGCAGGTCATCTCTATCGTGGAGACATGGAAAGAGTCTGTCGTCCAGCTCGACAGACTCGTATATGAAGACGCCCGGAAGGAATTTTCCCTTTCTGCGATGACCGGTTTCGGTGCGGACGGGGACAAGGAGGAACAGAGCCAGGATTTCGCTGAAGTGCGCGGAGGTCTCTTCGATTCCAACCCGTTTGTACAGGCTGTGCTGAAACATATTGAAGTGAAATCCGCCCTCGGCGATGACCTTATATCCCGTTGCCGTCACTGATTTTCTCGACCGTAGCGCGTATTATCCGAATAATGACGATCCGGCAGCCGGCCATTGGCTGCAGCCGGCATTGGCTCCCGAAAAGGGAAGGGGCCCACGGAGTGGGAAGGACCGGCGGAATGCCAAGGCCGGCCGCCGGATCCGCTTTATTTGAGATTTTCCAGACACTTGCTTATGCCGGCGGACATCCTCTCCAGGATTTCATCCTCAGCAGCGCTGTCTTCGGCAGGCTGGAACTTCTCCCCGGTGATATTCTCGTAAAGCTCGACATAGCGGTCCGATATGCTCTTTACGATTTCAGGAGTCATTTCAGGCACCTTCTGTCCTGTCTGTCCCTGGAATCCGTTGACCATCAGCCACTCGCGGACAAACTCCTTTGAGAGCTGCTTCTGCTTCTCCCCTTTGGCGAGCCTTTCTTCGTATCCGTCGGCATAGAAATACCTTGATGAGTCGGGGGTATGCACCTCGTCCATCAGGTATATCTTTCCGTCTTTCTTTCCGAATTCATATTTTGTATCCACCAGGATAAGGCCCATCTTCGCCGCGATTTCGGTCCCTCTCCGGTATATTGCCCTGGTGTATTTTTCAAGCTGTTCATAGTCCTCGCGGCTGACGATGCCCTTTGCTATGAGCTCCTCTTTGGATATATCCTCGTCATGTCCTTCGGCAGCCTTGGAGGTCGGGGTGATGATAGGCTCGGGGAATTTCTGGTTCTCCACCATGCCGTCAGGCATCGCCACTCCGCAGATGGTGCGCTTTCCTGCCTTGTATTCCCTCCACGCATGTCCGGAGAGATACCCTCTTATGACCATCTCCACCTTGAACGGCTCGCATTTGTGCCCCACTGTCACCATCGGATCCGGAACAGCTATTTTCCAGTTCGGCAGGATGTCCGAGGTAGCGTCCAGGAACTTGGATGCTATCTGGTTGAGTACCTGTCCTTTGCATGGGATTCCTTTCGGCAGCACGACATCGAATGCGGAAATCCTGTCGGTAACTACCATTACGAGATATTTCCCGTCGATGTCATACACATCACGCACTTTACCAGTGTATTTCCCTGTCTGTCCGGGGAAATGGAAATCGGTCTTGACAATTGCTTCCATCGTATAAATCAAATAAGAAATGTTCGGGTCTCGGATGAATTTACAAACTCCGCAAAAATAATCAAAATATTCCTATTGTGGCTTTCCTTTATATATTATTCAGTTTTTCCCTGTAGGCCTTCGGCGTACATCCGTATTTGGCTGAAAAGTTCTTGAAGAATGTCCCGCGGTTTGCATATCCTGACTTGAAAATGATTTCGTCGATGGTGAGTTTTGTCGTGGAAAGCAGCTGCTCGGCGTATGCCAGCCTGAATTCCTTTATGATATTGTTCGGGGTGACGTTTATCAGTCCTTCGAGCCTGTTGTACAGTGTCCGCACGCTTACCCCCATTTCCTCCGCTATGAATGCGGTGGTGACGGTGCTGTCGGAGATGTTTTCGCTTATGATTTTCAGCATCCTGTCGATGAACTCCTTGTCTTCCCTGTGGAGCATCTTGCCGTATGTGAACTGGTAGGAACTGATGCTCGACTGGTAATAGTCCTGAAGAGTCTTCAGCTTGTTGATGAGCTGTTCTACGGATGCTCTCAGGTATTTGATGTCGAGAGGGAGACCGATGTATATGTCCACACCGGATTCGATGGCTTTCACCTTGTCGTCCGTATGCCTTTCTCCGCTGAGAAGCAGTATCGGAATATTTGATGTCACCTTGTCCTCTTTGACTGCCTTTATCGTGTCGAGTACATCGTCGCGCCGCGTCAGGTATTCGAATATCATTATGTCCGGCTGGGTGTTGTGCGTGGCGAGAAGCGCGGCATTGCAGTCATTGAACATCCTGATGTTGTATCTGGAGGTGAACAGTTCGGCCACGAAGTTCATTATTTCATGGTCCGTGCCGGTAATATACATTGTGGCCCTCTCCTGGTCTACGTCGAAATCAAGGAGCTGCTCTTTGTACATTTCCGCATTGTCTATCCGGTTGCCTTCATGCATGTTCGCATAGCCGCTGTATTTCTCTACCGCATTTTCCGCCATGCTGCGGTTTTCCTGTATCTCCATTGCCGGCAGGGCCAGCGTGAGCCCGAGACTGCCTTCCGTGTAGCCAAGAGTGAGGGTCCCTCCAAGTTTTGCGGCAATGTTCCTGCATACTACGAGCCGCATTTCATTGTTGAACGAAAGGCCGGGCAATTTTCCGTTCAGCGGGTATTCCCTGGCATCTATTTTTTCCAGTATTCCGGCAATCTCTGCCGCATCGTCCTCTTTCCCGTTGTTGGATATGGAGATTTTCAGCATGTTGCCTTCCGTCCATATCCTGAAGTCTACTTTTCCGTTTTTTTCTACATTTATGAATGCATTTGTCAGGAGCATTTCGATGATGGTGGATACTTCCCTGTATGCCGTATTCCACACTATGTTTTCCGGAATGGATCTGGTGAAAGAGATTTTCCTGTCCTCTGCATGGTGCATGAATGTTCCGGCGATTTCTTCCGCCATGTCGCTTACATTGAACATCTGCACATAGCCCTGCTCTGAATCGCTTGATTCGCTGAAATTCTGGAACATCCTCAGCATGCCGAGCAGCTTGCCGCTATGCTGGAGGATTTTCTCGCCGTGCTGCCTGATGAAACTGTCCGACTTTTCATATTCGAGTATCTGCTGGCATGGACCCGATATCATCGTGACAGGCATTGTAAGTTCATGTGCGATGTTTTCAAACAGCTGTACAGTGGAGTCGAAGAGTTCTTCTTTCCGTCTTGCCTCCATTTTTTCCTGCTGTTCCAGATATTTCCTGTTCTTGTACTTTCTGTATTGGTCTGCAACGAAGTAGAGCATGTATATGGAAAGCAGGACATACAGCACCCTGGCCATTGTGGATGCGTACCACCGGGGCTTTATCCTGATTTCAAGACCGGACTCCGGGCTCGAGTACCCGACTACAGGGTTGTAGTATTTGACGAGCAGGGTATATTTGCCGGGAGAAAGGTCCGGCAGCCTTATGGTCTTGGACGTGCTGTACCAGGTGCGGTCGAACCCTTTCAGCATATAGTAGAACTGGTAGTTGTTCCCGTCTATATAGTCCAGGGCATCCACATCTATTTCGTGCAGCCTTTCCTGTGCCTTGACTGTCAGTGTCCTGCCCCATGACAGTGTCCTGTCGCCGCTGCCTTCCGGGCCGGATATTCTCACTTTTCTGAGTATAAGGTCGGGAAAGATGGCGTTGCCGGTGTCCTGCCTGCTGTCTACGGTGACGAAACCGTTTGTCCCTCCGAAGAAAAGCAGGCTGTCGGTACTGTCGGAGAAATAGGCCCCGTCGCTGTATTCTATGGTGTTGACGCCGTAGGAGTATCCGTAGACGATGGATTTGTCATTTGCGGGAATGTATTTGATCAGTCCTTTGTTGGTGCTTATCCACAGTTCTCCGTATTTCCCTTCCAGTATTCCGTGTACGGATTTCTTTATGGAGGTTTCCTCTACAGAGCCGTCTTCTATGGAGACTTTTATCAGGCCGTAGCTGGTGCCGAGCCACAGGTCGCCTTTTACGTTTCTGCAGATTGTCCAGACGTCATTCGCGATATCGGACCTGCCGTTGTTGAATTTCAGTACTCTGGCGGATTCTTTTACAGGGTCGTAGACTGCGAGTCCCCCTCCTCTGTTTCCGAAAAGCAGGGAGCCGTCAGAGTCTTTGTAGACACAGAAGAACATGTCCATGTTACGCATCTCCTCCCCGAAATCGAGGTGCCTGCCCTCTTTTACATAAGGTCCGTCCGGGCCGTTGCCGATTTCCAGCCTGTACACTCCGCGCCCTACAGTCGCTACCCACAGTGTGCTTCCGTCCTCGCAGAAGCCGTGTACATATCTCAAGTCTTCCGGAATATTTCCACCGAGCGCATGTATTTTCCCGCTTTTGTAAGAATAATAGTCTATTCCTTTTCCTTCCGAGCCTATCCAGATGACACCGGACCGGCTTTCGGCGAAGGCGTAGACGCTTTCATCGGACAATGCGCTGTTCGCGGTGGTGATGTGCCTGGCTCCGGATGCCGTAATCCGTCCTCCGTTTGTGAACTTCGGGATACGGAGGATGCCCTCGCCTTTTGTCCCTATCCACAATGTACCTTTGGAGTCCGCCAGAAAGGCCCTTACCGGTTTTGAAAGGGAATACGGCAGCCTGTCGAACGTGTATGACATGAATGTGGTCGGGTTGGACGCATACATCATGACGCCCTGTCCGTCGGTGCCTATCCATACTATGTCCTGCCGTCTGTCCCGCAACAGGGAGAATACGCCGCAGTCGATATCCAGCCTTGTTTTCCTGTACATGCTTCCGTTGCTGTCCGGAGACCTTGTCAGGCGCGTCACGCCGTTGTACAGGAATGACACCATGTATCCGTCGCTGTATTTCACTATGTCGGACACCGGGCCGTACCGGCTTATGTCCGCTTTCAGGTCCGCGACCGTGGTCAGCTGCCCGTTGTCTGTGTTGAAAAAGTACAGGGTCCCGCCGGTATCGATGACGTATGCCCCTCCGTCTTTCCTGAAAGCCGATACGAGGGGTATGCTTCCGGCCGCCTTGCCTGCCCGGTCCATCTTTGCCGCGTCGCCGTCATGCGGGAATGATATGCCGGCGTAATAGATGCCGCTTCTGCAGAATATCCACGCGACATTTTCATCCGGGATGCTGATGTCGAGGATGTCGTTGAAAGTGAAGTCTCCCGGCCATGCGGTCTTTACGAAATCCCTTGTGCTTGGCCTGTATCCGTACAGTTCGTCTCCCGGTGCGAATACGAAGGTTTCATAACTGTTTCTGGCTGCGGCGAAATATATTCCCTGGAATTCTTCATGGCGTGCCCTGACCCCCTCCGGACCGAAAAGGTCGAATCCGTAGTTTGTCCTTACCCAGAACAGGGAGTCCTTTGTGCTTATGATTTCTTCGATAAGGTTGCCGGAGAGCGACAGCATCCCGCCGTCTTCGGAAGGGTAGCTTACGGCTTTCTCCCCGTCCCACAGATCAAGCCCGTCACAGGTGCCGAACCATATATACCCGTCATGTCCCTGTGCGAGAGACAGGACCGAATTGTTTGAAATGCCTTCCCGGCTGGAAATCCGGCGGATGTTGTCGGCTTTGGCTCCAGTGCATAACAGGAGCTGGAACAGGAGCAGTACTGCTATATGTGTTCTCATCGGTTATCGGTTGTGTGTCATTTTGCCGCCAAAGATAGTGAAAAGTCCCGGAATGCACATATACGTACTTGTATTTTCCGTATTTTCTACGGTTTTGCAATGCCGGCCGTACTAAATATACATGAAATCGTATATCTTCTGTGTTTCCCCGGCGTATATTTGAAAAATTACCGGTTTTTATGAAGATGAAGCGATTGTATATGTCCGTGCTTTGCACGTTATGTCTGTTCATGTCTTTTCCGTATCCTTCGGCGGCAGTTGAAAAACCTGCGGACCGCCCGGTCAAGACTGTAAGTGTGGATACCTCGTCCGTTGGAGGCAGGATAACTCCGTATCTGTACGGGGCGTGTATCGAGGATGTGAACCATGAAATATACGGAGGCCTGTATGACCAGAAGATTTTCGGGGAGAGCTTTGAAGAGCCTGCTCCGTCTCCTGTCATGCCCGGCTTTTCTTCTTATGAAGGAGAGTGGATCCCGTATGGAGATTCCGTAGAAGTCTGCGCCCATCCCGGTGCGAAGCTGGTCTATGATCTGAAGACCGTATCTGACGGTACCGTAGGGGCGGATATCCGTTTTACCGGTGTACATGGGGACAATGCGGGGATTCTCGTCAGGGTTTCCGGGCCAGGAAACGGCGCCGATGCGTTTTTCGGATATGAAATCAGCCTTTCTTCCGATGGAAAGAAGGTGGTGGTCGGCAAGCATAAGAACAACTTCACGCATCTGGCCGACGTGGCGGTTTCCTGCAATCCGCGAAACTGGAACAGGCTTGAGGCGGAAATGTCGGACGGGTGGCTGTCGGTACTGTTGAACGGAGAGACTGTGTACCGGACCGAAGACAACGATCCGGACCTGTCCTGTGGAAAAGCGGCCCTGCGGACATGGAACATGAATGCGGTATTCAGGAACCTGTCTATAGATGACGGAACAGGAGCCGTCTGTCCGGTATTTAAAGGAGAGCCGCGCATCTGCGTCAGCCGCCAGTGGCAGGAGTTTGCCACCGGGAATGTCGTCCCGGAGTACAGGATAGATACCGTAGATGCATTCAACGGACGTAATGCCCAGGTCATACGTTTCGTTTCAGGAACCGGCAAGGCCGGTATTTCCAATTCCGGCCTTAACGGATGGGGGATTTCTGTCAGGGAAGGACGCAGAATGGAAGGCAGTCTCTGGCTCAGAAACACTGGCCCGGGAAAGACATCGGTCAAGGTCGCCCTGGCGGATTCCGGCAGGACCGGAGAGTATGCTGCATGCGGAATCACCGTATCCGGTACGGAATGGAAGAAATATCCGTTCTCCCTTGTCCCTGACGCCACGGATACCGCAGCCTGCTTTGTCATATATATGGAAAGGCCAGGAGAGGTGGTCGCGGACCAGGCGGTCCTCATGTCTGCCGGAGAAGACAGGTTTCATGGTCTGCCGCTCAGAAAAGATATAGCCTCGGCCATGGTCGCCCAGGGGCTGACATTCCTCAGATACGGCGGGACAATGATAAACGCCTCCGGGTACAGGTTCAAGAAAATGATCGGGGACCCTGATTCCAGACCGCCGTACCACGGCCACTGGTACAGGTATTCCACCAACGGATTCGGCATAGAGGATTTCCTGAAATTCTGTGAGGCGGCCGGTTTTATACCTGCCTTTGCCATAAATATAGAGGAGTCGCCCGAGGATATGGCTGACATGATAGAATATCTTAACGGTCCTGTGACCTCGGAATGGGGGAGGAAACGTTCTGAAAACGGACATCCGGAACCATACGGAGTAAAATATATAGGTATAGGCAACGAGGAAGTCCTGTTCCACGGTGACAGGGCCGACGAGTACGACCATTATGTAGAGAGGTTCCTGCTCCTGCATGACGCCATGAAAAGCAAGGACCCGTCTTTGGAACTCGTCTGTACGGCATGGTGGAGGCCGGACTCTCCGAATATAGAGAAAGTATTCAGGGCTCTTGACGGCAAGGCTTCCTATTGGGACTACCATCCGTGGGCCGACGGCTTGTCTTCCGGTGCGGAAGTAGAGTCGTGCCTTAAAGAAATGTATGGACTTTTCCATAAATGGAATCCGGATACGGAGATGAAGTGCGCCATTTTCGAGGAAAACGGCAACCTGCACAACATGCAGAGGGCCCTTGGGCATGTCACGCTGCAGAATGCCGTGCGCAGGATGGGGGATTTCGTACTTGCATCCTGTGCGGCCAATGCACTGCAGCCTTACGGACAGAATGACAATGGCTGGGACCAGGGGCAGGTTTTCTTCACTCCGTCCAGAGTATGGGGGATGCCGCCTTACCATGCGCAGAAGATGGCTTCGGAGAATCACCTGCCTCTCCTGGTGAAAAGCGATGTCGCAAATGCGGACGGCGTATCTTGCAGGCATCTGGACATGACTGCGACAAGGTCCGTGTCCGGGGATGCTCTTGTGCTCCATATCGCCAACCTGTCCCCTTTCCCTGAAAATGTACGTCTGGATATCCCTCTTCCGGACAGTCCGGACCACATTTCTGCATGGTGCATTTCCGGGGAACTCGGGGAGGAGAACACCGTTTCCGATCCCCGGAGGATAAGTCCTGAGGTGCTGGATGTGTATATGTCGGCCGGCATGTGCGGAATCGAACTCCCTGCGTATTCATACACGGTGGTGAGGGTGACGTATTGACAGGGCCCAGGGGCATTTTAAGTGCAATCGTACTATTATTGCGCAAATCCGTACTTAAGATTGTGTCGTAAAAATGTTAATTTGTACCCACAAACTAAACAAATAACCATTTCTATGAATTTCACTCAATGTTTATGCTCTAAACAAAGTGCATGGAAGAAGGTTTGTTCAATTATGCTTCTTGCGTGTACTTTGTCATTGGCCGGTATGGCCGATGCTGCCGGGCAGTCCGACGTAAGGACCGTGACGGGGGGGGGTTGTAGATAAAAACAACCAGCCTGTCACGGGCGCTTTTGTCGTAGTGTCCGGAACCCAGAACGGTACATCTACCGACTACGACGGAAACTTTTCTCTTTCCAGGGTATCTTCTTCGGATGTACTCGAAATCTCATGTCTGGGATTCAAGACGGCTACAGTGGCTGTCGGGAACCAGGACATTTTCTCCATTGTCCTTGAAGAGGACACGAACTACCTCGATGAAGTCGTTGTTGTAGGTTATGGCACTACAACCAGACGTCACCTTATGTCTTCGGTCGCTACGGTCCAGAACGATATGATTGAGAACAGGCCTGTGGCAAATATCCAGCAGGCTCTGCAGGGCGCTGCGGCCAACCTTGTCATCCAGACGAAAAATTTCGATCCTACCAGTAGTGATCAGATGAACCTTTCAATAAGGGGTGTCAGTACGATGGGGAATAACAGCCCACTGGTTGTAATCGACGGTGTGCCGCAGTACGAGTCCGGACGTATGAACAATATTAATCCGGCCGACATCGAGAACATAAGTATTCTCAAGGATGCAGGAGCCGCTGCCATCTACGGTGCACGTTCTTCAAACGGTGTTATCCTTATTACCACCAAGTCCGGAAAGAAAGAGTCAGCCCCTGAAATCCGTTTCAGTGCGCAGGTCGGGACCCAGAACCCTCACATCCTTTTTGATTTTCTGCCGAGTTATATGAACTCTATCCTCAGGAACGAGGCGATGACCAATGTCGGCAATACCCCGACTTTCACTCCTGAGGAAATCCGCGATTTCTATGAGCATGGAGACTGCGAGCCTTTCATAGAGCAGGCGATGCGTAACGCTCTGCAGCAGAACTACAGCGTGAGTGTCTCCGGAGGTACGGAACATACCACCTATATGCTGTCTGCCAACTATTTCGATCAGGAGACCAACTATGTGGGCGACTATAGCATGAAGCACTACAATGTCCGTTCTAATATCACTACCGAGATCGGCCGTCTGAAACTCGGGCTTAATCTTGCTTTCACGGGCGAGAACAACAAGACCCCTACTACATCGAGTTTCCTGTTCGCTGACCTGGTGCGTTATCCTACCTATTATTTCTACAGGCTCAAGGACGAGGCTACCGGTATATATACGGCCAACAATTATAAATACGGCGGATATGCCGGCAGTCCGATCGCTGGTCTTGAGTCCGGCGGCTGGAACAAATTTGACAACAATTTCATTTCCGGAACTTTCACTGCTGAGTACGAGATCATCAAAGGATTGAAGGCCCGTGCTGTCCTCGGAGGAGAGATACGCAACAGCCATCGTTTTTCGGACCACATGACATATATGCAGATGACGGACAACGGAACTGATTATGCCGATCCTTCTACGGCGGTCGTTGCCGGTTCGACTACCAACCCGGCCGATGACTGGGTGGAGAAGAATACATTTCTGACGGGACAGGTGATGCTCGACTTCAACCGTACATTTGCTGAGAAGCATAACATCACTGCTCTGGTAGGGTGGTCGCAGGAGTCCTATTACCATTATTCCATCAATTCGAGCAAATCCTACCTGAATGATCTCAATCAGCCTACTGAAGGTACTGTAATAGAGGATGGAACCTCCCTTTCTTCCCAGGACAATACCCGCTCCGCCCTCATGTCTTACTTCGGGCGTGTCGGATATTCGTATGATGAGCGCTACTATATCGACTTTACCGCTCGTTATGACATGTCGTCCAAATTCCTCAAGATAAGGAATGCAGGTTTCTTCCCTGCTGTGAGCGTCGGATGGCGTCTTTCACAGGAAAACTTCATGGAGAACTACCGCTACAAGGTCGGGGACCTGAAGTTTCGTGCTTCCTACGGTCTTAACGGAAACCAGCAGGATGTCGGCTTGTATGACTTCCTTACCACCTATGGCACGTGGCTCAATGCATATGGTTTCAACGGCCAGACCGTTCCGGGTCTTATGTTTACCATGGGAAATGAACTGCTGACATGGGAGAAATCCAAGACATTCAATGTGGGATTAGATGCCACTTTCTTTAAGAACAGCCTTAGTGTCAACCTTGATTATTTCTACAAGCGTACCAGCGACATCCTTCTTGCACCTATTACGGTGGGAATATTCGGAGCATCCATCGCAAAGGAGAACAGGGGAGTGATGGACAACCACGGATGGGAGCTCACCATCAATTACAATCTTGTTAAAGGAGCCTGGAACCACAACTTCTCTTTCAACATAGCTGACTCCCAGAACAAAGTCGTCAAATACGGCGATCCTCAGGTGGCTTCAGTGGATGGTGTCACTACCCTTATCCAGGAAGGCCTGCCTCTCAACTCATATTACGGGTACAAGGTGGCCGGCATGTTCCAGAGCTATGACGAAATCCAGTCATCCGCCATCCCTAATGGAATTGACAGGACGCAGCTCCGCCCGGGGGATGTCAAATATGTCGACATCAACGAAGACGGGGTGATCAATGATGATGACCGTACTTACCTCGGCTATGGTTTCCCTCGATACACTTTCGGATTCAACTACAGTGTAAGGTGGAAAGGTATCGACGTGAATATCATGCTCCAGGGTGTGCTCAAGCGTACCAGTGCGGTGCGTGGCGAGCTCGTGCAGCCGTTCCACAGCGACTACGGTATGGCCACTTACGAGCACATGCTCGACTACTGGACTCCGTCCAATACGGATGCCCGCTGGCCGCGTCTTGCCCCGAGCGGCTCCCAGAGCAATACAAACAACTGGGGCCAGCCTGGTTCTGAACTCAATATGATCAGCGGGGCTTATATGCGTGTGAAGAATATCCAGGTAGGTTACACTTTCCCGAGAAAATGGACCGAGAAGTTCGGATGCAAGGCTCTCCGCATATATTTCGATGCCCAGAACCCGTTGACTTTTACCAAATACGGCTGGGTTGACCCGGAAAGCTCGGAGTTCGGCTCCAACATGAGCAAGGGCGGTGCGAACTCTGTCCGCAACTACCCTACCCTCCGTTATTTCGGAGGCGGAATCGATATTACATTCTAAACCGGATTATTGTCATGAAATTAAGAAACATAATATTATTGATCCCGTTTGCGGCCGCGGGTTGTGTAGGTCTGGAGCAGTATCCTACCAACTCCTATACAGATGCCAATTACTGGAACAATGAGGAGAACGTCCGTGCGGCCCTCTATCTCGGCTATAACCAGTGCTGGTCATGGGATTACTATTTTGCGAACAATATTCTTTCCGATGACGTCTACGGCAGCCGCAACTCCGAGAATGAGCTCAATGTGGTTACCGGTCTTGCCAATACTTCGTCAGGAAGATTCGAAGGGGAATGGGATGCCTGCTACCAGGAACTGCGTACCATACACACCACTCTCGACGCCCAGGACCGTATTACATCCGTGGACGATGCATTCAAGACCAGAATGCTTGCAGAACTCCGCCTGATGAGGGCGTGGACATATCTCCGTCTTATAACATGGTACGGGGATGTACCGTTCTTTACGTCCAACCCTACACTTCCCGAGGCACGTGAGATAGGTGTCACTGACGAGAACACTATCAGACAGTTCATCCTCGACGAACTCGACTATGCTGCAAGTGTGCTGCCAAAGAATACTGATCTCCCTGCATCCGAGAACGGGCGCTATACTTGCGGTACTGCCATCGCCATCAAGGCCAGGGCATATCTTCTGAACAACGATTTTGAGAACTGCGCCAGGGAATGCGAGAAACTTATCAACTCTACCGAGTACGGAACATACGACCTTGCCGGAGATTTCGATGAACTGTTCAAGACAGGCCATTACGGACCAGAGTCCATTATGACCATAGAGACCGCATACAACAGTCTGGACGATGTCCTCAGATCCTGGAATCCGGGAGGCTGGTGCCCTCAGTCGGTAGGCAGCAGGGGTGTGACTAAACAGTCTCCTACCCAGGAACTCGTGGATGTATTCCGTAAAATCGACGGTTCCGTCGCTGGTGATACAGATTATGAAGACCGTGACAAGAGGTTCTACTCTACCATTGCCTACAACGGATGTAGAGTCGACGTGCCGGCTGCAAGGACCGACCTCGGCCTGACAACGGATGCAGAAGGACGCTATACCTGCTATACGAATCCCGATGATGAGGATCGGTATGGGAACCGCACACAGAACGATGCCTATGACGGTTCCCAGGACCGCACGGCTACCGGCTATTACGGTCTGAAGAACTATTATGCGGACGATATCGATGCGGGTGGAAACTGTATTAAACCTATAATGGAGATACGTTTTGCCGATATTCTTCTTATGTATGCCGAGAGTATGTACGAAACCGGACAGATGGATTCCGGTGTATGGGACAAGACCATCAGAAGACTTAGGGAGAGGGCCGGGTTTGCATCTTCATACTGCAGTTTCCCGTCAGGCGGCGACCTCCGCCAGGCCATCCGCGATGAGCGTCGGGCGGAACTTGCCCTTGAGGGCCGCAGGGTGTTCGATCTCAGGCGCTGGGCTGTACTTGATGATGCTACGATAAAGGAGACAGGGGCATCCTTCCTGACTTCACGGGCTACAGGTGCCCCGTTCATGGACAACGGATCCAACATCGTGTGCCAGAACTCCTACAATATGAGATACTGGTTTGCAATCCCTCAGGCAGAGCGCGATATCAACCATAACCTGCCTCAGAATCCGGGCTGGTAGAAGAACTGTGTCTGAACAATTCAAGTAATTCAATTATCAATCAAGATGAAAATGAAAATAAGCAATATATTTCTGGTTGCTGCAGGAATGCTTCCGTTCATTTTGGTATCATGCAATGAGAAGAATGAACTGGATTATAACATAATGACGGGCAATACACTCTATGCCCCGGAGAATGGAGCGGAAATAGATCTTACTACCGGTGTCGTTACCACTTTCGAGTGGGCTCCTTCGGTGGCAGAGGATAACGGTTATGTCGGATATGAGGTCCTGTTTGATACTCCAGACGGGGATTTCTCCAATCCTGTAGCAACTTATGCAAGTGCACTTACAGGGTCTCAGACAAATCTGTCCATGTCTGCTACCGATCTCAATTCGGTTGCGGGTGCCGCCGGTATACCTGTCGCCGGTACTGGTTCGTTTAAATGGACTGTCAGGGCTTCCAAGGGAGTCGGCGGAAGTGTTTATACACAGATCAATGAACTTACAGTCACTCGTCAGAATGCGATGTCTCCGCTTCCTGAGGCTGTGACACTTGGCGGAGCTGCTGTCGAGGATCCTGAAAACGGTATCGCCATGGTGCCTTCGCCCGGCATAGACAAGGAGGCTGCCCTTGAGGGTACTTTCGAGTGCTACACCAGGCTGACGGACGGTGAATTTACTGTGACTGATGATCAGGGACGCTTCTATACTCTCAATGCAGACGGTTCAGTGACAAACACCGGGACTGCCGTGTCCAGCACCATGCCTGACGGTGCAGGCCTGTACAGGCTCCTCATACAGTTCAACGGTATGGTATGGACTGCACAGAAAATTTCCAAGGTCGAGCTGCAGGCCGCAAGTAGCGATGTCCTTGGCGGTAACGGATATGAAGGCAACGACTGGAAGATGTATTTCCCTGTAGAATACCAGGGCAAGGGTGTATGGGCTATTTTCGATTATGAAAATACCCAGTCTCTTAAGAAAGACGGCAATGGCGGGTACACAGCGGGAGATACAAGACATCGTTTCAACATGACTATGGAAGACGGTTCGGTAATATATCTTGGAACAGAATCCGCACTCGGAACAGAATATTCTGTCGATTATATGAAAGTCCATTTGTACACAGACGCGACTATCGGCAACGCAGACTGGGACAAGACATGGAACTTCCTTTCCGGAGACTGCGGCCGGGCATTCGACGGGTATCTTTATATGAATGGAGACAACGAAGCCGGAACATTCTACCATGAATATATTTTCAAATAGGATAATCATTGAACAATTATGAAAAATAAATTTGCATTTTCCTTCACGTCTGCCGTTGCATTTACGTTGGTGGCAGTGCCGGTGTCATGCACCGACTATGCCGAGCTGACGGATACTCCGGTAGTAGAAGGAGACAAAGCGTATGCTACATACGATATAGACTGGACAGAAGCTGCGGATTCATGCTCTAATGCGTTCATCGAACGTTTCTTCTGCAGCGAGCCGCGCAACGGTTTTGAAGGTGTATTCTCCTACAGGGAATATAATGCTACCGGCTCTGCCAACGGTAACAACTATTGGCAGCAGGCCCATTGCATGGCCGCTATGGTCGAATACTACAACAGGATCAAGGACTCTGACCCGGAGCTTGCTTCTACTATCGAGGGTTATTTCCAGATGTGGTATGACAAGCACGGGAATAACTACGAGGGCAATGCCGACTACCGCGGAACGACAGGATTCGGCAACGACTTCACTGACGATACATGCTGGATAACCATAGCGCTTCTCCAGATGTATGAGGCCACTGGTGTCCAGAAGTATTTCGATACTGCCAAAACTCTGTGGGACGAGGACATTTGGCCTCGCCATGAACTGAACCAGTACGGATGGCTGCCGTGGAAATATACTGACCTCGGTGCAAACGAGTGTACCAACGGCCCGGGAGCCATTATAGCAGCCATGATGGCAGGCTATGCACGAGAAGCCGGAAATGAGGAGGCTGCTGCGGAGTATATCGACCAGGCTTATACATGTTTCGACCAGAACCTCGATGTGATGAACACTGACGGCACTCTCGGCTCGGTTCCTCTCAGCTATACCCAGGGTACATGTATGGAAGCCGGCCGTCTGATCTGGCATCTTACCGGGGATGAAGCTTACCTTCTCAAGGCCATCCTTGCCGCGAGAGGCCAGATGGAGTCAAGCCGGATGAATGAAGCCTACAACGGAGAAATGGTCTCCCGTGATGAAGGTACCGACGAGAACAACTCTATTTTCCATGCCGTGATGTTCCACTGGTCCACGAGGATGATTCTCGATACGGATATAGACGCCGTGGATTCTTCCATACGCCATGAACTCTATACATACCTGCGCCGTCATGCCGAATATTACTGGTCTGCCGGTATAGACAAGAAGGATTTTGAAAATTCGTATTTCGGTGTGAAATGCTATGAGCCCCGTGAATACGGTTCCGGAGGCTCCCAGGGGGCCTTTGCAAGTGCCGCGCAGTGCATCGAGTCCATGTGGATGATAAAGGACCTGAAGTTCTGATAATTTAAAATTGGATGACTATGAAAAAAATCCTGTATATGATTTCGGCTGCACTGGTGTTATGCGGCTTGGCTTCCTGCCAGCAGGAAGAAACCTATTCCGATCTGGTCCCGTCCGATACTCTGTACTTGCCGCGTGACAATTACAGCATTGATCTTTCCACGGGAAAAGAAGTGATCCTTGAATGGAAGAGCTCGGGTGAAGGGTATGTTGTGTATGAAGTATTGTTCGATACCGAAACCGGGGATTTTTCAAATCCGCTGTACGTGCTCTTGAGTGCAAATAACGGGGCCAGTCCTAACATTACGGTTACTTCGTCTGTTATGAATACTATAGCCCAGAGGTCGGGATGCCTTCCCGGTTCCGCCGTTAATGTAAAATGGACTGTCCGTGTATGGAAAGGCTCCGAATCTGCATTGTATGATGCTGTCCGCACGATTTCTGTGACAAGGGCAAATACAGTGGAACCGCTTCCTGTAGAGGTGTCAATTTCGGGAACCGCCACAGAGAATGATGCCGCCGTCAATCTTGTTGCAGCTACGCCTGTAAGTGACACGAAGGGCAGCCCTACCTATGCTTCTCAGGTACAGCGTGAAATCGGCGGATTCGAGTGCTTTACCCGTCTTGATGCCGGTAATTTTACTGTCACTGATGATCAGGGGCGTTCTTTCATCCTTGAAGAAACCGGGTCTATACGTCAGGCAGAAGATGGAACAGTGTCTGAAAATACCACGTCCGGCATCTATTATCTCTATCTTGATTTCAATACCATGAGATGGTCGAAGAAAGAGATTGATAAAGTCGAATTTGAGCGTAGAGCCGGTTATGGCGCTATTGGAGTAATGGACTATAAAGGCAATGGCGTCTGGACTCTTGTTGATTTTGACTGGGGCAGCGAATCTGATTCAAGGTATGCATTTATCTGTTACTATAAAGACGGAACATCTGAAAAGTGGGGACATTTTGAGGATGACTGCCGCCAGAGTAAAGATCCTGATAGTGTACAAGGGTACATGAATGTATATAGATTTAATAATGCTACTGTAGGTGAGTGGGAGGATACCTGGAAAACAAAAGGCGATACAGAAGGTATTGGAAAACTCGGCACTTTCACTGTTTACATGAATAACGAGAATTCAGCGGATTATTACCACGAGCATTCTTTCCGCGACAAATAATACTTGCAGGCAGGGGACTACGGGTACGATTCTGTGATATATCTGAATCTGTATTTGGTTAGTTACATTTGGTTCTATTGCAGATTTTCATAGTGCCCGTCGCCCCTGCCTGTATTTGTAAAGCCGGTCAGGAAACACATCTGTTCCGGTATGCATTATTATTTATAAAGCGGAATTATACTAAAAGTGCATGAATCCGTACATTTTTATTGTACGTGATATATAATTTTGCAGCCGGTTCGGTCCAGGGCATGTCCCTGTCCCGGACCGGAAATTTTATGTAACTAACCAAATACAGTTTTATGTTTCTAAAAAATTCCCACTTAAACAATTCAAGGGGGGGGCAGCTAAAGTCGGCATTCCTGGCTTTGGCCATGGTGTTGTTCGCAATGCCGCTCCTTGCTCAGGAACACAGCGTTTCGGGTACTGTAACTGACAGTGACGGTAATCCCGTAATCGGCGCTGCTGTAATGATTCCGGGATCCAACACCGGAGTTACGACTGATTTTGACGGTAATTTCACATTGGGAGGTCTGACTTCCGATTCTGAGATTGAAGTTTCCTGTCTCGGCTTTGCCACACAGCGTGTGAAGGTCGGCAACAGGTCCAGGATCGATTTCACCCTGGAAGTAGAGGCTACTTTCATGGATGAAGTCGTCGTTATCGGTTACGGTACCACTACCCGCCGCCGCTCTGTCGGTGCGGTAGACCAGGTCAAGGCCGACATTCTCGAAAACAGGTCCGTGGCGAACCTTACGCAGGCCCTGCAGGGAACATCTCCTTCCCTCGTCATCCAGCAGAGGAGTTTCAACCCTAATGACCAGGGGCTGAATATCAACATCCGCGGAGTCGGGACCATGAACAACAACGACCCTCTTATCGTCATTGACGGTCTGGTCACTGACAACTCCGCGTTCAGCAAGCTCAATCCTCAGGATATCGAGTCCGTCTCTGTCCTCAAGGATGCCGGTACGGCAGCCATCTACGGTTCCCGTGCAGCAAACGGTGTCCTTCTTGTCACCACCAAGAAAGGAAAGTACAACCAGGCTCCGGAGGTGAAAGTCTCTGCGATGGTCGGATGGCAGGATCCATACTGCCTCTATACTCCTGTAGAAGGCTGGCAGAACGCCACACTGCTGAATGTGGCAAGGCGCAACCGCGGTCTTGACCCGTCTTTTACCGCCGCCGAGATCAGGGACCTGTATGCCAACGGCAACGGGACATTCTTCCTCGACGAGATCATGCAGACTGCTCTCCAGCAGAACTACAATGTAAGCATTTCAGGCGGCAGCCAGAATACTACATATATGGTTTCTGCCGGATACTTCAACCAGGGGAGCAACTTTGTAGGTCCTGACTATGGCGTAGAACGCTACAACATGAGGGCGAACGTTTCTACAGAGTACAAGAGACTGAAAGTCACCGCCCTGCTTTCCTACAACAGGAACGACAGCAAGAATACCATTGACGGCAACGCCATCGCGAATGCTACCCGTATTCCTACCTATTATTATTACAGGCAGCAGGACCCGGAGACGGGACGCTATCTTGTAAATGACCTCCTGACAGACTTCAACTCTCTAGGTCTGCTCGAGACAGGCGGATACGACAAGTACAACAATGACTATGTCAACGCCAACATCTCTCTCGAATACAAGATTATCGAAGGCCTGAAACTGCGTGCAGTCGGCGGTGCGGACATCTATTCGAACCACAGGTACACCCGCACATTCACCACTCCGTTCTACAACTATCAGGATATCAACGGAGAACCTCGTCTCAACAATACCGACCGCAGGTCCGAGGACTGGAACGAGAAGGCATGGCTGATCAATACCCAGATCATGCTCGACTATGACAGGACTTTTGCCGAGAAACATCACGTATATGCCATGGTCGGTGCATCCAACGAGTCCTACACCAAGCAGGGCAACCAGGTCAAGATCCTCAAGGTGGATGAAGATCTGGGAATCAAGGGTGACGGCTCCGAGGTAGACCCGTCAGGTTCGTACCTTACGCCGGAAAGCACCACACGTACCAGCCTCACTTCCATATTCGGAAGGGTAGGGTATGACTTTAAAGGCAAATACTTTGTCGAGGGAACCTTCCGTTATGACGGTTCGTCCAAGTTCGACAAAGACTACCGCTGGGGATTCTTCCCGTCCGTGTCTGTCGGCTGGACCATTTCGGAAGAGCCGTGGATGGCCGACTGGAACTACAATATGGGTATGCTGAAAGTGCGTGCATCATACGGTACCCTCGGTAACCAGGCGACTGGCGACTACCAGTATTTCACTACATACGACCTGTATGCCAATACTTACGGATTCAACAATGTAGGCGTAGCCGGAGCCGGCTTCCAGCTCGGTACCGACAATCTCCAGTGGGAGGTTTCCAAGACATTCAATGTCGGTTTCGACGCCTCTTTCTTCAAGAGCAAGCTCAATATAGGGTTCGACTACTTCAACAAGAACACTACCGGCATCCTTATCAAACCTAAGACCCCGCTTCATCTGGGAACAGAGCTGAACAGCTACAATGCCGGTGCGATGAATACCCAGGGATGGGAACTTACCATCAATTTCTCCCATGTAAAGAACGACTGGTCGCATAACCTGTCTTTCAACATCGGAGACTCCTGGAACAGGGTTACCTCTTTTGAAGGCTTCGAGCAGATCAACAAGTCCGATGAGATATGGAGAATCATCAGGGAAGGCCTGCCTCTCTACTCATACTACGGATACAAGACCGACGGATTCTTCCAGAGCTATGAGGAAATAGCAAATTCGGCTGTCCCTGTAGGTCTGGAGAACCAGCTCCAGCCGGGTGACGTGAAGTACAAGGACCGCAACGGGGACGGCAAGATCGATGAGGACGACCGTTATTATCTCGGAAACGCATTCCCGAGGTATACATTCGGACTGAACTACAATGTGGCATGGAAAGGTATCGACCTCAGCGTGATGTTCCAGGGCGTACTCAAGAGGGACATGATGCTCAGGGGAGAGCTTGTAGAGCCTTTCCACAGCAACTACGGCTACACCATGTACGAACACCAGCTTGATTTCTGGACGCCGACCAATACCGATGCAAGATGGCCTCGTCTTGTGGCTTCCGACAGGCAGGGGTCCAGCCTCAACAACTACGGCTACGGTTCTGACCTTTACAAATTCAACGGAGCCTACCTCCGTCTGAAAGATGTCCAGATCGGATATACTTTCCCTCAGAAATGGATGGACAAGATCAGGGTCAAGAAACTGAGAGTCTACTTCGATGCACAGAATCTCTTTACTATCAGCGGAGTGTCGTTCATCGACCCTGAATCTTCAGAGTTCGGCAACAGCATGAACGCCTCAGGCGCCAACTCCGGACGTAACTACCCTAACCTCCGTTATTTCGGTATGGGAGTGGACATTACGTTCTGACAGCTGAAGATCAAAGAATTGTTATTTGAAGAAAATTCCAGAAAACATGAAAAACATAATAAGATATACGGCAGCCTTCCTGTCCGGAGCATCACTGTTGGCTCTGGCGGCGTGCAACTCGCTGGATCAGGCTCCTACAAACAAATTTACGGATGATACATTCTGGTCTTCAGCCGACAGGGCCCAGTCCGTTGTCAACATGGCTTACAACCAGATGTATTCCCATACGAAGTTCCTCGATGACGAGGCTTTGAGCGACAATATCTTCGAACAGCGCGGAGGTCCTGACACCAGGGCAATCCGTAACGGTACGGCTACGGCTTCCACAGGCCTGTTCGAGTCCGAGTGGAAATGGATCTATCAGGGTATCAAGACCTGCAATGTCTTTATGGACAAGGTGGACCTGGTGCCGGATATGGATGCCGACACCAAGGCCGACATGGTAGCCCAGATCAAGTTCATAAGGGCATACCTCTATTTCCGTGCGGTCAATTTCTACGGCGCCGTGCCTTTCTTCATGAGCGATATCACTCTTGACCAGTCCAAGGAATCGGTCCGTACGCCTAAGACGGAGATCATACCTCAGCTCGTGTCTGAGCTGGAATCCATCATTCCTGTCCTTTCTTCAAGGGATGACCTTTCTGCAGCTGACAACGGGAAGATTACGAAAGCCGCCGCCATGGTGCTTCTTGCCAGAATCTACATGTACAACCCTGATATGTACGCCGACTGGGCAAAGAAGGTAGCCGACATCTGCGACGACCTTATCCACAATCAGGCCGAATACGGCACCTACTCCCTGTTTACCACATCCGACGAGCACTGCTCGGCTTACGAAAACCTGTTCATGGCTGCATACGAGTACAATTCCGAGGTGATTCTCGACTATTCTGCCATGGAGACCATCAAGCAGTGGACTACTTTCAACAATCTTGCACCTATGGCAGTAGGCTCTGCTCTTATCCAGCGTGCCCCTACCCGTGAGCTTGTGGACGATTATCTCATGGCCAACGGAAAGAAAATCGATGAAAACGGTTCCGGATACAATGAATCGGATCCGTATTCCAACAGGGACCCGCGCCTTCTCTATACTGTCGGTTGCCACGGCAAGGTATGGAAGGATGTAAACAACAGCGGCGCCTATACTGAATATACAGTGGACGTGACAGGTAGCGAAAGTAAAGACAAGTTCAGTGTCGGATCCAACTCCACACCTACAGGATTCTTTGTCCGCAAGTACTACGATATGGGACACGGACAGGAGTTCAAGCAGTGGAACAACATCATCATGATGAGGTACGCCGATGTACTTCTCATGTATGCCGAGGCCAAACATGTTCTCGGTGAGTTCGGCGAGAACGAGTGGAACGAAACCATAAAGCCTATAAGGGAAAGGGCCGGTCTGAATGCTGAAGCATGTGCCTATCCATCACTCAGCACAGATGCCATGACAGACCTTATCCGCAGGGAACGCCGCTGCGAACTTGCTCTCGAGGGGCTCAGATACTATGACATCCTGCGCTGGAACATAGGCAGCGATGTGCTGAACTGCAACGTGTATTCTTCATACGAGACAGGTTCCATAGTTCTGGATACAAGGGTGTTTACAGACAGGGACAAGCTCTGGTCAGTGCCTCAGTCGCAGCTTGAGCTGGTACCTACCCTCCTGCCTAACAACCCTGGTTATTAACGGTTAATTTAAAGACAGAATTTTTATGAAATATAGTTTTTTCCCGACATTGCTCCTGGCTGCTGCCCTTTGTCCGGTGTCCTGTACTCTGGACAAGGAGTACCGTCCGGGAGACGTGTATCCGGTAAGTTCGCTTATTTCGCCGGAAGATGATACTTATATCAGGCTCCAGAGCGGGTCTGACGCTTCTACTACTTTCGAATGGTCTCCTGCATTTGCACAGGACGGCATGTCTCCGCAGTATGAAGTGGCCTTCTACGGTTCTCCGGACGGAGAGATCGTGTACAGGGTGGATGCCGGCTTCAATACATCGGTCTCCATTGCGCATAAAGAGCTGAACAAGGCGGCAAGTGCCGCTGGTATACCTACCGGTGAGGACGGTTCCATGTACTGGGCCGTAGTCGCAAGCCGCGGAATATCTGAGTCGGCAGTCACGGTGACACCGAGAAAACTCGAAGTGACAAGACTGCTCGGATTCGAGACTATCCCTGCTGAAGTCTATATTACAGGAGAAGGTTCTGAAACAGGTACGGATCTCTCTGCCGCATACAAGGCCATCAAGAGCACGGAAGAAGGCATGTTCACTTTCTATCACCAGCTCAAGGCCGGCCAGGGCTTTACCTTTGTGGACAGCAAGGATGCGGATCATACGGTCTATACGATCGTGAACGGCATTCTGGATGACAAGAGCAGTACTCCTGCTACCGTATCAGAGGACGGCATTTACAAGATAACCCTTGATTTCAACGTCAGAGGCGTTACCATTGAACCGATAACCAATGTCCTGTACAACTTCGCCGATGACCATACCAGAAATATGGATTATATAGGAAACGGTACATGGAAACTTACGGATTATACCGTACAGTTCCTGGACAAAGGCTATGAAGAAGACAGGTATCATTTCAGGGCTACCATTGGCGGTACTGAGATGGTATGGGGATACGAGGCTTCAGACTCAAGCCGCCCTGGAACGCTTACCGGCTCTTACTTCTATGTCTATGAGTATGTATGGGACGGCAACCGCTGGGCTTATCCTTACAAGTTCATGACTGATCTGAACGGTGCTACCGTAGACATTACCGTGTACATGAACGGCGATGTAGATCATACGACGCATATTATTGACAATATCAGATAAAGGACTATACAATGAAAAATATATTTAACGGTATCTCAGTGCTGCTGGCTCTGGCCTTTGTCTGGACAGGGTGTACTCAGTACACTGAATATGAATCCGGGACTGCAGGCAGGGTCGAGACCCTCCTGTATCCTTCGGAAGGGTTTGAAGTAGACCTGATCAACAACGACAATGCAAAGCTTGCCTTTGAGTGGGAGGCGTCAAAAACCGGTTCCCCTCTTTATGAGGTGATCATTTACGGAAGTGACGGCACAACAGAGGTCGGAAGATTCGAATCTGATGACAGCGGTACACGCAATATGCTCACCCTCAAGCATAAGACTCTGATTGAACTTGCGGACCTGGCAGGGATTGTGCCTGATGCTTCAGGAGATCTTTACTGGACGGCAGGCGCCGTTTCTGGCGGGAATCTCCAGTCCGGCCTTCCTGAGCCGCATAAATTTACCGTGACCCGGGATGCATCCGTGGTAGGCTTCCCTACCGAACTGTATATCACGGGTGAAGGCAGCGAAGGAGGGGCTGATATCACCAAAGCCGTTTCTTTATATAAGACCGGTGACGGAGTATATGAAATCTATACCCGGATCAACGGTGCCGTATCCTTTGTAAACAGAAATGCAGAAGGGGCGAAACGGACTTTCTATATCGCCAAGGACAACAGGCTTACGACGGACGCTGAGCTTGCTGTGGCTGTAGCCGATGGCGTTTACCGTACGAAAGTGGATTTCAGTACCAGCACTGTGACCCTCGTCCCTATTTCGGATGTAGCTCTGTACAGGGCCGGGAACAATGACACTCCTCTGACTGCACTTACATACGCAGGTGAAGGTGTATGGAAAGCGGAAAATTATACCATACCTTCCGACGGGGACGACAGGTATCGCTTCAAGGCTACTGCCGGCGGCAATACGGAAATCTGGGGCTCAGCAAATACGGACAGGGATGCCCAGGACCCGGGAACTATCGATCCGGCCAATACTTATTTCAATATAGGCATCCATACCGACCAGGATGGTTTGAATGATTCATACCGGTCTATTTTCAAGTTCCATTCCCCTCTTAAAGGAATGGCATGTACTGTTGTCGTCAGCATGTCTCCGGAAAGGACATACCACTATTTTGACCTCGGGTTCGAACTCGTGGCCCCGGCTGTCGAGACCCTCGTTTCTCCGGCTGCGGATGCATCTGTAGAGCTTGTTTCCATTGAAGGGGCAAAAGAGACATTCACATGGGAGAAACCTGCAGACTGCCCTCAGCTCCCTCTTACTTCCTATACTTTGAAAATCTACAAGGATGCGGAAGGCAGCGCAGAACTCGGCTCTTTCGATGCAGGATACAATGCTTCTGTGGACGTTACCCACATGCAGCTCGAGTCCTTTGCGACAGAAGCCGGCATAGCGGCCGGAGCTGAAGGCACCCTTTATTGGGGAGTGCAGTCCAAACTCATATCCTATACTGCAATGTCCCCGGTGCAGGCACTGAAAGTGACCCGCATGAAAGGTGTTCCTGACCAGCTGTATATTACCGGTGAGGCTACGGAGTTCGGTTCAGGTTTCGGCCAGTTCAAGAAACTCGATGTAGGTCAGTTTGAAATCTATACAAAACTTTCATCCGGTTCCTATGCATTCACTGACGGAACCGAAGGCGATATCCGCAGGTATGTCATAGACGGGGATTCTGTGAAAGAGTCCGGGACTGACGGAAACTGGAGCGAGGGTGAAAGCGTATACAGGATTACACTGAACCTTATGGAGCAGGAGATGACGGCAAAAGTCGAGAAGATCAGTGATGTGTATATGCAGTCATGTGTTGATAAAGACACGCATATAACATTAGATTATATTGGTAACGGTATTTGGTATAGAGAGAATGTGGTACCGGACTTTAGGAAGCAGTTTGAAGATACAAGGTTCTTTGTCAAAATGAATATTGACGGTAAAGAATGGAAACTTGCAAATCAGAGTAATTTCGGCGACTCTGACCCGACTTCAGCCGCCCCTGAAAGGTCTCCTGAATATGCGGTGAAATTCTGGGATGACACTTCGGACTGGAATTACCACTACAAAGTCATTCAGTCATACCGAGGCCAGAATACCAAGCGCCTGAACATAAAGCTGAACTGCTCTCCGCAGGAGGAATTCTACTATGTATATCTGGAATACCTTGATTAATAATTATATGGATTGCTGTCACCATGAACGGACAGAAATGTTTTCAGTTTGGCAGTAATCGCTTAATATCAGAATAGCAAAATGAAAAAGACAATAATATTATTGACAGCGGCTGCGGCCCTTGCATCCTGCGGAGTGGATGACGTCTACTACGGTGAAATGTACGATCCGTCTTCACTTATGGACGCTCCGTACCAGATCGACTGGGATGCGGCTGCCGACAGTGCCGATGTCGCCCTTATCGACAACTTTATGGATAAGGACAGAGGCACTTTCCAGTTGAGCGCAGACGGAAGCGCAAACAACCAGTTCAACTATTGGGGCCAGGCCCACGCTATGGATGTGGTCATAGATGCATATCTGCGTATAAAAGATACGGATGCAGAGCGTGCGGCTACGTATGAAAAATATATGGAACTGTGGCATCAGCACAGGGGGAACAATTATTCCAGTCCGGATTATAGAAATGACTTTACGGACGATATGGAATGGATAGTCCTCACTCTCATCCGCATGTATGAAGCTACAGGAGAGAAAGACTATCTTGACTATGCCAAGGACACATACGATCAGCATATCATCACTCGTTGGACCGTAGACGAAAACGGCGGAGGTCTGATCTGGTCTATCGAGTCAGGCAGGGAAATAAGCAAGAACGCCTGCTCTAACGGTCCGGGTGCACTCTGTGCGCTGCGCCTTTATGAGTTTACTCAGGAAGAAAAGTATCTTGATCAGGCCAAGATGATTTATGAATGGCTGAGCTCTACTCTGTATGATTCTGAGACAGGTTCCGTAGCGGACAACATGAAAAACGGAGTCATAAACGGAGGCGCCCTGAGCTACAATCAGGGGACATTCATAGGCTCCGCACACATGCTCTACAATTTTACCGGTGACAAGCGTTATCTTATCGAAGCCATGCGTGCCGCCGAATACCAGATGAACAATATGAGCACTGACGGGATAATGAATAGCGAGGCATCTTCTGCAAACAGCGACAACTCCCTGTTCAAAGGCATTTTCATCAGGTATGCCACCCTGCTTGCCCTCGATGAGAACATCGATGCCTCATTCCGTAAGGAACTGTCGGACTTTATGACCCATAACGCCATAGTCTGCTGGACGCAGGGCATTGACAAGAGCTCTTATCCTGCGATCTTCTTCAACTATGACTGGACCGTGCCGTACACTGACTACTACAAGTACTATCAGCCTCAGGTATCAGGTGCCACTCTCATAGAAGCCATGACCAGACTCCATTAGGATTCCGGCCTTTGAATATACGTACCGCCCGGCGCACAGGCATCCTGCCAGTATGTGCCGGGCGGTTTCTTTCATGCCGGCGGGAAAGTCGCGTTCTCTGCCGGAAAGCTTCACGATTGGACTAAAATTACATATAATCGTACACTTGTTTGAAAAATATCTGATATTTTTGTATAAAATTCAAATCTTATAAAATGAAACTTGCATCTTTCCCCATTTGCGCGGCATTATGCGCATTTGCCGTGTCTTCGTGTGCATCCGGCTCTTCCGATATGCAGGAAGCATACCTTGAAAAGGCCAAGACGACCATGCAGTCAGTCTATACCTGCTACTCCGTTGCCGAGAACTTTCTTCTGAGAGAGAACTACCCGTTCGACGACGGCTACAAGGCCGGTTATCTTGCATCCGAAGAACAGGCGTCGAGACCGAATCCGTATTCGTACCTGTGGCCTTTCTCGGGAACATTGTCCGCCGTTGCGGCCATAATGGAGACCGAGCCTTC
Source organism: Candidatus Cryptobacteroides avicola (assembly GCA_017695115.1). GTDB lineage: Bacteria > Bacteroidota > Bacteroidia > Bacteroidales > UBA932 > Cryptobacteroides > Cryptobacteroides avicola. The sequence goes on along the minus strand of JADILV010000041.1, from coordinate 71,670 downwards.
CTATCAGGATATCCTTACCGGAAGGGTCCTGCCGGGACTTGAAGAATACTATGACGCGAAACGCGAGCCTCATGCATATTCGTCTTATATAAAGTCGGCTCCGGCTTCCGACCGTTTCTACGATGACAACGTATGGCTCGGCATAGATTTTACCGACCTTTATGTGCTTACGGAAAAACCCGAGTATCTCGAAAAGGCCGAAATGATATGGAAATTCATTGAAAGCGGCATCGATGACAAGCTCGGCGGCGGCATCTACTGGTGCGAGCAGAAAAAAGGGTCGAAGAACACTTGCTCGAATGCTCCGGGATCCGTTTTTGCCCTGAAACTTTACAAAGCCACCGGAAACCCGCATTATCTTGAACAGGGCAAGGCCCTCTACGAATGGACCAGGAACACCCTGATGGACTCTACCGATTTCCTGTATTTTGATAATATAAACCTGTCGGGGAAAATCCAGACATGGAAATTCGCCTACAATAGCGGACAGATGGTCCAGGCCGGAGCCCTGCTGTACGGCATTACCGGTGACAAGAAGTATCTTTCCGATGCCGCCAGGACGGCAGAGTCATGCTACGATTATTTCTTTGAGGACTATACGGCTGAGGACGGGACTTCTTTCCGCATTCTCAAAGCCGGCAATACATGGTTCAACGCGGTGATGGTCCGTGGTCTTATCGAACTTTACAGGGCTGACGGCAACAGGACATATATCGATGCCGTAAGGAAATCCCTTGATACCGCATGGGAGAAATCACGCACAGAGGAAGGTCTTTTCAATGACGACTGCAGCGGAAGGAAGACGAACGAGACCAAATGGTTGCTGGTCCAGGGGGCCATGGCGGAAATGTATGCCCGGATGGCTGCCCTGTAACGTAAAATGAAGGAAACAGATAATCATTAATAATAACATTAGACATTATGCTTAAATTCATTATGCCTGTAGTCTGCGCCGGTATAGCGGGGACGATGACCCTTTCGGCACAGGACTACAAATGCCAGAGGCCTGCCCAGGAGGACAGGCTGTTCCGTTCTGAAGCCGTGGAGGCTAAAATAGCGGAAGTCCAGGAACTTCTTGAGAATCCGCGTCTTGCATGGATGTTTGCCAACTGTTATCCTAATACATTGGATACCACTGTGCATTTCCGCAAAGACAAGGAAGACGGACTGGATGACACATTTGTATATACGGGGGATATCCATGCCATGTGGCTCAGGGATTCCGGTGCCCAGGTATGGCCTTATATCCAGCTTGCCAACGAAGACGAGGCTCTGCGCAGGATGATTGCCGGTGTGATCAACAGGCAGTTCAAGCTGATAAACATAGACCCTTATGCCAATGCTTTCAATGACGGCCCGACAGGAGGGGAGTGGATGAGCGACTTTACCGAGATGAACCCGAATGTCCACGAGCGCAAATGGGAAATCGACTCCCACTGCTATCCTATCAGGCTCGCCTACGGGTATTGGAAAGAGACAGGGGACACATCGGTATTCGGAGAAGTCTGGATTGAAGCCGTGAAGAACATCCTCAAGACACTGAAAGAGCAGCAGCGTAAGGACGGGGTAGGTCCGTATTATTTCATGAGGAAGACCGAGCGTCAGCTTGACACCAAGTGCTGCAGCGGTTATGGCAACCCTGTCAATCCTGTAGGTCTTATCGTGTCTTCTTTCAGACCGTCTGACGATGCTACCACTTTCGATTTCCTTGTCCCTTCCAATTTCTTTGCTGTTACATCACTCAGGAAGGCTGCGGAAATACTGACCGAGGTCAACAAGGACAAGGCCCTTGCCAAAGAGTGCAGGGAACTTGCCGACGAGGTGGAGGCCGCTTTGAAGAAGTATGCCGTAGTCGAGCATCCTAAGTACGGTAAAATCTATGCTTTCGAAGTGGACGGGTTCGGCAACGCCTATCTTATGGACGATTCCAACGCTCCGAGCCTCCTTTCCATGGCATATCTCGGCGATGTGGACGTGAATGACCCTATCTACCAGAATACCCGCAGGTTTGTCTGGAGCGAGGACAACCCTTATTTCTTCAAGGGTACTGCAGGGGAAGGTATCGGCGGTCCGCATATCGGCTATGATATGATATGGCCTATGAGCATCATGATGAAGGCTTTCACATCGCAGGATGATGCAGAGATCAAATGGTGCGTCGAGACCCTGATGAAGACCGATGCAGGTACCGGATTCATGCATGAGTCTTTCCATAAGGACAACCCGGAGAAATTCACCCGTGCATGGTTTGCATGGCAGAACACCCTGTTCGGAGAACTCATCCTGCACCTTATCGATGCCGGAAAACTCGATCTCCTCAACAGTATTACAGTAAAATAATGTATTGGAAAATACCCTTGAATGTCATCCCGAGCGAAGCCGGGGGATCTAAATACAGAAAGGGTATTTCCAGTTAAAGATTCGGATTATGTCATTTAAGAAATTTATTTACACTGCTGCGGCCATGTTCATGGCTTTTCCTGCCATGTCATCGGCAGCTGATACCCCGCGTCCAGAGTATCCCCGCCCGCAGCTTGTGAGGGAGGACTGGGTAAACCTCAACGGCACGTGGAGCTACGAATTTGACTTCTCCCGGTCGGGTATGGACCGTAAACTGTATGAAAGCAAGGGCTTCGAGGGCAGGATCACTGTTCCTTTCGCCCCTCAGAGCGAGCTGTCCGGTGTAGGATATAAGGATTTCATACCGGAGATGTGGTACCACAGGACCATAAGCGTTCCGCAGGACTGGTCCGGGAAAAGGATAATACTGCATTTCGGTGCTGTAGACTATATCGCGTCTGTATATATTGACGGGAAGATTGCAGGACGCCACTGGGGCGGTTCCTCATCTTTCTCAATTGACATCACCAGGATGGTCTCCCCCGGCCAGGATCATGATCTCGTGGTGCGCGTAGAGGATGACGAGCGTTCCGGACAGTATGCAAAAGGCAAGCAGTGCGGCAGGTTCGCCTCTTTCGGATGCGAATATACCAGGACTACGGGCATCTGGCAGACCGTATGGATGGAACCTGTGGCCAGGACAGGGCTCAGGGATGTGTATATCGTCCCGGATCTCGACCAGAGCCGTTTTGTCGTGGAGCCTTCCTACTATGGACTTGAAGCCGGGCAGCAGTTCAGGGTGACGGTTAAAGACGGGGACAAGGTAGTGAGCCGCAAGACCGTTCCGGCTTCAGCACAGACCGCGGCGGAGCTTCCTGTAAAGAAGGTCAAAACATGGTCGCCAGAATCTCCATTCCTGTATGATATTGATCTGGAAGTGCTTGATGCAGATGGCAATGTAATAGACGCAGCCGCTTCCTACTCCGGCATGAGGAAGATACATATCGTTGGAAACCGGATTTACCTCAACAACGAACCGGTATACCTCAGGTTTGTCCTCGACCAGGGATTCTATCCTGACGGCATCTGGACAGCCCCTACCGACGAGGCCCTGAAGAAGGACATAGAACTTTCCATGGCGGCCGGATTCAACGGGGCCCGTCTGCATCAGAAGATGTTCGAGCCGCGTTTCCATTACTGGGCCGACAGGCTCGGCTACCTCACATGGGGCGAGTCCGCAAGCTGGGGCGCCAACATCAATAACCCTCTCAGTGCCCGCAACTTCCTCACGGAGTGGGAGGAGACTGTCATCCGCGACAGGAACCATCCTTCTATAATCATGTGGACTCCGTTCAATGAGACATGGGAGCATCCGGAGGACCGCGAGGTGGCCAGAGAGGCCTGCAGGATGGTGTCTGATGTCTACAAGCTCACCAAGAACCTCGACTACAGACCTTGTCATGACGTGAGCGGAAACTACCATGTGATGACCGATGTGTTCTCGGTGCACCAGTATATGCAGAATCCGGATGATCTGAAGAAATGGCTGGCTCCGGTAGACGGTCTGGTCCGCCATCATGATCTGGAGCACAGGGAAGTAGAGTATGACGGGCAGCCTTATCTGGTGGATGAGTACGGTGGTATCAAATGGGTCGTAGGCCAGGAATTCTCTGAGATTTCATGGGGTTACGGCGATGCTCCGAAGACTTTGGACGAATTCTATCAGAGACTCGAGGCCCTCACTGACGTGATTCTCGGTTTCGACCATATCTGCGGATACTGCTACACCCAGCTTACTGACGTAGAGCAGGAGCAGAACGGCATTTACAACTACGACAGGACTCCTAAATTCGACATGGAGAAGATCCGTGCCGTCTTTACGAAGGTGCCGGAAGGCTTCAAGTAATAGCTGGCCCGCAGGGCTTGTTTTAACGGTCATCCCGTTGTCCGGACTTCAGAGAATGTCTCTGATTCCGTGCCGGATTCGGGATGACCGGATTTTTTTATTATATTCGGCCCGGGATATATGAATTTGTCAGGAATCTTACGGAAATGAAAAAACTTTTTGTCATCTTTCTGCTGTTATGTACGGCAGTTGCGTATGCCGCGGATATCGACCGCAGGTGGATAGAGGAAAACTATACAAAACGGGAGGCTATGGTCAGGATGAGGGACGGAGTGTCCCTTTATACGGCGGTTTTCGAGCCGTCCGGACTGTCGGACAGACCGGTGATAATGATGCGTACCCCGTATTCATGTTCCCCTTACGGGGAGGGATTCCCGACCGTCCTGTGGAAGGACATGAGGCTTTTCGCCGAGAATGGTTATATCGTTGTCCTGCAGAATGTAAGGGGTCGTTATATGAGCGAAGGGGAGTATGAGAACATCCGGCCGTTCAACCCTGACAAGACAGGCCTGCAGACAGACGAGGCATCCGACACGTACGATACCGTAGAGTGGATTGTAAAGAATACGGACAATAACGGCAATGTCGGAGTTACCGGAGTCTCGTATCCTGGATTCTATGCGGCTATGGCCGCTTTGTCCGGGCATCCTGCTGTCAAGGCGGTTTCGCCGCAGGCTCCCGTATTCGACTGGTATATGGGGGATGACGCCCACCATAACGGAGTGCTTATGCTGCTGGATACATATTCTTTCGGAGGGTCGATGTACCGCAAGCATGATAATCCGGCCCCTAAAGGCCCCGGTTCTGCCGCCAGAATGAAGGGGGATGTCTACTCTTTCTTTCTGGAAGCCGGTACAATGTCCGGAGTGACTGATACGTTCGCGGATTCTCTGGTCTTCTGGCATCAGATTATGGAACATCCGGATTATGACAGTTTCTGGCAGGAAAGATGTCCTGGACAATATCTTAAAGGGGATCTGCCTGCATTCCTTGTCGTAGGCGGGACTTTCGATACAGATGACTGTTACGGAGCATTGAATACGTATGCGGCCGTCTGCCGCCAGTCTCCGGACACTGATGCGTATTTTGTCTACGGACCATGGTATCATGGCGGCTGGCACAACCTTTCATACGACCATCTTGGACAGGTATGGATGGGCGAAGGCCTCTCGGAGCATTTCATGGAAAACATCGAGTATCCGTTTTTCAGATATTATCTGGAAGGGGAAGGGGAGAGGATTCCGAAAGTTTCGGTGCGCCCTTACGGCAGCGGTGAATGGTCCTCCTGTGGCTCATGGCCTCCGGCAGGGGTTTCGTACCGTGAAATTTACCTCAGGGAAGGGGACAGCCTTTCTTTTTCGGCTCCTTCCGAGAAAATATCCTTCTCTTCATATATTTCGGATCCGGAACATCCCGTTCCGCATGTCGGGAAACCGGTCGGCGGGAGGTATAGAGAGTATATGGCTGAAGACCAGAGGTTTGCTTCTGCAAGGCCGGATGTCCTTACATTCATGTCTTCTCCTGTCGGGGACACTCTGAAGCTGGAAGGCCCGCTGTCTGTCAGAGTATGGTTCGAGACTACAGGCAGCGATGCCGACATTGTCGTCAAGCTGATAGATGTATTTCCGGATGATTTCAAGTACGCCAAGTCCGTAGCCGGAGAACTCCCTGATCCCGGATACCAGATGGGCGGCTACCAGATGCTCGTCAGAGGAGATGTATTCAGGGCCAGATACAGGGACGGTTTTGAAAAGTCTGTTCCGCTCCGTCCAGGGAAAGTGACGGAACTGTCTTTCGATATGGATGACGTGGCCCACTGGTTCCTGCCGGGGCATCGGATAATGGTCCAGATACAGAGTTCCTGGTTCCCTCTCATTGACAGGAATCCGCAGAAATTTGTCGATAATGTATATGAAGCCTTGCCGGAGGATTACATTCCGGCGGAAATGAAGGTCTATCATCAGAAGGAGTATCCTTCATGCATTGTCCTTCCTGTAAGGGATTAGATCGTGTCCTTGATATTGTAATGGTTCCTTTCGCTGCTGTTCCTTGATACCAGCTCGCTTATGAAGCCGGAAAGGAACAGCTGTACTCCTACAAGTACGGCCACGAGGGCCAGATAGAAGAGCGGCTGGTCTGTAACCGGCCTGAAATCCAGCCCGTTGGACTGGTGGATGAGTTTTGATATGATCAGCCAGACGGCGATTATGCCGCCGGTGAGGAACATCAGTATGCCTGTAAGCCCGAAGAAATGCATCGGGTTCTTGCCGAAAGTGCACAGGAACCAGATGGAAAGGAGATCAAGGAAGCCGTTGACAAACCGGCTCATTCCGAATTTGCTCTTTCCGTATTTCCTTTTCTGATGGTGCACGGGCTTTTCCGTGATTTTAGTGAATCCGGCATTTTTCGCGAGGTATGGTATGAAACGGTGCATTTCGCCGTACACCTCAATGTTCTTTACGACTTCGCTGTTGTATGCCTTCAGCCCGCAGTTCATGTCGTGCAGGCGTATGCCCGTTATTTTCCTTGCTGCGGCATTGTATATTTTTGAAGGGATGTTCTTGGTGAGCGCGTTGTCCTTGCGGTGCCGTTTCCATCCCGATACTATGTCATAGCCGTCTTCGGTAATCATCCTGTACATTTCCGGAATCTCTTCCGGTGAATCCTGCAGGTCTGCGTCCATGGTCACCACGACCCGGCCTTCCGCTGCCTTGAAACCGCAGTACAGGGCGGCCGATTTCCCGTAATTCCTCCTGAATGATATTCCCCTGACCGACCTGTCCGTCCGTGACAGGGATATGATCTTATCCCATGAACCGTCGCTGCTCCCGTCGTCGACCATTATGATTTCATAGACGTAGCCGTTCCGTTCCATTACGGATCTGATCCAGCCGACGAGTTCTGTCAGTGATTCTACCTCGTTATACAGGGATATGACTATGGATATGTCCTTGTCGGAATTTGCCGGTGTATTCATTTTTCAGTATTTGAAAACGGGTCGCGGGACGGTATGTCTCTGGAAAGTATGGCTGACAGTACGGTGCCGAACAGGAAGCAGTATATCAGGTTGGAGAAAAAGGATATCTGCGGGTAGCTGCCTTCCATTTTTTCAAGCATCGCCAGGGAGTTGCTGTCAAGCATCGGAGAATATGTGCTTATAGCCTCTGCCATCTGGGTTTCGAACAGGTCAGCTGATACGAACAGTATATCGGCAAGGTATATTGCTGAGTAGATCAGGGCTGAAAGCACTGCCGTCGCCATGCCGAATCTGAAACTGTCCCTGTTCGTGGCGGCCGGATATCCGGCGCAGAATTTCTTCATGAAGTATCTCATCAGCAGGATGCAGCCGATGAATTTTACGAGCCACAATACGAACGATACCGATATTGCGGCTGCTGGTGCCCCGATACTGTTTGCGGCATGCCCCAAGAACAGGAATGCCCCTGATACTAACCCGAGTGCGGCTCCTGAAACGCCCGCCTTGCTCCAGACTGTCCTGGCAGTTGAATACTGATTCATGAGATATAGAAAACATGTAGATAACTGCGCAAAGATAGAAAAAAATTCGTACCTTTGCAGCCTTTGGAGAAAATTAGCAGAACTGACGTTAAATGTAATAATATGAACGTGAATATCACATTTCCTGACGGTAGCGTGAAAGCCTTTGAGAAAGGCGTTACAGGCTATGAGATCGCACAGAGCATAAGTCCGAGGCTTGCAGCTGAAGTGTTGGCTGCGACGGTCGTTTTCAAAGATGATGCAAAGGGGAAAGGCACGATATACGATCTGGACCGTCCGATCAACGGAGACGCTTCCATCCGGTTCCATAAATGGGAAGACGATGAGGCCAAGCATGTTTTCTGGCATTCTTCGTCCCATCTGCTGGCACAGGCTCTCGAAGCCCTCTATCCCGGCGTCAAGTTCGGCATCGGACCGGCTATCGAGAACGGTTTCTACTATGATGTGGACTTCGGAGGGAAACAGATTTCTGAATCGGACCTCAAGGCCGTCGAGGACAAGATGATGGAGTTCGCCCGTTCAAAGGAGGCATTTGTCCGCCGGGAAGTCTCCAAGGCGGAGGCTCTCAAGACTTTCCAGGAGAAAGGTGACGAGTACAAGTGCGAGCTTATCGGGGAGCTTGAAGACGGTACCATCTCGTTCTATACCAACGGATCGTTCACTGACCTGTGCCGCGGACCACATCTGCGTGACACTTCGGCGATCAAGGCCGTCAAGCTCACTTCCATTGCGGGGGCATACTGGAGAGGGGACGAGAAGCGCAACATGCTTACACGTATATACGGTATATCTTTCCCGAAGAAATCCATGCTTGACGAGTATCTGGTGATGCTTGAAGAAGCCAAGAAGCGCGATCACAGGAAGCTCGGAAAGGAGATGGAGCTTTTCGCTTTTTCTTCAAGAGTCGGTCAGGGACTTCCTCTGTGGCTCCCGAAAGGGGCCGAGCTCAGGGAACGGCTTGAGAATTTCCTGAGGAAAGTACAGAAATCCTACGGATATCTTCCGGTGATAACTCCGCATATCGGAAACAAGGACCTTTACGTGACTTCAGGTCACTATGCAAAATACGGCAAGGATTCATTCCAGCCTATCCACACTCCTCAGGAAGGGGAAGAGTTCCTGCTCAAGCCTATGAACTGCCCTCACCACTGCGAAATCTACAGGACCAGGCCGAGGTCTTACAAGGATCTCCCTCTCAGATATGCGGAGTTCGGTACCGTTTACCGCTACGAGCAGAGCGGTGAACTGCACGGGCTTACAAGAGTACGTGGCTTTACTCAGGATGATGCGCACCTTTTCTGCCGTCCCGACCAGATCAAGGAAGAGTTCTGTAAGGTCATCGATATCATTCTGTATGTATTCAAGACTTTGAATTTCAACGAGTACATCGCGCAGGTGTCTCTGCGTGACCCTGATCACAAGGAAAAATACATAGGTACGGACGAGAATTGGGCGAAGGCGGAGCAGGCCATCATCGATGCCGCTGCCGAAAAAGGCCTCAAGACTGTCGTGGAGTATGGCGAGGCTGCTTTCTATGGTCCGAAACTCGATTTCATGGTCAAGGATGCCATCGGAAGAAAGTGGCAGCTCGGAACCATTCAGGTGGACTACAACCTTCCTGAGCGTTTCGAACTCGAATATACCGGAAGCGACGGCAGGAAACACCGTCCGGTCATGATTCACAGGGCTCCTTTCGGCTCGCTTGAAAGATTCGTGGCAGTACTCCTTGAGCATACCGGAGGAAAACTTCCTCTGTGGCTCACGCCGGAGCAGGTCAACATATTGCCAGTCAGCGAAAAATTCACTGATTATGCAAAAAAAGTTTGTGAATTACTGAATAATTCCGATATTCGCGCCGCATTGGACGACAGGAACGAGACAATAGGTAAAAGAATACGTGAGAATGAGTTGAAGCGCATACCGTTCCTCGTGGTCGTCGGTGAAAAGGAAGTTGAAAACAATACCCTGTCGGTAAGACGTCAGGGAGGTAAAGATGAGGGTACAATGACTGTGGATGAATTCATCAGACTCGTAAGCGATGAAGTAAAGTCCCAGTTGTCGTAGGCTCATATAATATTAACTAAACTTATAGGAGGATAAATTTATCGCAGCACCATTCAAACCATCTGCACCACGGTTCAACGGACCGAGACCGAACAACAATTCTAACAGCGGTGCAGGGCGTCCTGACCCGAGAGGGCCTCAAAGACCGAGGAAGGACGACAATGAATTAAGGATAAACGAGGAGATTACTGCCTCAAGGGTTCGCCTGGTCGGGGAGAATATCCAGGAACAGGGGATCTATTCTTTAACTGAAGCCATGAAGATGGCGGATGATTTAGGGCTTGATCTGGTGGAGATAAGTGCAAAGGCAGATCCTCCCGTATGCAAGATCATTGACTATCAGAAGTATCTCTATCAGCAGAAGAAGAAGGCCAAGGAGATGAAGTCGAACTCCGCGAAGATAGTTATCAAGGAGATCCGCTTCGGACCGAATACCGATGAGCATGACTTCCAGTTCAAGCTGAAACATGCGGTAGAGTTCCTTCAGGAGGGCTCGAAGGTCAAGGCTTCGGTATTTTTCAAGGGACGCTCCATTATCTATTCCGATCAGGGAGAGAAGCTTCTTTTGAGGTTTGCCGTCGAGCTTGAAGAATACGGCAGGGCCGAGCAGATGCCGAAACTGGAAGGCAAGAGGATGATCATGATGATAGCGCCTATTAAGAAAAAGTAGTCCAAGTGATTGGATGATAAATATTTATTAACAGTTAAAAAATTTAACTATGCCAAAGATGAAAACCAACTCCGGTTCGAAAAAGCGTTTCACGCTTACCGGAACGGGAAAAGTGAAGAGAAAACACGCTTACAAAAGCCACATTCTCACCAAAAAGACCAAAAAGCAGAAAAGGAATTTGACCCATTTCGGCCTGGTACACAAGGTAGACGAAAGCAGAGTCAAAGCTTTATTGGGAATGTAATCTTTCTTAAATCAATTATTTAAGTTAAACTTGGAATACAGTTGAGAAGTTCCCTGTGGAGGACACTGTATCCATAAAACAGTTAAATTATGCCAAGATCGGTAAATTCAGTAGCCTCAAGGGCTCGCCGCAAAAAGATTCTCAAAAGAACCCGCGGTAATTTTCTTTCAAGAAAGAATGTATGGACAGTAGCGAAGAACACTTACGAGAAAGGTCTTACATACGCCTATCGTGACCGTAAGGCGAAGAAGCGTTCTTTCCGCGCTCTCTGGATCCAGAGAATCAATGCTGCTGCACGTCAGTACGGTATGACTTATTCTCAGTTCATGGGCAGGATTTCAAAACAGAACATCGGCCTTAACCGTAAAGTACTTGCAGACCTTGCCATGAATAATCCTCAGGCATTTGAGGCAATTATAAACTCTGTAAAGTAATCCCTGTACCGTGGGCTGGAAGGAATTATATCACAACAAATGGACAAGGTTCGTATTCTGGGCCTTACTCTATCTGTTGTGGGTAATCTGGCTGGGGAATTATTGGTGGCTCTTCGGCCTTATAGTGATTTTCGATCACCACATCACACGCAAAGTGAAATGGGTGTTCTGGAAGAAATACTACAAGGAAGGGGAGAAGCACAATGTGCTGCTGGACTGGCTTGATGCCATAATCTTTGCAGTGATTGTCGTCACATTTTTCAATATATTCTTTTTCCAGGCTTTCAAGATTCCTTCTTCCTCGATGGAAAGTTCGCTTCTGACAGGAGACCATCTGTTCGTCAGCAAGCTTGCTTACGGTCCCAGGGTCCCGCAGACCCCGCTTACGGTACCTTTTACCCACAATGTGCTTCCGAACGGGAAAGAGTCCTATTCGACTCTTGTCCAGAACAGTTACAGAAGGCTGAAAGGTTTCGGTCATGTAAAAAGGGGGGACTATGTGGTTTTCGGATTTCCGAATGGTGATACAGTCCTTTCAAAGGTCCCGGCGGAGGATTACTATATGTTCTGCCGGCTTGTAGGAAGGGATTACGCCATAAAGCAGTACGGTCCGGTGAAGGTCCGTCCGATGGACAAGAAGGACCATTACGTCAAAAGATGCGTTGCCGTTGCGGGTGATACGCTTCATGTGATTGACGGCCGCGTGTATGTCAATTCCGTGCCTCAGGAAGAATATCCTGGTATCCAGAATACGTACATGGTCGTGACCAACGGAGAGCGGATCAATCCGAAGAATCTCGACAGGCTCGGGATAAATACCGGGGAACTGTCCTATAGTTCCCAGTTGCCGGGTTATCCTGCAATGCCGCTTACTGCATCGATGAAAGAGACCGTATCGTCCTACCCGAACGTTCTTGAAGTAACGAAGAATATTGACAGGTATCCGCCTGATTACAGCGATTCCTATCTGACGATATTCCCTTTCTCGGAAAAGTTCGAGTGGACACGGGACAACTACGGACCGATATGGATTCCATGCAAGGGTGCGACGGTACAGCTTGATACACTGAACCTTCCTTTATATGAAAGGATAATCACTGCCTACGAAGGAAATACTCTGGCAGTTGCAGAGGATGGCAGGATCATTATAAACGGCAAGGAGTCGGACAGCTATACTTTCAAACAGGATTACTATTTTATGATGGGCGACAACAGGCACAATTCCCTTGATTCAAGATATTGGGGGTTTGTTCCGGAAGATCATATAGTAGGAAAGCCGGCATTGATATGGTTTTCTTCAGATCAGAACAAGTCGTTCCCTAAGAATATAAGGTGGCGCAGGTTTTTCAAGTTTGTATAGAAATACTTGTTTTTCAGGTTTTTTTATACGATATTTGCAGCCCCAAAGTGTGAAATAATTAAAAAAGTTATATACAATGGCAAAGGTTTGTCAAGTTACAGGAAGAAAAAGGATGGTAGGAAACAACGTTTCCCACTCTAAGAGGCGTACTAAACGCATTTTCGCCCTGAACCTCAAGACCAAGAAATTCTGGTCAGAGGCAGAGCAGAGGTTTGTGACACTTAAGGTATCTTGCAAAGGCATCAGGACAATCGAGAAGAATGGCCTTGACGCTACTATCAAAGATGCTCAGTGTAAAGGATTTATTAACCTTGTTTAATCTCGTTGGTTATGGCAAAGAAAGCAAAAGGCAACAGAGTGCAGGTAATTTTGGAGTGCACTGAGCAGAGGGAAAGCGGTGTACCTGGGATATCAAGATACATCACAACCAAGAACAAGAAGAATACAACTCAGCGTCTGGAGCGTATGAAATATAATCCGTACCTGAAGAAAGTAACTCTTCATCGTGAAATCAAATAATTGGAGGATTATTACTTATGGCAAAGAAAGCAGTCGCAACCTTCAGCGCCAAGTCCGGTGCTAAGAGTATGGTAAAATGCATCCGCATGGACAAGTCTCCGAAAACTGGAGCCTATATGTTCAAAGAGGAGCTCGTCGAGTCTGATAAAGTGAAAGATTTCTTCGCTAAGCATTAATCAGCAAATACTACAGTATAAATGAAGGAGGTACCCTTTTCAGGTGCCTCCTTCATTTATTATACGCCTGGCCGTCCTTTTAACTGTCAGACCCTCGACTATGGGTATTGCTCATTCTGCTGGGGCTCTAACTGCCTTCCGACTGGCTGCTTGACTGTCATTTCGACCGACCGGAGGGAGTGGAGAAATCTGCCTGCGAAACCCTGCAGATCCCTCGGCTGCGGGCTGTGCCCTCCGCTCGGGATAACAACATTATGGGATCATCTACGAAAGTAGACTCCTGTCGCCCTCACCCTCAATGCCTTGCATTTTATCAATTCTAACACACCTAAAGAGGGTGGACCCGAAAGGAATTTTTCCTCTTTGAGAATTGAATATTTGGAACCGTACTCCATCAGGAGTACGAATAAAAAGAGGACGAGTCTGACTTTTGACCCGTCCTCTTTTTGTGACCCCTACAGGATTCAAACCTGTAACCTTTTGATCCGTAGTCAAATGCTCTATTCAGTTGAGCTAAGGGGCCGAATATTCAGACTGTATGTCTGATATCCTGTTTATGCATTCTCCTCTTTTACGAGGTTCATCTTTTTCTCTTTGATTCTTGCCTTCTTACCGGAGAGGTTTCTCAGATAGAAGATCCTTGCCCTGCGAACCTTACCTACTTTATTAAGCTCGATTGCATCAATGAACGGTGAAGCGAACGGGAAAATCCTTTCAACTCCGATTCCGTTTGAAATCTTGCGGATAGTGAAAGTCTTCGTAGCCGGAGAAGCTCCTCTGAGCTGTATCACTACGCCTCTGAATTTCTGAAGCCTTTCCTTGTCTCCCTCTTTGATCCTGTAAGTTACGGTGATGGTGTCACCAGCCTTGAACTTAGGATATTCTGAAACTTTCTCGTTAGCGAAAGCGTCATCAACAACTTTAATCAAATCCATGTCTAAAACTGTTTTAAGTGGCAACGTTGCATATTATTCAAATCCCCATGCAAGAGGTTGCTTTTATTTTGGGACTGCAAAGGTACTAATTAAATTTATATCTGCAAATATTTTTTGCAATCTTGTTGAATTTCTGTTGCAGCCTTTTAGAACATGTCCCTCAGCCTGTCAAAGAAACTCTTGTCTTCTTTGCTCGGGGCGGCGGTAAATGACGGGTTGTTCCTTATGCTCTCGAATAAATCCTTCTCGCTCTTTGTCAGCTTCTTTGGAATCATGACAATCAGCTTTACATAAAGGTCCCCGGTGCCGTAGCTGTTTACTGACGGCAGTCCTTTTCCCCTGAGTCTCACCACTGTGCCGGATTGTGTCCCTGGCTCTATCTTTATCCTGTACGGACCGTCAAGACACGGGATTTCCGTTTCGGCCCCGAGTATTGCGTCCATTACGGATATGACCTTTGTATAATGGAGGTTGTTCCCGTCCCTTGTAAGTTCCGGGTGCTGGATTTCCTCGATGAGGACCAGCAGGTCTCCGTTCACTCCGTTGTTCTTTGCACAGTGGCCTTCCCCTCGGATTGTCAGCTGCATCCCGTTTTCGACTCCGGCCGGGATCTTGACTTTGACTGTACTCTTTTTCCTTACCAGACCGGTGCCGCTGCATGTATGGCAAGGATTCGTGATGATTTTGCCTTCCCCTCCGCACTGCTGGCAGGTAGAGTAGCTGATGGTCTGTCCGAATATGCTGTTGGCCACCCTTTTGATCTGGCCTGTACCGCCGCACGCAGGACATGTCTTGATATCCGAGCTGTTCTTCGCTCCTTTCCCGTTACAGTCCGGGCAAGGAACGTTCTTCTCCAGCGAGATTTCTTTCTCAACTCCCTTCGCGATTTCCTCCAGGGTCAGTTTTACCCTTACGCGGATGTCCCTGCCCCTGTATACTTTCTGCTGCGGGCCCTGGGATCTTCCTCCGCCGAACCCGCCGAAGCCTCCGAATCCGCCGCTGAATCCGCCGAATCCTCCACCGAACAGGTTGTTCAGGATGTCGTTCAGGTCGCCGAACCCTCCGCTGAAGTCAGGTCCCGGCTGTCCGCCGAGTCCGGCATGGCCGAACTGGTCATATTTTGCCCTCTTGTCTTTGTCGCTCAGGACAGAGTATGCCTCTGCCGCTTCCTTGAATTTTTCTTCGGCTTCCTTGTTTCCGGGATTCTTGTCCGGATGGTATTTAATGGCCAGCTGTCTGTAGGCCTTTTTTATTTCATCAAGGGTGGCGTTCTTGCTTACGCCGAGCACCTCATAATAATCTCTTTTTTCTGCCATGATCTACCTCCTTTCAGGTCAGATGCCGACAACCACTTTCGCGAACCTGATAACTTTGCCGTTAAGGGTGTATCCGGTCTGTACGACATCGAAAATCTTCCCTTTCTTTTCCTCTTCCTGGACCGGCATCTGGGCGACGGCTTCATGCACATCGGTGTCGAACGGCTTGTCCATCGCCTCTATAGGGGCAAGGCCCTTGCTTTTCAGGTATGCCGTGAGCTTGCCGTATATCAGTTCGGTACCCTCTTTTGCCGCTGCGCTGTCGGTAGAGTCCTTCAGGGCGGCAATCGCCCTTTCGCAGTCATCCAGAACAGGCAGAAGCCCTTTGATGGTATCCTCTGAAGCCACGCTTACCAGGTCGAGCTTTTCCTGGGATGTCCTGCGGCGGAAATTGTCGAATTCCGCCATCAGCCTTATGTAATCGTCCTTTTCTTTGGCCACTTTCTCGGAAAGTTCCTTTACCTGTTTTTCGAGTTCTTCTATTTTGGATTTCTCCTTCTTGAGTTCCTTTTCCTCTTTTTTCGTTTCTTTCTTCACCTCTTTGGAAGAATCTTTTTCAGGTGTCCCTTTCTCATGGCCCTGCTCCGGAGCCTCTTCCTGTACTTTCTTTTCTTCGTTTGTTTCCTGTGCCATATCTGTTTGTTTTTTTTATTCTGATTGTAAATGAACCTTTATTCCTGCATATCCCCGGCTTTGTCCGGGACAGCAGGTGCGCAGCCTGTGCCGCGCATACAAATGCCGGCAGATATGAAACAAATTATCTGCCATGCCATTCGGACTGCCAATCTGTCAGTCTGTCTCCTCCGGCCACGGGGCCCTTTGTCTTGATGACGGATCAGAACATGTAGTCCCACGCAGGAAGCATCTCGGACTCTCCTGAAAGCGCCTCTACGGCTTTGCCGCTCAGATACTCCTTGCGGATGACCATGCGGAACATGTACTCGTCGAACCATTCATCCGTGAATGTGAAGTAGCCGTTGTGCCCGGCATCCGGTCCCCAGCTGTTCTCGAACTGCCATTTTACCGGGGTGTCGTTCTCGTCTGTATCTACGGCTATCAGGGTCATCGCATGTGCCGATCCGCTCTGGCGGGTCATTATGCGAGCCGCTTTGTCGTGAATCTCGAAATCCATTCCCATAAGGGCTTCGAAATCATAGATATCCATATCCGCTATTCCTTCGTCGTCATTATAATATCGGCTGATGTCGCATGATGCATAGAGGGCTTCATCCGCTTTGATTGACGCCACGGCGGCTTTTTTGATTTCGTCCGAAGGCAGGTTGAGGTATTTCCAGTTTACCCCTTCGTATGTGTTTCTGTAGTTGTCTATTTCGTAGACCTGATAGTATGGCCTTGTCGGATCGTTCATTACCATTATATAGGTGTCGCTGCCGTAGTCTTCCGGTATGATGCTCCTGTAGAAATCCAGAGGGGTGGATGTCAGTGTCTTGACCTCTCCGTCAGCTGTTTCATATCTCCAGGTGAACTCTGCAGGAGGTTCCCCGAGGCAGAGGACCAGTATGCGGTATACGCCTTTCATTGCCTGCAGCTTGTACTTCCTTGTCTTCTTTTCGGACGCCCCTTCGGAAATCATCTCCCTGAGTGCATAGCCTTCTTTTCTCAAGTATTCGTTCAGAAAGCCTGTGAGATAGGAGGTCCTGTTCGAATGTGCGGTTTCCGGCATTGCCGAGGCCGGTACGACGCCGTATTTTTCCGCGATGTTGAGGAAACTGTTCCATACGCCTCCGTCATTCACCGGACTCTGGAAGAACCAGGCTACGTCCCTGTCCAGGATGATATCCCTCTCGGCTGTCCTTATTACGTTCTCCAGGAAAAGGTTGCTTTTCTCGAACATGTCCCAGAAGTAACAATAATTATGGGAAAAGTCGAATTCCCTGATGTTGAATTTTTCCATTACCGAAGGCCTGAGTACGTTCATGGAAGTGAACATCCAGCAGCGTCCGGACTGCTGCTGGTCAGTTATTCCGCTGACCTGTACCTTGTATTTGAATAAATGGTCGGTTTTTCCCTGCCTTTCCCGGTCGATTGCAAGCTTTTTCAGATCATAGTTGCCTGAAACGGCATTCATCCTTGCAATGTCTTCCCGGGTGCGGGCGAATGATTCCCGGATCCGTACAAGTTCTTCATTTCCGATTTCCTGGGCTTCCAGCCCGAAAACCATGGCAGTGGCCATGGCAATGATGGAGAGTGTCTTTTTCATCATGGTTCCATTAAAGTCGTCCAAAGATAGGAAGCCGTTTTAAATTTTTCAAATACCTTTTTAGCTTAAATCCTAAAAAAGACTATATTTGCACAGCGGCCGCGAAACGCTTTACCTATGTATGGCCGCAACTATTTGAACGACCGGCTGAAAGGCCGGTCAATTGGTTCAGGATCCGCGAATTTTCAGGATTCGGTCCATTTGGGGAATATTGGATTCAGGATAAACAACCGATAATTAGTCAGACTGACATTAGATTAACATATAACAGATGACAGGAACAGGAAGAAGGCGTCTCCCGGCGGAGTGGGAGGAACAGAGCGGCGTCCAGCTTACGTGGCCGCACAGTGACACCGAATGGTACCAGTTGGACAAAGTGCTTGAGTGTTACGTTGATATAGCATATAATATCCTTAGATTCGAGCCTTTGATGATTGTCGCCAGGGACATAGACGAGGCCAAAGAAGATATCTCCAGGATTGCAGGACAGAAAGGCCTGGAGATCGATTCCGACAGGATAATGTTTTACCGCGCAGACCTCAATGATACCTGGGCACGGGACCACGGGGCCATATCGGTATACGGGGAGAACGGCGAGAAATACGTGTTTGATTTCGTATTCAACGGCTGGGGGCTCAAGTTCGCTTCGAATCATGACAACCAGATAACCAAGACGATTTTCAGTGCAGGGGCTTTCGAGGATGACGTTATGGGGGTTGACATGCGTCCTTTCGTTCTTGAAGGGGGCAGCATAGACTCTGACGGCCAGGGAACACTGCTCACTACTACGGAGTGCCTTTGCTCGATGAACAGGAACGAGTATCTGGACAAGGCTGAAATAGAAAATGAGCTCAAGACCGCTTTCGGACTTGACAGGGTGCTGTGGCTCGACTTCGGGCAGATTATAGGCGATGATACTGACAGTCATGTGGATACGCTTGCCAGATTCTGTTCTCCGGATACCATTGCCTATGTGTCTTGTGAAGATATCAACGACCCTCAATATGAGGAATTTTCGTCCATGATGCTCCAGCTCCAGAGTTTCAGGACTCCGGACGGCAAGCCTTACAGGCTGGTTCCCCTTCCTTTTGCAGATCCGATTTACCTGGACGGCTACAGACTTCCTGCTACGTATGCCAACTTTTTGATTATCAATGGAGCAGTACTTGTTCCAGGGACAGGCTCCCCGAAAGACGAGACTGCGCGGAAGACACTTCAGGAGGTTTTTCCGGACAGGGAAGTGATAGTGGTGGACTGCAGGGCGCTGTTGTCGGGGCATGGGGCTCTGCACTGTATTACGATGCAGTACCCTAAAGGCTTTATCCGGATGAAATAGCATGGTGATTTCTACGTTGTGCTTGCCTTCTGGTCCTCACAACCTTAAAATACAATAGAATATGAGCAAGATACTGAAAGTCGGAATGGTGCAGCAGTCCTGCGGGACGGATATCGCTGCAAATATCGAAAAACTGAAGAACAATATCAGGAAATGCGCCGGGATGGGAGCGCAGCTCGTTGTCCTCCAGGAACTTCACAACTCCGTTTATTTCTGTCAGACAGAAGACGCATCCCTTTGCGACCTCGCCGAGCCGATACCAGGCCCTTCTACGGAAACTTACGGCGCCCTGGCAAAGGAGCTCGGCATTGTCCTGGTCCTTTCCCTTTTCGAGCGCAGGACGGCAGGTATATACCACAACACGGCTGTAGTCATCGAAAAGGACGGCACTATAGCAGGGAAATACAGGAAAATGCATATTCCTGACGATCCTTGCTACTACGAGAAGTTCTATTTCACACCTGGAGACCTGGGGTTCAAGCCTGTAGAGACTTCTGTCGGTACTCTCGGCGTGCTTGTCTGCTGGGACCAGTGGTACCCGGAGGCTGCCAGGATAATGGCTCTGAACGGTGCCCAGATTCTCATTTACCCTACTGCCATAGGCGGGGTCGGGACTGATCCGGAAGAGGAGCAGAAAGTCCAGTGCGGAGCATGGCAGCTTGTCCAGAGAGGGCACGCTGTGGCCAACGGGCTGCCGGTAGTGACTGTCAACAGGACAGGGCACGAGGACGATCCGTCAGGGAACACGGTCGGACTGCAGTTCTGGGGACATTCTTTCGCAACGGGACCGCAGGGCGAGATCCTTGCCGAGTTCGGGAAAGACGAGGAAGGTGTGAAGGTCGTGGGTATAGATCTGGACAGGACGGAATATGTGCGTCGCGGCTGGCCTTTCTTCCGTGACAGGCGTATCGATGCTTTCGGTGATATATTGAAAAGGTACGGCAAATAAATTTTAAGGATTATGGTCAATATCGGAACTACATTTACCAAGTATGGTAAGAAAGCCCTCCTGTGCGGCTCTGGAGAGCTGGGAAAGGAAGTCGCTATTGAACTGCAGCGTTATGGTGTACAAGTGGTTGCAGTGGACAAATATGAAGGCGCACCTGCCATGCAGGTAGCCAATTCCTTCCATGTCATCCCTATGCTTGACGGAAGAGCCCTGCGCGAGGTCATCGAGCAGGAGAAACCGGATGTCATCATCCCGGAAATCGAGGCTATCGCAACGGATACGCTTGTGGAGCTGGAAAATGAAGGCTATCATGTAGTTCCTACCGCCAAGGCCGCCCGCCTGACCATGAATAGGGAAGGCATCAGGCGTCTTGCTGCGGAGACTCTCGGGCTCCCGACTTCCCCTTACAGGTTCGCATCGGACCGGGCTGGATTTGAAAAGGCAGTGGAAGAGATCGGCATGCCTTGCGTAGTGAAGCCTGTTATGAGTTCTTCCGGACACGGGCAGAGCGTGATACGTTCAGAAGCAGATATTGACAGTGCATGGCATATTTCCCAGGAGGGCGGACGCGCAGGAAGCGGCAAGGTCATAGTAGAAGGTTTCGTTGATTTTGACTATGAAATCACACTGCTGACTGTAAGGCATTCTGCAGGCACCACTTTCCTCAAACCGGTCGGCCACCATCAGGTAGACGGGGATTACCGCGAGTCCTGGCAGCCGCAGGCCATGCCGGAAGAGGCTGTAAAGAAAGCCGAACATATTGCCAGGGAGATTACCGATGCTCTCGGCGGATACGGTATTTTCGGCGTGGAACTGTTTGTAAAAGGCAACGATGTCATTTTCAGTGAAGTGTCTCCGAGACCGCATGATACCGGCATGGTGACTATGATTTCACAGGACCTCTCCGAGTTCGCTCTCCATGCACGTGCCGTTCTCGGTCTTCCTATACCGGAGGTCCGTTTCTTCGGCCCTTCAGCCTCGAAGGCTGTCGTAGTGGAAGGGAATACCCGCGAATACGAATTCTGCAATCTGGACAAGGTCGTGGAAGAGCCTGGTGTCCAGATCCGGATTTTCGGAAAGCCTGAAATCGTCGGACACCGCCGTCTCGGAGTCATCCTTGCCACAGCGGATACAGTCGAAGAAGCCAGGGCGAAAGCGGAGCGTGCCTACGCAAAGCTCCAGGTGAAGGTATATTGAGTCTTTACTTGAAATTTTCAAGCATCTTCAATTCATGGTCTGCGCGGATCTTGTCTATGATCGCGCAGACCACTTTATATGCCCTGCTGTCTTTCGTATAGCATGCCGGGGTGATGAAATTCACCCTTTTCTGCCTGAGAAGTTTCTGCGCCGTGGGTTTCTTTCCCGGAATGGCCGGGTTGTACACCGCTATCGAATGCCCGCCGAACATTTTGACTATTTTC
Source organism: Candidatus Cryptobacteroides avicola (assembly GCA_017695115.1). Classification (GTDB taxonomy): domain Bacteria; phylum Bacteroidota; class Bacteroidia; order Bacteroidales; family UBA932; genus Cryptobacteroides; species Cryptobacteroides avicola. The sequence goes on along the minus strand of JADILV010000041.1, from coordinate 50,260 downwards.
ATGCAGGGTACATCCGTCTCTCCGTCGCCGAAGTATATCATGTGCGGAAATGGGATTCTTTTGTTTTCTTCCATCTGGCTCTCGTTTACCAGCTGGTTGTCACGGATGCTGAGGATGCCTTTGTTTATCTTGAAGATGAACTGGGTCTTGGCGGTGTAGTCTACCGCAACTCCGGGCCAGACGGCTTCTCCCTTTTCGTTGTACAGGAACGAGCAGGCGAAGATGCGCTTGAACTCTTTGGCTATCGGCGTTCCCTCGATCATTTCCGCCAGCCCGGATGAGTTGATATAATGCTCGACGATGACTCCGTGCTCTTTTCCGTACCGGTTCACGAGCCCGAACCATTCCCTTACGCCTTCGAACAGTTCGATGCTTTTCCCGAAACTCTTGAATTTGCTCCTTTTCAGCTTTATACGGGCCTTTGCCGCTTCATCGAACATCAGTTTCATATAGCTGAGGATGTTGCTGGCATCCTGGCCTTTGGCGATGTCATCGCTCATTGTCCAGAACTCCTTGGGACTTTTCCCGATGGCCTGGATGAAGCCGAACTCCTGCATATTGCCTGGAGACAGGGTCCCGTCGAAGTCATAGATAAGTGCGACTATCGGTGTCTTTCTCATGTTTTCAGACTGTTTTTGTCAAATATAGCGATTTTCAGAAAAAATCCGTAAGTTTGTAAGATTTCGAACATTAAAACTGAATGCCGATTCTATGAAACATTATTTTACCCGTCTTCAGGAGCAGATCCGGGAACATTGGGATGCGCCTGCCCTGTCAGACTATAAAGGAGAATCCTTCACTTTCGGCGATCTTGCCGCCCATATTGAGAAATTCCATATCTTTTTTGAATCAGCAGGAGTGAAAAGAGGTGACAAGATTGCTATCTGTGCCAGGAATTCAGCCAGGTGGGCAGTTTCATTCCTTGCGGCGAATACCTATGAAGCGGTCACTGTCCCTATCCTGTCAGACTTCCATCCGGACAGTGTCAATTCTTTGGTGGACCACTCGGACAGTATAGTGCTCATTACCGACAATGATATATGGAAAAAACTTGATATCAGCAAGATGCCCAAGGTAAAAGGAGTGATGTCCACGTCCGATTTCACTCTGCTGTACAGCTCCGATCCTGCCATTGAGGCTTCCGTAGCGTCTTTGGACGGGATTTTTGCCGGCAGGCATCCTGAAGGGTTCGGCCCGTCAGACGTATCGTATCCTACGGACAACGACAAGGATATAGCCCTGATCAACTATACGTCCGGGACGACAAGCGCCCCTAAAGGAGTGATGATCAGATATGAATCCATAAGTTCCAACATAGAGTTCGGCCTGGATTTCATGCCGTGCAGCTTCGGCGAGACGATAGTGTCAATGCTCCCGCTGGCCCACATGTACGGTATGGCGTTCGAGTTCCTGTATCCTCTTTGCGGGGGAGTGCACGTGTATTTCCTTGGCAAGACGCCTACTCCGACTCTGCTTCTGGGGGCTATGGCTGCGGTGAAACCGTATCTGGTGGTGACCGTCCCTCTGGTGATGGAGAAAGTCTTCAAAGGTTCCATCCTTCCTGTGCTGAAAAAGCCGGCAGTCAGGTTCCTTACAAAGATTCCAGGGATCAATTCCATTATTTTCAAGAAGATACGCGAGAAGGTAATGTCTGCTTTCGGCGGGAATGTCCGTATGATAATCATGGGAGGCGCGGCTTTGAATCCTGAAGTGGAGTCCTGGTTCAGGAAATTCCGGCTACCATATACGGTGGGTTATGGAATGACGGAGTGCGCACCGCTCCTGGGTTATGAGCATTGGACGAAGTTCGTCCCGAAGTCCTGCGGAAAATGCGTGGAGAGGGTCGAAGTCAGGATAGATTCCGAAGACCCGCAGCATGTGGCAGGGGAGATACAGGCCAGAGGCGTCAATATCATGTCAGGATATTACAAGAATCCTGAAGCTACACAGGCTTCGTTTACGGAGGACGGGTGGCTCAAGACAGGGGATCTCGGAGTGATTGATGCCCAGGGCAATATCTTCATAAGAGGAAGAAGCAAGAATATGATCCTTTCTTCCAATGGCCAGAATATCTATCCGGAGGAGGTCGAAGCTGTGGTGAACAACCAGCCGTATGTCGTGGAATCGGTAGTAGTGGACAGGGGCGCGAAACTGGTAGCCCTTGTATATATGGATAAGGATAAAATGTCTGCGGACGGGCTTGGACAGGATGCCGTGAAGGCTGTGCTTGACAGGATTGTGGCCGATGTGAACAGGTCCATGCCGTCTTACAGCAAACTTGCGAAAATCGAAGTCGTGGACCAGCCGTTCGAGAAGACTCCGAAGATGAGCATCAAGCGGTTTCTGTATAAATAGCATTGATACGGGTTGCACCCAAAAGCTTTCATGTCGCATCTTATCGGAGGTTTTATATAGACATATTATGCGAAAAACAGTTCTGACGGTTTTGCTGGCTGTCGCTTACGGGTGTTTTCCGGACATTGCGGCCAAGGAACGGGACAGCAGTCAGGATTCCGGCTTTGAAAAATACGAATTGTCTTTCAGCGGCGCATTCCTGCCTGGAAGATGGACTTTCGGATATGATTTCCTGTATAGCGGAACCCATTCGAGCATACCTGAGATCTACAGAGACTATGCATATAGGGAAAAGGAATTCACATATGGAGTCTGGACGGCTGCTTTTACCTGCAACTTTTCAAGTATAATTGCTTTAGAGGCGAGTCTTTCGTATGAAGGTGGAGGAAAAAAGACATACAGGAAATCCGGAGTCATAGGTTTTCCGGATTGGAACCTTGCCCATGATACACTCGCGATGTCGGAATCAAGGAACTATCTGACACCTGTGCTGCTGCTTAAACTTCACTGGCTTAACAGACGGTATGTGCGGATGTATTCTTCGTTCGGTGCCGGTGTGGCATTCTGTATAAGCGGCGACAGATATAGGAAAGGAGACGAGCAGGCCGTTGTTCTTTTACCCTCTTTCCAGCTCAATCCTTTAGGAATATGTGCAGGTAAAAGATTTTATGCCCTTGCTGAAATCGGAATAGGGACTGTCTTTACCGGTGTACGGCTCGGTGCCGGATACAGGTTTTAGTTTATGTAATGCGGTATGGAACATTTGAAAACAGTATTTGCAATCCTGCTTGCAGCCCAGGTCATTTCTGGTTGCCGGGCAACGGATACATATTATGTCGAAGATATCGACGATCCTGGTTATGAAGTGTTTTCCAGATCATATGGATGGCAGGTCAACAATTTTTTCAGATGTGCTGAAATGACGGAATTCTTTATGGAATATCAGGATATAAGGGAGGACAGGGAGGCTTCTGAACAGCTTGCTGACCGGTACTTCGGAGAGTTATGGGACAAACTGTACTATGAAAAGGTAACCGTAGATATGATCGGTACCCTGCACATGGAGACGGACTGTACCTTTTCATTCGACCCGTATGAGATTCCGTATTGGAAAGATGCCGGTTTCCGTATGGAATCCGCCATGGCTGACTGGTCAATCAGCATAGGCTGCGATTCTGAAACATTTACGGCAGAGGCGTTGATGAAGGTCGAAGGTTCCGATGTATATATGGATTCGTTCAGATCGGTCTACCGTGAACCGGGGACTGATCATGTCATGGAGGTGACATACGATGAAACTTCCGGCCCGATGTCGCTTCCGGTCTGTGATGAAGGTCTGTTTACGTATGTACCTGAAAGCGGGACAATGTCGGTGAAGATAACGGGGCCGGAAGTGACGGATTCTTTCCTTATAATATTCGATTCGGACCGGACGGGCGTGAGCAGGAACGGCGCTCCGGTAAAATATTATCCTTCGCCTCGTCCGCAATTTGCCGGCTTTTCCCGTTTCCGTTAATTTTATTGTCCGACTATCATGATGAGAGTCAAACTGAATCATATGCTGCGGGATAAACTGCCTTCCTGTTTCATTGCGGCAACCGCTTTTGTTTTTGTTCTGCTTCTGTCTGCGCCGTCAGCGCATGGCAGGGAAAAGAAAGTCAGGGAGCCAGTTCCATTCAGGTATGAAGTAAGGGCGGGATGGGGCGGCTATCCGGTGACGGATTTCCTGAATTCGGAAATTTCGGCTATGTCTCCGTACCCGTCGCTGGAAGACCTGTATGCAGACTACAACGGGAATGTCTACATGACAGGGATCATTTCTACGGAATTCGCTTTCCACTTCAGAAAATGGTTTTCACTTTCTCTCGGTCTGAGTGCGAACGGAATATACAGCAAAAGGTACAGTGCCGATACAGGACTGAAGACCGGAACGGACCGCGGGGCAATCGTTACATTCATGCCCCAGGTAAGATTTTCCTATCTGAACCGGGAATATGTAAAACTGTATTCATCATTGGGTGTAGGTTTTTCGTACGGTACATTCCAGGGCGTCTCGCAGGGCACTATAGGTGGACAGGTCGTTTTCATAGGAGTTACTGCAGGAAAGAAAGTCTTCGGGTTCTTTGAAATCGGCAGCGGGACCATGTATCTGGGTTGTATGGCAGGAGTCGGTTACAGGTTCTGACTTTTACGTAAGTTTTTTGACTTATCTGATATGTTATTAGGATATGAAACGGACGATATTGTATATTGCAGCGGCACTTTCGGTCTTTTCCTGCAAAGTAGAGGACGGATATTACTACAGGCAGCTTGATTCCGACAGACTGGAAAAATATGCAGAAGGAATTTATCTTTCATATGTATGCGGAGAACTGGATATGATGATGCGTTTACTTGACATAGACCATTTCATATCGTTGTCTCCTGAAGAACAGAGAGAATCTCCTTTGGCCGGCAAAGTGTTTCATGTGGATGGAAATACACTTGTAATAGAACAGGGTTTTTCGGAAGCCAGAATCTCTACCGGAGGAAAGCGTCTCCTGGAGACCGGTGCCGGATGGACTGTGGAGAATTTCTGCAGCGATATGGGCTGTTCTTATCTGCAGCCGTCTTTGCTTTATGGCGAAGTGGCATGTAAAGAGGAAGGAGTATGGGAAATTTTAATGCGGACATCCGATTCTTCGGAGTGTGTGATGGAAATCACAATGACCTCCGATGATGTCGGCAGGACTGGCAAGTTCACGGTTTCCGGCCATGAAATCTCGTCCGACGGATATAGATCCGTATTTTCAAATACCGGAGATGCCTTTTCATATAGTATCATATCCGGTTCATCTGATATCACAGGGATTCTTTCTATTGACATTTACTGCAGAGGCCTGCTGAAGGACTGGTGCGTGATTACATGCCGGGGCGAAGCCGGGAACAATATTGTGGACTATAAAGTCAGTAGATAGTAGTTTATTCTTGAAGAATAAGAGCCTTGCTGGAGCGAGTTAAATTGGACTGACATTATGTCAGTCCTTTTTTATTGGAACATATTTTGACTTATCGTGCGGTGCTTCCGGAGGCTTCTGTGCAGGAATGCCGCCGTGGCAGAGGGCGAGACCCGAAATTTTAATGATAGAAGACAATTGAAAAACAATAACAGTTATGAGCGAGACAAAAGGTAAAATAGGTGTTACCACCGAGAATATCTTCCCGGTGATCAAGAAGTTCCTGTATTCGGACCATGAGATTTTCCTCAGGGAATTAGTGGCCAATGCGGTCGATGCCGACCAGAAGATGAAGGCTCTGGCAGCTTCAGGCGAGTTCAAGGGCGAGCTCGGAGAGCTGAATGTCAGGATAGTACTTGACGAGGACGCGAAGACCCTGAAGGTGATTGATAACGGTCTGGGTATGACCGCCGAGGAAGTCGACCAGTATATCAACCAGATAGCGTTTTCAAGCGCGGGCGAGTTCCTGGAGAAATACAAGGACCAGATAGGCAATATCATAGGCCATTTCGGACTGGGATTCTACTCCGCTTTCATGGTGTCCAAGAAGGTCACCATCGATACTTTGTCGTGGAAAGAAGGGGCGAAAGCGGTCAGATGGTCATGCGACGGCAGCCCTGAATATGAGATGACTGACAGCGACAAGGCCGACAGAGGTACCGAGATTACCCTTTATATCGACGACGAGGATGCCGAGTTCGCTACAAAAGGCCGTATCCAGACCCTTCTGGACAAATACTGCAAGTTCATGCCGGTGCCTGTCATCTTCGGCAAGGAGCAGGAATGGAAGGACGGCAAGTATGTCGATACCGACAAGGACAACGTAGTCAACAAGACCGAGCCTCTCTGGGCGAAAAAGCCGACCGACCTCAAGCCGGAGGATTACATGGAATTCTACCGTGCCCTGTATCCGATGCAGGAGGAACCTCTGTTCTATATCCATCTGAATGTGGACTATCCGTTCCACCTGACAGGTATCCTGTATTTCCCTAAGATCAAGGACAGGATGGAGATTGCCAGGAACAAGATACAGCTGTACTGCAACCAGATGTTCGTGACCGATTCTGTGGACAATATCGTCCCTGACTTCTTAACCTTGCTGCATGGTGTGATAGACTCTCCGGATATTCCTCTGAACGTGTCGAGGAGCTATCTGCAGAGCGATGCCAATGTGAAGAAGATTTCAGGCTATATCACCCGTAAGGTTGCGGACCGTCTGGAGGAGATATTCAAAAATGAGCGCGAGGCTCTTGAAAAGAAATGGGACAACCTCAAGCTTTTCATCGAATACGGTATGCTCAGCGACGAGAAGTTCTGCGAGAGGGCGATGAAGTTCTGCCTGCTGAAGAATACTGACGGAAAATATTTCAGCATAGATGATTATAAGAAAGCTATAGAAGGGGCGCAGACTGACAAGGACAAAAAGGTCGTCTTCCTGTATGCTACCGATACGGAGTCGCAGTATCCTTTCATCGAAGCTGCCAGGAACAAGGGATATGACGTGCTTCTGATGGACTGCCAGCTGGATTCTCATTTCGTGAACATGCTGGAGATGAAGGTCGAGAACAGCAGGTTCGCCCGTGTGGATTCCGACACTATCGACAACCTCATCCCGAAAGAGGACAAGATCAGGCCTGAACTCAACGACGCCGAGAAAGCCGATCTGAATACCATATTCCAGTATGTGCTTCCGAAAGAGAACCAGTATTATGTCGTAGCTGACAATCTCGGCGAGGAAGCGGCTCCTATAGCCATCACCCAGTCCGAGTTCATGCGCCGTTACCGTGAGATGTCGTCTTTGGGAGGAGGGATGAACTTCTATGGTGAGATGCCTGCATCCTACAATATCACTGTGAATATGCAGAACCCTCTGGTAGCCAGGATAATGGAAGCAAAGCAGGCTGAGGTCAAACCTCAGGATACAGTAGAAGAGGCTCCGAAAGATGCTACAGAGGAGCAGAAGAAGGCTGCTGACGATGCAAAGACTGCTGCTGCAGAGGCCCACAAGGCTGATCTGGAGGCATTTGCGTCCAAGAATGAGATCCTGAAGCAGATCACAGATCTGGCCCTGCTTGCCAACGGTATGCTGAAAGGCAAGGATCTGAGCGATTTCATCTCCCGCAGCGAGAAAGTCGTCGCGGATGCATATCTGAAATAGCAGGAGACAGCCGGCCCTGGCGAAGACATGGTCCGGAACCCGAATAACACACCTGAAGAGGGTGGCCCCAAAGGAGGAATTTCAAGCGTAACGCAGAAATTACCTTTTTGGACCACCCTCTTGTTTTTTTTATATAACTTTGACAGCAAACTGATAACCGATATGAAAAAGATTTTTCTGATTTTACTGGCAGCCGTTCTGCTGCCCCTGGTTTTATCGGCCCAGCAGGCCATTTTTACAAAAGAAGGTGTCTGTTCTCCTCAGATCAACGAGGATAATTCGGTGACTTTCCGCATTTATGCTCCGAAAGCCGTGAAAGTCGAAGTCACGGGAGACTGTTTTGCCAATGAGCAAGGCGGTTGGGGAAAGGCCGGACTCACAGAAGGCGAGGGAGGTGTATGGACCCTGACTACAGGCCCGCTTGACTCCGAACTTTACAGCTACGCTTTCATCGTTGACGGACAGCAGATGCTGGACCCTTCCAATGTCTTCCTTATGAGGGATGTACGCTCACTGATGAATATATTCATCGTTCCTGGAGAGAAAGGAGATCTGTACAATGTCTGCAAGACTTCGCACGGAACGGTGTCGAAGGTGTGGTATGACTCTCCGTCCCTCGGTATGCAGCGCCGTATGACCGTCTATACCCCTGCGGGATACGAAGATTCGGGAAATAAAAGGTATCCCGTCCTCTACCTTCTTCATGGTATGGGCGGAGATGAAGAGGCATGGGTGACTCTCGGGCGTGCCGCGCAGGTGCTTGACAACCTTATCGCCCAAGGGAAGGCCGAGCCGATGATAGTCGTGATGCCGAACGGCAATGCCGGTCTGCCTTCTGCTCCGGGAGAGGGCCCTGAAGGGCTTTACCAGCCTATGACCCGCCCGATGAAGACGATGGAAGGCTCATACGAAGCGGCATTTATGGATATAGTGGACTATGTTGATTCTCACTATCGTACCATCAGGAAAAAATCGGGACGTGCGATTGCCGGACTGTCTATGGGAGGATTCCACTCTTTCCATATTTCCAAGCAGTATGAGAACATGTTTGACTATGTCGGACTGTTCTCGGCAGCTGTCAGGAACCCTGAAAACGGAGTCGGAGGCATATACGAGGATTTCGATTCCAAGATTGCCAGGCAGTTTGCAAACGGACTCAGGCTCTATTATATAGCTATCGGAAATACAGATTTCCTCTATGAGGAGAACACGAAGCTCCGTTCCTATCTTGACGAGCATGATTATCCGTATGTCTATGTCGAGACCGACGGAGGCCATATATGGCGCAACTGGAGGATTTATCTGACTGACTTTGCATCCAGAATATTCAAATGAACAGAAAATTCGTAGCGTTTTTAGGTATTGTCCCTGCGGCTGCCGGCGCAGGGACGGATGCATGGGGAGGCAATCCTGCTCCGGGATACGATGACAGGCCCAATATCATTTTTTTCCTGGTGGACGACATGGGGTGGCAGGATACTTCCGTACCGTTCTGGACGGAGAAGACTTTCTATAATGAAAGGTACGAGACTCCGAATATGGAACGTCTTGCCCGTCAAGGGGTAATGTTCACCCAGGCGTATGCTTCAAGCGTGAGTTCCCCCACCAGGTGCAGCATCATGACCGGCTCCAATGCGGCACGGCACCGAGTGACCAACTGGACTCTCGAAAAGGGAGTCAAGACAGATGCCTCCAGTGATGTACTGTCTCTGCCGGAATGGAACTACAACGGTATATCGCAGGTTCCTGGTACGGAAAACACATACCTCTGTACCTCTTTCGTGCAGCTTCTCAAGGACAGCGGATATCATACGGTACATTGCGGAAAGGCACATTGGGGAGCAATAGATACACCGGGTGAGAATCCTTGCCATTTCGGCTTTGAAGAGAACATTACAGGGAGCGCTGCCGGCGGGGTGGCTACATATCTGAGCGAGCGCAATTACGGTCATGACGACAGCGGTGAACCTGTTTCTCTGTTTGCCGTGGAAGGGATGGAAAAGTATTGGAAGACGGGAACTTTTCTGACAGAGGCCCTTACGCAGGAGGCTCTCTGTGCTTTGGACAAGGCCAAGGCTTACCGTCAGCCGTTCTATCTTTATATGTCCCATTATGCTGTCCATGTGCCGATTGACAGGGATGCCAGATTTTTCGACAAGTACAAGAGAAAAGGGCTTTCGGATAAAGAGGCGGCGTATGCGTCTCTTATAGAAGGCATGGACAAAAGTCTGGGAGACATAATGGACTGGCTGGATGAAAACGGAGAGGCTGACAATACCATTATAATCTTCATGGGAGACAACGGCGGCTATGCTACCGGCCTGGGATGGCGCGACGCTCCTCTTTATACCCAGAACTATCCGCTCAAATGCGGGAAGGGATCCGCTTACGAAGGAGGTATCAGGGAACCGATGATCGTTTGTTGGCCTGGAGTCACGGCAGGCGGCACAAGGTGTGACAGCTATGTCATGGCGGAGGATATATATCCGAGCATACTGGAGATGGCCGGAGTGAAACGGTATTCGGTACCACAGATCATTGACGGAAGAAGTTTCGTGCCGCTGCTTGACGGTTCGGGCGATCCGTCCCGTGGCCGTGACCTGTTCTGGAACTTTCCCAATATCTGGGGAGAAACCGGGCCTGGCATAGGCTCGACATGTACCGTGCGCAGCGGTGACTGGAAACTCGTATATTTTTATGAGACAGGAGTTAAGGAACTGTACAACATCGCTGATGATATAGGGGAGGAGCACAACCTTGCCCCGGAACGTCCTGACCTGGTAAGGAAACTTTCATCCAGACTCGGGAAATATCTCCGGAAAGCGGATGCGCAGAGACCGTCCTTTAAGGCGACCGGACTGCCGTGCCCGTGGCCTGATGAAGTCGGGATGTCAGTGCCGGATAAGGTTCAGGAACTCGTTGCGGGTCCTTTCGTCTTTCAGGAAAATGCCTGAAAAGGCCGATGTGGTAGTGACTGCATTGGCCTTTTCTATTCCGCGTATCTGCATGCATGTGTGGGCCGCCTCTATGACGACAGCTACACCTATAGGGTTGAGGGTCTTCTGGATGCAGTCCCGGATCTGGACTGTCAGCCTCTCCTGTACCTGCAGCCTGCGTGCGTATGTCTCGACTACACGTGCGATTTTGCTCAGTCCCGTGATGTATCCGTTAGGGATGTATGCGACATGTGCCTTTCCGATAAAAGGCATGACATGATGTTCGCAAGTTGAATAAAGCTCGATATCTTTCACCAGGACCATCTGCTGATATTCCTCCTTGAAAACAGCGCCGCGTATAATCTCCGCCCCGTCCTGATGATAGCCTTTCGTAAGGAACTGCAGGGCCTTCGCCACCCTTTCAGGCGTCTTGAGCAGGCCCTCCCTGTCAGGATTTTCTCCCAGAAGCCTTAAAATCTCTCTGTAATGCTTTGCTATTTCGGCAGTTACCTGCTCTTCATACTTGTCCTCCCTGATGTACGCCATGTTACAATCCTGTGTAAAAAAGTCAGTCTCCGGCTGCTGTCTCCGGTATGGTATAAATATTGATAATCCCCACCTCCCGAAGCCGGGCTGCAAAAATAAGAAAAAGAAAGTCAATTTAGGTTTTTTTTATATATATTTGCAGCCCTAAAGTAATCTATGATAGATTCTTGGAAAGGCTAATAAGTTGAATTTTAATAAATTAGGTAAATTTACCATGTATTGGACACTTGAACTTGCGTACAGACTTGAAGACGCTCCATGGCCAGCTACCAAGGAAGAACTAATCGATTATGCTACGCGTTCCGGAGCGCCTCTAGAAGTAGTTGAAAATCTTGAAGAACTTGACGATGACGGCGAGATCTACGAAAGCATCGAAGACATCTGGCCCGACTACCCCACAAAAGATGACTTTTTCTTCAACGAGGAAGAGTACTAACAGTAAAAACAGCACTGGAGAGGCTTTAAACCTCGAAATAAACTTACTACGGCACCTTTTCGGAGGTGCCTTTTTCGGTATAAAAAGGAATGAATCGGAGTATAAACTTACTAAAAACTTACTATATTTGCCCATAATTCCTATGTAAAATCAGAGTAAATGAAGTAAGTTTATTATGGCGAAGCCGAAGCGATTGAAACCGAAAGGAAAGTTTGTCATCCGTAACAGAAAACCGAACGCGAAGGGCGAAGTCACTATAAGTATCATCTTTTCAGTGAACAGTGATGTCGTTGCACGTTCCACAGGTGTTTCAATTAAACCTGAGCAATGGGACAGTAAAAAACAGACGATAATCGGACATCGTGATTCACGGAGGTTGAACAATCAGCTTGAAACAATCAAAAGGAACTATGAGACAATAATAGGTAACTATGACGGTATACTTACTAAAGAGCGATTGTCTAAATTGATTGACGGGAATTTGGAAGGAGTTAGCCAAGACCCGAAGAAAGTGGATTTTATCCGGTATGCCATAGACTATGCCAAGACACGGTATGAGACGAACAAGATAGGTTATTCGACATACTATAATCAAGGTTTATATCTTGAAAAACTCCGAAGGTACGTGGTTGAGGAAATCAATGGAGAAGCATTTTTACCAATGTCCGAAGTAACACCGGAACTGTTGGATAAATACAAGGCATACAGGATGAAACATATCGGGAATGAGACAATGAATAAGGAACTTGCCCCGATACTGAAAGCGATAGAGTATGCCGTACAGAATGGGTTAATGGACACCCGTATGCTCTCATTGGTCACTGGTGGATATGTGGAGACAAAACAGAGGTCATATACCGGAGAGATAGACGAGCAGGGAAACAACGTACACTTTCTTACAAGAGAGCAAATGTCTCGGTTTGTAGAACTCTATCCAAAAGTCAAGTACGAGAGAACAAGGGAGATTATGGATATGTTCCTGTTTGCTTTTCACGCCTGTGGACTTCGGGTCAGCGATATTGCCACATTGGAGTGGGCCCATATTGATTTTGATTCCGCCACAATGAAAAAGACATTGGTCAAGGCCAAGAACTTCCACGAAGTGCACCTGAATGCGACAGCAATTCAAATACTACGGAAATGGCAGAACAAGGGATATAATCCACGTTTTGTATTCAATCTGCTGCCGAAGGAATTTAAGTTTACAGATAAGGATAATCAGGAACTATGTGACAAGGAATTGAAGATGAAGATAAACTCCAAAAACAGGACTATCGGACAGTCGTTGAGAGAGATAGGTCTGAAAATAGGCGTTGAGGGGTTTAATCTCTCTATGCACGTTGCAAGACATACCTTTGCGGTCTATGCCTTGAATCCACCGATAAATATGTCACTGCATCTTGTCAGCCGATTGCTAGGGCACAGTTCAATAACAGCCACAGAGAAGAACTATGCCAAGTTCCTCCCCGAGACTATTAGTGAGGAAGTTGAAAGCAGGCTGCAATTCAGTGATTATAATCCCTTATAGTAAAACGCCTCACAATGAGAGTTTGCCAGGAAATCATCAATATCCTGTCGAGAGAAGAATATCTTTCCTCCAGGTATTGGCTGTGAATAACCTATCAGACCTTCATCCTGATACCGTTTCAAAGTTTTGGAATCCACTCCAAGTAATTCCATAGCCTCATTCCTTGTGTAGACAGGCTTGTTGAGGTTGAGTTTAAGTTCATCCAACAGTTTTGATATGATATGCTCTGCATCGTAATAAAGAGCATTGTCGGTTGCCATTAATCATATTGATTATTGCATCCCCATAGGGGTTATTTAGAACGGCTATGCCGTGCCTGCCTTTAAGCGCAGGCGGACTATTGCGAATATACTTTTTATTTTATAAAAAACAAAATGCAGTTTTGCCTCCTCCGGATAATATCAGTATTGCCTATGTCGCTATTAATATAAAGACTGTAGTGTTATTATTCCTGACTGTAAGATTTATAGCGTTCTATAAGTGATTTACATTTAGATGATTACAAAATCAATAAGTTGAGAGTATTAAAGAATAAAACGTATAACCTCAAGCAGTTAGTTCACCGTTACTCACGATACATACAGTTGCCTGTATTATTTTCTGTTATCCCCCTTTCATTTACCGTACCTTCCTGATAGGCTTACAAGGAGTATACAGTCAGTCGTTAAAATTTTGACTTTGTAAGCCTAACTACTATTTATGTGATGACGCATTAAGTAAAAGTGCGCCCTATATAAACAATTTACAATATGGAAGCAGTAAAACAGTACAAACGAAAGACAAGAGAAGTCCCGCAAGAGGTTAGAGATAAGATTTCAGCATCTTTACGAGGGGTGAAAAAGACGGCGGAGCACTGTAAGCATATCAGCGACTCATTAAGAGCCGAGACCGGAGGATACTGGAGCCGAATACCTAAAGCCACTGATACAAGCAAAACAGATATAAGTGATTTGCTATGACTTTATCTTTGTAAATACATAGAAAGAGGCGCTCCATAAATGTCTATTCTAATCTAGAATTGAATATTTGAGTGTATAGACCACTAAAGATAAATAAAATGGGGATGGTCAACAATAAAAGCCATCCCCCGAAACTTCAATAAATGTAGATTACTATTCTTTAACGCACCTTATCGAAATAGCTACAGCCCTGTAGTGAGCGAAATAACTATGGCTATCGTTAGATATTCTCGATACATATACAAAAGAACCGGAACCAGTCTTTGTCGTCCAAAATGTTGTTGCATTTTCTGATTGCCAATCTCCTTGCCAGGCTTCGCGCCCGTCATTATCAAGAGGAATCCAGGTTGGAGGATTCGAGTACCTTTCATCTATTAGTTTCCCTTTATTGGTCGCGTCATATCCTGTATTGTCATTTGGAAAATTTGCCCAGACATCTTCTGACGGGACTTTCCATCCTACCGGACTGGGGTCATATTTAGATTTAGTCTCAGACCATAATGTGTTGTTTGGCGTATCATCATACCAGTCCAAAACAAAAGATGTATGGCCACATATATATGTCAATGGGTGCTGTATGGCATATTCAACTGTGCCATATTCATTATTAGATGTAATAAACTGCAAGTTATCATCAGTGGAGATATAGTTCTTGTTCATAAAAGGCTCTTTTCTTCCCCATTGATATATAAGCCCCAAGGCTCTTGAATCACCTGGGGTATTTGATAGTGCCCCAAGATTCCTGTCCATTATTTTATAATTTTCTTTTCCGACATATACGTCATAATCTTCATCAGGATTATAATCTGTAACCCATATATGCCAGCTCCATAGAATTGTGCCGTTCTTATCTTTCACGGCAATAAGGGCGTTACCATAAGTTCCTGTTGCATCGAAGATAACATATCCATCATCAGACAAAGAAACTGAATTTATAACATCTCCCACGGATATGGATTCAGGTGTATTTAAAGTTTCCCATACTACATCGGCTTCAGTTATATTCCCTACAGGGTCTAAGCTATTGCCCTGTACTGAAGCATTGAATTTATATGTCCCCGCAGAAGGTACAATGTAACAATTGGCAGTTCCGTTCTTGCTTAAGTCCACGACTGTATTGTTGTCATTATGGTCTCCAGGTTCCATTTCAGGTAAATCGAATGAAGCAGATATATCATTATATACATAATATTTACCTTTCTCAAAACTTAAATTGCCTGTGGTAATCTTAAAAGTAGTTCCATTGGTATGCGTGCCTGACAAATATGCGGCATCTTTGCTGTCTGGGCTATATAATGTAGTATTTATAAAGGCATAGAAATAGTTACTGAATTTAAATAACGGAGTTTCGGAATTGCCATTAAAATTGCTGATGGATTCAATGGATGTATCGCTGAATACCAGTAGTGCACAGTCATAGTCCGCTTTGATTGCAACTGTTGTGCTTTGTGTGTCAATAGTTATCTCATCGCTAAGAACAATTGAGCATTTGTCTTGAATATTATCTCCAGAGGCAGTAGAAACACCTTTTACAATATATGTCCCTGTCCGGAGAGACACCATATCATTGCTGGCCCAAGTTCCGTCAACAGTATATTCAGTGCCGGAGTTAATTTCTGTAAATGTAAGACTATATGATGGTGCGACCAATGTGCCATCTATAATCTTTTCGTAAAATTCCTTGAAAACGTCCCCATCTGCCTTTGTTGCAGCCATAGGCTGTCCTATATCAGTGTTTAGTTTATAAGTAATGCTGACTGATACAGTCTGACCATCATCCTGTTCTCTTTCGTCCTGCAAGTTATTCTCACAAGACGTCAATCCCATTATGCTTGACCCCAATAAAAGCATAACAGCATAAAGTACCTTTTTCATTGCTTTAAAAATTTGTCTTTCAGCCCGGAAGATATTTCAACAAAAACGAAAGTGTGAGGCTGATTTCGTCTATCAAGTAGAAGGTTGTGGCTACCCAAACGTGAATAAACGACACCCAAGACCTCACACCTGTATAGAAATGCGGTGCCAGGCTATTGTAACTGCTTTGCCACACACAATCTAAAACAAGAATGAGTGTTGTCCTATGTCCTCACGTTGTGAAAATTGCCACATTTTCTACTTAGGACAGTCCGAAAACACTTTCGTATGTATGCCAATTATTTGGCAATGCAAAGGTAAGTATTTTCGTGATTCGAACAACACTCATTTATGGTATTGAATGATAAATTAAGCGCTAAATACTATCTGTCAAGAATGTCAGCGTTAGCATTTTGACTATTTCAATTAGCATTTACGCTAATTGAAAATTCAATGGTTGGCGTTTAATTCTTTAAGGAGGTGCTCAATATCAGATTTTGATTCTATGAGATTCGGTTCTCCATCGACATAGATGCAGCCGTGGATGTCTGTCTGCGGTCGCTGAACAGTGCGCTCCTTGAACAATTCATAGACATTTACGCCCAGTCCCTCTGCTATGGCTTTAAGCGTACTGTACTGCGGATTGCCTCTAAGAGCCCTAGTAAGGGTTTCGCGTGTAATCCCTATTTGCTCGGCAAAATCTTTCATCAGTAGCCCACGTTCTGCTAGTATATCTTTAACACATAGTTCATTCTCTATATTATAGTCTGTCTTTTGTCTTGCCATAAAGTTGCACTTTAAGTCAATCAAAGATATAGAATATTTTAATTAAATCAAAGAGCAAGAGAAATAAAATGCAATTATATGTATTTTTATTGCAGATTAAATCAATTTAATTTGCTTTTAATTGACTTATGTTGTATCTTTGTAATGTCAACCAAAAGGAAAAGAGCAATTAGAAGTCAATTATATGGAAAGGGCAATCGAGATAACTTCAAAAAACGGTAGAAGATACCAGTTCGTAGAGTGGACGTTGTTCAGGACGGCAGTAGAAACATTTTGCTTGTACGATGGCCGTTGGATTCATATAGACAAGAGTTTTAATTCATTTGAAGATGCAATAGAATGGATACAGGAGATTGACAGGCAATTTGAGGCAAAGAAAACCGCAACCCCAAGTGCCATATCAATGCCATCATCAGCATATTATTCTATTACAGGTTATTACGGAGACTAATTAAAAGTTTTATTATGGAGGCTATTATCACAATGACAAATGTCGATGTACACAGGGCCATAGTCATAGCACACAGGACAGAGGATATGTTTCTTACTGGGATGCTGACATCTGCGATAAAAACACTCAAATCGGAACTTGCCAGACGAATAGTGAAAATAACATTTCTTAAAAAAGATGGTACTTTGGCAGTGCGCTACGGGACAACAATTCCAGCATTGGCTGGCAGACATATAAACGGGAATGGTATATGTGCCGATGCAAGGAATGTCGTATGCTTCTGGGACACTGAAGCGTCTGGAGAAAATAAATGGCGGTCGTTTCGCTATGAAAAGTTGATTTCTTTTGAGTAAAGATAAAAATGAACCGGACTAGCATCATATACGGCAGGGTATCATCTGAAAGCGACAGACAGAGTACGGATAGGCAGATATACAGCCTATCCCGGCTTATTGAGGCAAACAGGGATATCCTTGTTCACGAACCATTCACAGAGCATATCAGTGGAGCAACTCGAAATTGTGACAGGCCTGTACTGACTCAATGTTTGGAGTACGCACGTGAGAACAAAGTGGACATCATTTATTTCAGCTCATTGGACAGGATGGGGCGTGCTATATGGCAGGTACTAGAGACCGTGAAGTTTTGTTTAGACCATAGAATCAACTGCTATTTTCAGAAGGAGCAAATGAGCCTCTATCTAGACGATGGTACTGAAAATCCTTTCCTTGCTATATTCATTTCGGTAATCAGTACTTGTGCTGCAATAGAACGGGATAGTATCAAGTTCCGGTTGAATGATGCTCGCAGCAAGAAGATAGCGGAAGCAAAGGCATCTGGAAAAACACTTGCTGCGGTAGGATTTGGCAGGCCACGAGGAAGCATTAAGACCGCAGAAAAGAAATCCATAGAGTACGCAGGGGTACTTAGGTCGCTCCGGAAAGGTAAGAGCATCAGGGACACCGCTAAAATTTGCAATGTGTCAGTCTCCACGGTCAAGCGATTGAAAAAAGAATTTGACATATAGGGTTGAGGTCAAGATAATCAAAGACTATTCAGAACACAATAAAACAGAGGCCACTAAACTATATTAGGATTATTTTGACCCCAGTCTTTTTCTGACCTCTAAAAATCTAGTTAGTATCTTGACTTTTTTCAAAGCAGCCATATACTTATGATAGGTTAGTTAAGGTTGCTAACCATCATTAATAAAGGGTATAACCCATAACGTATGGCTCACGAAACGGGCAAACCGATTATAGACCAGCTTAAATTATGTTACATCGCTGATTCGGAGATATTAAATGACCTGAAGTCTATTGATTTGTGCAGATTCAAAGATTTCGGAGACTTTGTTTTCGTTAGAACAAACTGCCATCATTTCCAATATGCCTACTATGTTTATACTGATAAGTTCGGTGCTCGGAAACATATTGCATCTGCTAGATTCGGAAGGTATGGCGATGATGGAACATCAAATTATTTCTTTTACCGGATTGAAAATTCTGTTTTGTATGATACGGAACTTCTGAAAATTTCATTATCAATTCCTGAATCGCTCAATATGGTATTTCATAACTTTACCGCACTGGATATCGCTGTCGATGTCCAGACTGATGTCGCAAGAATGATGAAACGGTTATGGAGCAGGAAAGATATAACGACCATAATCAACGGCAAGGCCGTAAGGGACAGAAGAAAGATAATTGATAACGTGCATATAGTTTATTCCGTGTGTCTTGATAGGGTGAAGACAATGACGATTTGCATTAAACAATCCAAAGCGAAGAACGATAAGACCAAAGGTATAACAGTCCAAGCATATAACAAGAGTGAGGAGATTGCGCATTCTTCACATAAGCAATATATCAGTGAATACTATGGCTCTCCCAAACGGTTATATCGATTAGAAGTCCACCTCAACAATGCCGAGATTCAGGACTACTGTAAGAAGTGTGATATGTTCCAGTCATTGGATATGGTATTCGATGATAATCTTATGTCTGATATGTTCTATTATCATCTGGCCTCTGTTATACGATACACTAAAGGTCGGCTTAAACTAGATTGGAAAGACATTATAAGATGCAACGGTAGGTTATGATAACAACACCCCCTGGCATTGCATTATATTCTTTTATATAGAGGAGGAATATACATAAAAAGTCAAGGTATATATGGCATATTACGCTGTCTTTTAGTTTTAGGCTGAGTTAACAAGTTATTATTTATAATATATTATATATTAGCGCATTATGCTTATATTATGCTGTTAATGCCAACCAGAGGAATAAATGGGAATAATGCGAAAAATAAACTTATTACAAACCCTAAAAGTAAGTTATTAAATTTATATAACTAATTAATATATAATTAAATATATAAATTATTATGAAGTTTCAACGAGGAGGAATATTAATAGCCTTTATTTAGGTTAAGCAACTGAATATCAGCGCGATGAACAATGAGAATTTGTTTGTCGCGCTGGTGTTTTATAGTCTCAAACGGTGCGGTTTGTTTGGACAAAATGGCTTATTTCACTGCGTTCTTCCTGTCATAATGATAGTTTGCTTGTGCAAAATACATTATCTTTGTTTATCCTCGGGAATATATAACCGACTGTACTGGTAGATTCAAAATTTATTATCGTTATGGCATTGGATATAAAATCACTGATAGGCGAAGCAACCGCTTACGACAAAAAACAAATGCTCGAAATCAAACGTCCCAAAAGCTGGCTTAAGAGTGTGTCTGCTTTCGCCAATGGTGAAGGCGGTACATTGATATTCGGTATCAGTGATGATGACCAGATAATCGGGCTGGAGGATGCAGAAAGCGATGCGGAGAAAATCAGCGAGGAGATAAAGACCAAGCTTGATCCGGTGCCTGTAGTTAATCTAGAGTACAAGGAGATTGATGGAAAAAGACTCATATTGCTGCATGTATATTCTGGGCAGGAAACCCCATATTACTACATTGGCGACAAGCAGCGGCTTGCTTTTGTGCGCATAGGGAACGAGTCGGTTACGGCAGACCGTATTCAATTGAAAACCCTTGTTTTGAAAGGTTCCGGACGTACTTATGACAGCTTGCCGTCCAATTACAGATTTGAGGATATGGCTTTTTCGAAACTCAGATCCGTCCATTACAAACGGCTGCAGCGTTCGTTTGATGACAGCGAGTTCGTATCATGGGGCATTGTGGATGAAAACGGCAATCTGACAAATGCCGGAGCGTTGTTGGCTGATGAATCGCCTGTACGGCAGTCCCGTATTTTCTGCACACGTTGGAACGGTCTGGACATGACTAGCGGCTTGGGAGAAGCGATTGATGATGTTGAATTGGAGGGCTGTGTGATTGGCCAGCTGCAGGATGCCGTGTCTTTTGTGAGAAATAACTCTCATAAGAAATGGTGGAAGGAGAACGACTATCGTGAAGAACTTCCAGACTATCCTGAACGTGCGGTGACTGAAGCTATAGCAAATGCCATCATCCATCGTGATTACTTACAGATGGGAAGTGAGATTCATATTGACATGTACGATGACAGGTTGGAAATATACTCTCCAGGAGGAATGATGGACGGCAGGCTTATTCAGCAGCTGAATCCTCTTACTGTGCCATCCAAGAGAAGGAATCCGTTATTGGCTGATTTCTTCAGCCGATTGGGGCTGATGGAACGGCGAGGTAGCGGAATGAAGAAAATAATTGATTCCTACAAGAGGTTTGAGGGACTGCATAATTTTCATGCACCTGAATTCCATTCAAATGCATCGGAGTTCCATGTGATACTGTGGAACTTGAATTATGAAGACAAAAGTGGTGTAAGAAATGACGCGAATTGCATAGATGAGTTCGTGAATGAAAACGAACAGTTCGCGAATCAGCAAAATGAGTTCGCGAACAATGGAGAACAGTTCGTGAAAAGCAGAAAAGAGTTCCTGAAAGCAAGTCGTATGATATATAATCTCATATCAGCAAATCCACGGATAACTACGGCGCAAATGGCTGAGAAGCTGAAACTTTCCCAGCGCCAAGTTCAGAAATACCTGAAGCGTTTGCAGGAAACAGAAAAGATATCCCGTTCGGGAACCCGTAAAAATAGTGAATGGAAAATAATTGATAATGAATATGAAGGATTTTTTGATAGGATATAAATAATTGCTTCTTTTCCTGGATTTATAATTTATATTCCTTCTATCGCCTCAGACCGTCTCAGACGGTGCGGTTTGTTTGCGTAAATTTCATTGGTTATTGTATAATGCGCTGATAATCAACGTATATAAATTTCTTCAACGAGGAGGAGTACTAACAGCGAAAACGTCATTTCAGAGGCTTCAAACTTCGAAATAAACTTACTGAGGCACCTTTTTAGGGTGCCTTTTTTATGCTTGAAAAGGAATGATTCGGAGTATAAACTGGTAATGTGGACATTTTATATCATAACGGGTATAAAATAGTCTTGATGGTATGATTTATACCCAATATGATATAATCGTAAAATGTTTAGTATATTTGTACCCGAACAGATATAATTGGGTATATGAATATTCTTTCCGCTACTGTAAAATCATTGCGTAAGCAATTCAATATGACGCAGGAGGATCTTTCTGTCAAATCCGGTGTCGGACTACGGTTTGTCCGTGATCTGGAACAAGGCAAATCTACATTACGCCTTGACAAAGTAAATCAATTGCTTGATTTCTTCAATTATGAAATGACGCCTCAACCGAAACAAAACAAGCAGCGATGAAACAGGCAAATATATATTATAAGAATGTATTGGCAGGAGTCCTTACAGAAGGAGATGACGGTTATGAATTCTATTATCTTCCGGAATATCTGACATCGGATGAAGCGAGACCTGTCAGCCTGACTATGCCTTTGCGGGAAGAGGTTTACAGAAGCAATGTGCTTTTCCCTTTCTTTGATGGTCTTATACCAGAGGGATGGCTACTGGACGTAGCATTGCGTAACACGGATATCAGTATGCTTGACAGAATGTCCCTGTTACTGCTTTGCTGTAAGGACTGTATAGGAGCCGTAAGTGTTGAACCGGTAGTTGAGGAGGAAAGAGTAAATGTGTAAATGTTTGTTTTGTTACAGTACGCTTGAAAAGGGAGAGAAGGATTTTCACGCCAAGTGTGCAAAGAAATTCTTTGGCACGGATAAAGTCCCGACTCTGGATTACAGTTGTGGGGAATTGGAAGAACTGGCCATACAGGTCATCAAAGACCAGACTTCCCTCACCGGTGTACAGCCGAAATTGTCCTTGCATCTTAATGAATATGAAGGAAACCAACGGTTGACTATTGTGGGCCTATGGGGAGGCTTTATATGTAAACCTCAAACAATACAATTTGACCAGATGCCGGAAACTGAAGACCTGACCATGCATTTGGCAGAATTGGCTAAAATCGACGTAGTTCCGCATACGCTGATGCGTATGGCTGACAATAGTCTGTGTTATCTGACAAGGAGGATTGACCGCTCAAGTACCGGTGAAAAGGTGGCTATGGAAGATATGTGCCAGCTGACAGAAAGGCAGACCGAGCATAAATATAAAAGCAGTTATGAACGTATTGCCAAGGCGATAGGGCAATATTCTTCAATGCCGAAAATGGACGTTACCAATTTTTTTGAAGTAATATTGTTTTCATGGATTACCGGGAACAATGATATGCATCTGAAGAATTTTTCTTTGTATGAACCGCATGATGGCAATATACGTCTGACCCCGGCTTACGATATGCTGAATGCCGTAATCTTGAATCCGAAAGACGATGAGGAGTTGGCCTTGACCTTGAATGGGAAAAAGAAGAGACTGAAACGCCAGGATTTTATTACCTCCGGTTTGACAATGGGGGTTGAGCAGAAGACTATTGAACATCTTATAGGCAAATATGTGAGACTTTTGCCTGAAATGAAAAAGTTTATCGGCAATTCATTTCTGAATGATGAACTTAAAGACAAGTATGCAGAGCTGATTACCGGGCGTATAGATAGAATCATGGAATAAGGCCCTATCTGTTACCACCGTCAGTCCAATCACCCCGGCCTCTCTCGCATGGTGCGGTTTGTTTGTGCAAAATCCGGTACAGAGAAGGGGGCCGGAAGAATGGAACGTGGAGAATAATAGACGGTGATTACGAAGATTTTTTGAAAGAACCTGACGACATCTGAAAGATATGGACAAACTCACGCAAGAACAGAGGCACCGTTGTATGTCAGCAATAAAAGGGCGGGATACGAAGCCGGAATTGCTGGTACGGAAGTTTTTGTTCAGCCGTGGATTCCGATATAGATTGAATGATTCACGACTTCCGGGACATCCTGATTTGGTGCTCCGGAAGTATCGGTCGGTCATTTTCGTGAACGGCTGTTTCTGGCACGGGCATGAAGGGTGCAGGTATTATGTCCTGCCCAAAACCAATACGGAATTCTGGAAGAATAAGATAGAGCGGAACAGAACCAGAGACAAGGAAGAACAGAGGAAACTTGCATCAATGGGCTGGCATTGCATCACGGTCTGGGAATGCCAATTGAAACCGAAAGTCCGTCAGCAGACCTTGGAAGCATTGGTTTATACGCTTTGTCATATTTATCTTGAAGACAGAAGAATCAAGCCTTACGAACAGGTAGAAGACATCCGGATGGTTGCGGAACAGAATCCCGGATACGGTGAACGTTAAAAATAAAATACGGGTGCAAAAATTTAAATGGTTCACCGAAGAACTGCCACCCTCATGAAGGCGCCCCCATTTGTCATTTCGACCGACCGGAGGAAGCGGAGAAATCTGCCTGAAGAACCCTGCAGATCCCTCGGCTGCGGACGGTGTCCTGATACTGGATTTTGTCCACGTCCTTGGACAGGAATGAAGTCATCAGCCCCATGTAAAGGAATAAAAAGAAACACGCCCGACGTGCGCAATAACAGCGGACGCCGGGCGTTCATGACTAACTAAATTAATAACTTTTGTGTTTTAATGTTTTACCACATATGTATAACTAATAACTGGAAAGTCTGCGAAATCACTTCGGAAAACTTTCCGGTACAATTGTAGGCAGCATTACGGTTTTTGTCAAGATTAATCTGCGGACCGTCATTTTATGCCGGTGAACTGTCTGTATCGGTTTCAGCGATTCTATACCGCATTTCACCGGTTCGACTTGTGCTGACATGTCAGAGAATGTATTTTTATACGGAAAATTCTACCGGTCTCGCGTCGGTATTTTAACTAAACCGTTTTCGAACCCCAAAAGGATTTGTTTGTCCATACTATTACTCCCATCTCCCTCGCCCCTCTCGCATGGTGCGGTTTGTTTGTGCAAAATCTGTTAGTCCTGGCAAAATCCCATGTGCTTCCTCGCAAACTGTTATTCATGATGTGAATCCGCGCACCCGGGGCAAGTGGAGGAAAATCAATCGTCATGAAGATTTTCCCACAGCTTCTCCACTGTTTCTATCGGGATTCCGAGAAGTTTCATCTGGCGGAAAAGGTCCGGCAGCTTTTCTTCCATGAATTCCTTCCGTTTGTTTTCCATGATGATGTCGCGGGCGTTTTCCGATACGAAGTAGCCCATGCCGCGCCGGGTGAATACGATGCCCTGGCGGGTAAGCTGGTCGTAGGCACGCACAACTGTGTTGGTGTTCACCTCCAGCATTTCTGACAGTTCCCTGACACTCGGGATCCTGTCCCCGGCGTTGTATCTTCCGGAGAGGATATCGTCACAGAGCCTGTCGGACATCTGACGGTATATGGCTTTGTCCTGTCTGAAATCAGTCATTGTCACGGGAATCGAGTTCGGCTTTCTTAAGCAGCCGGTATGACCATATTAAAGATACTATGACCAGCACTGTGGTGATGCATGCGGATAGAATGCGTGCAGTCTCTCGTTCCAATATACCGGCCTGCCGGAGTATGCCTGGTATGAACAGCAGTATGAAGTATCCTGCGAGGACTGACCAGAAAACGCCCGTCCCGAATCTTTTCCTTACAGCACCGAACATTGCGAGCCAGGTAAATAAAGGGACTATCAGGAGATTGACGAGGGCATGCCAGTCAAAGCCTTTCCTGAAAAAGAGGATGACAGGCCCGCTGTCGGGAGAGTCGCTGAACAGTGATACTATCGAGATGATGGCTGACCCGGCAGTCGCGGCCATAGCTACGGAGATTATCATTACAACCAATAAGTTGAGGAAAAATGCCCCGAACTTTTCTGCCGCCGAGGCCGGGACCATGAGTCTCAGGCCCACAAGGTCTGCATAGAATCCCATCGAGAATACCGCCGCTGTTATAAAGGTAATGCTTTCTGCAGCTCCCGCGCTGTCGCCCGGCCGCCCGCCGTTAAGTAGCAGGGCAAGGACACATAGCGCCGCTGTCATCCAGAGAGATATCGAGAAGATCCTCTTTGCGTTCTTTCCATAAATCTCACATAGCTGCAGGCGGCTGAACAGCAGCATCCTTCTGAAACTGAATGTCTTCATTTTATGACTCCTTTTGTTACAGCGTTGAACAATATTTCTACGGGTATGTCACATTCGCTTCCGTCCGTGTTTTCTTTCAGCACCCTGAACCCTTCCGCGCAGTTCTCGGAATACAGAGCCCCTTCCGGAGACGCGGAAATGCCATAGGAGTATTTCCGGGCCAGGGACTCCAGCGAGTCGCAGAACAGTGAACCGTCATTCCTGACGATGATTATATCTGAGACAATATTCTCGACATCATTCATTATGTGCGTGGAAACGACGACGGTCTGGTCATCCCTTAAGTGTCTCATGAGCAGTTTCCTGAAGATGTTCCTGGACGGCATGTCCATTCCGTTGAGCGGTTCGTCCAGAAGAATGAGCCCTGTCCCCAGGGAAAGGAGGTAACTGAGCATGAACCTGTGCTGGTAGCCCAGTGACAGCTTTGTCAGGTCACTCGTTTCCGGGTCAATGCCGAATTCTTTCATGCAGTCATCCAGTACGGACCGGCTGAATCGTGGGTAGAACACCGAATTCAGGGCTGCGAACCTGGCCGGGCTCTCCTTGTACAGGCTCAGTTCAGCCGGCATGAACGCTATGTCCTGAAGCGTCTCAGGTTTTCTGGAGCCGGTGGTTTCCCCGTTGCACAGAACCTGCCCCTTCTTCGGGAACAGCAGTCCGGCCATCAGTTTGAGCAATGTGCTTTTCCCGGAACCGTTGAGCCCGAGCAGGCCGTATATCCTGCCGTCGGCTATCTCCACGGATACGTCTTTGATTACAGTCTTGCCGGGATCGTACCAGTAGGACATGTCTTTCAGTTCTGTCATGATGTGATTGCCAATGTTTTAATGATTAACTTTTATGCTGTACCACTACGGTGGTACAGTGCAAAGGTAATAATATAACTGTACAATGCAAAAAAAATTTTTTATCTGTACCTTTGTGTGTATTCTTGAACCGCTTCATGACATGGAAAAAATACGTTTCGGGGTGGTCGGGACCAATTTCATAACCGACTGGGTGATAAACGGGGCGCGGCAGGACAGCAGGTTCGCCCTTACGGCCGTGTGCTCGAGAAGCATGGATACGGCGCAGGCATTTGCCGTCAGGCACGGGATTCCGCATCTGTTCACATCGCTGGAGGAGATGGCCTCGAGTCCTGAGGTCGATGCAGTCTATATCGCGACTCCGAATTTCCGTCATGCCGACCAGAGCATCCTCTGCATGGAACACGGGAAGCATGTGCTGTGCGAGAAGCCTCTGGCTTCAAATGCCGCTGAAGCCAGGAAGATGATAGAGACGGCGGAACGGCACGGAGTGGTCCTGATGGAAGCCATGAAGCCTGTCATGACGCCCAATTTCACCGCCGTGAGGGAAGCTGTCGGACGAATAGGCAAGGTGCGCAGGTACTTTTCTTCGTACTGCCAGTACTCTTCGAGGTATGACAGGTACAAGGCAGGGGAGCTGCCGAACGCTTTCAACCCCGCATATTCCAACGGGGCTCTGATGGATATCGGTGTCTATACCATTTATCCGATGGTGGTACTTTTCGGTATGCCTGTAGAAGTCAGGGCGTCCGGACTGCTTCTTCCGTCAGGCGCAGACGGACAGGGGACTGCGGTATTCCGGTATGAAGGTATGGAAGCGACCGTAATGTATTCAAAGATAGCGGATTCCTTTCTGCCGACAGAGATCCAGGGCGAGAAGGGGACGGTGATTGCCGACAGGATAAACAGGATAGGCAAGGTGACTTTTGTCCCACATGCGGAGAATGTTTCCGGAGGAAAGGGCCGGAAGTCCGACCCCGTCGACATTTCTGCCGTAACTGACAAGGACGAGTATTATTATGAAGTGGCGGAATTCATAAGCCTGATACAGTCAGGAAAACGGGAATCCGCTCTGAACAGCCACCGCAACTCTTTGGACACGATGCTCCTGCTCGATGAAATACGCCGCCAGACCGGAGTAGTCTTTCCGGCTGACGGACATTGCTGATCAAGTAAGGGCCTTTAGAAGTTCTTGCAGATTTCCAGGCCTTCGGCTATAGCCGCTTCTATCTTCCTGTCGATTTCTTCAGGAGTGCTGTAGTCGAGGTTCTCGGCTGCAACGGTGATGACTTCGCCCCAGCCCCACAGAGTGGAAAGGGCTTTCATATAAGGAGTGGCGGCGTCCAGAGCGTCTCCGGTGTGCACATTCATGCCGCGTGTGGTGATGTAGAGCACCTTTTCGCTGCGGCAAAGACCTTCGAAGTCTGTCCCGTTGTCCCTGAATGTAATGTTGAAAAGCGACATGTTCTCTATGAAGACTTTGATGATAGCCGGGAAACTCATGTCCCAGAACGGTGCCGCTATCACTATCCTGTCCGCATCGGCGATTTTCCTGGCCATAGCTACGGTTTCTTCGGCTACATAGCCGCCACTGCGCTCTGCGAGCACCTTCCTCCCGACTGACTGATAATCCTCTCCGTCAAGTCGGACGGTCTCGATTTCATATCTTTTCCCAAGCTCTGCAACTATCGGCCCGAGTATCCTTCTTGTCCTTGATGCCTCGTCCCGCATGCAGGCATCTATCACCATGAGCTTTTTCATGATTGTATCTGTTTTAAAATGCTTGTCAGATGAATTTCCCCGTGACGCTTTCCCGGCAGGCCTTTACCTGCTCCGGAGTACCGGTTACGACTATCCTTCCTCCGTCTTCTCCGCCGCCAGGTCCCATGTCGATGATATAGTCGGCATTTCGTATTACATCCAGATCGTGCTCGATGACTATAACAGTGGCACCGTGGTCGACAAGACTCTGGAATACTTGCAGAAGTGTTTGTACGTCAGAAGGATGTAGCCCTATTGTCGGCTCGTCGAACACGAATACGGAATCCTCTTGCCCACGCCCCATTTCGCTTGCGAGCTTGAGCCTCTGGGCCTCACCTCCTGACAGTCCGGGAGTCTCTTCTCCCAGTGTGAGGTAGCCAAGTCCGAGCTCCTGCAGGACCTGGAGTCTCTGACGGACGGTCTTCAGGTCGTTGCATGCCGTAAGGGCATCGCTTATATCCATATCCATCAGCTCGGGAAGCGAATAGAACTCTCCTGCGGCATTTTCCCTTCTGATCCGGTAAGCGGTCCTGGCGTATCTCGAACCGCGGCAGTCAGGGCACGGTATATCCACATCCGGCAGGAACTGGACATCCAGGCTGATGACTCCTGTCCCGTCGCAGGTGGGGCAGCGGAGCTTTCCTGTGTTGTAGGAGAAATCCCCGTCTTTGTACCCTTTCTCCTTTGCATCGTCAGTCTTTGCGTAGACTTTCCTCAGCTCGTCATGAACGTTGGCGTATGTGGCGACTGTCGAACGTATATTGATACCGATAGGGGAGGCGTCGATTAGCTTGACCTGACGGATTCCATCGGCTTCGACTTTCCTTACATGGTCCGGAAGCCGGTTCTTTCCGATATATGCCTGAAGACCGGGGATAAGGCTTTCAAGCACGAGTGTCGTTTTTCCTGACCCTGAAACACCGGTGACCACAGTCAGACGGCCTTTCGGTATGTCGGCTTCAAGCGGTTGTACGGTGTGTATCCGGCCGGTAGACAGGTGTATCCGTCCTTTTTCGAAGATTTTACATGCTTCGGTCTGCTTCCTGGCCCTGACATCTGCCTTGCCTGACAGGAATGGTCCTATCCGGGAAGCCGGATTCTTTATGATTTCAGGGATGCTGCCTTCGGCAATCACCCGGCCTCCTGCCGATCCTGCGCCCGGTCCCATCTCTATTATATGGTCAGATACTGACAGTATCTGAGTGTCATGGTCTACAAGCACGACGGAATTCCCGTCGGCTATCAGGTCCTTCATCACTCCTGCAAGCCCGACGATGTTGGCCGGGTGAAGTCCGATGGACGGCTCGTCCAGTACATACAGCACCCCTGTAGTGCGGTTCCTTACTGCGCGGGCCAGCTGCATCCTCTGTCTTTCACCTGTAGAAAGGGTCGAGGCCGCACGGTCCAGACTCAGGTAGCCTACACCCAGATCAAGCAGCCTTACGGATGCATCCAGGAAAGATTCGCAGATGCTTGCAGCCATGGGGCGCATTTCTTCAGGCAAAGTCTGAGGAATGCCCTTGACCCACTCCACCAGTTCGTTCAGGGTCATCCTGCAGGCTTCGGCAAGTGAAATCCCCCGCACCAGCGGGGCACGGGCGGCTTCCGACAGACGCGAACCTCCACACTCAGGGCATTGCTCTGTCTTGAGGAACTTCTCCACGCGCTTCATCCCTTTCTCGTCCTTTACTTTTGCAAGCGCGTTCCGGACGGTGTAGACGGCATTGTAGTAAGTGAAGTCAAGTTCTCCTGCCTGGTTGGTGTTCTTGGATTTGTAGAATATGTGTTTCTTTTCTGCCGGTCCGTGGAAAACGATGTCCCTTTCCTTGGCCGTCAGCCGGTTGAACGGAACATCAGTGCGTACTCCCATTGCCCGGCATACATCCGTCATCAGCGACCACATCAGGGTATTCCAGGGAGCGACAGCCCCCTCATCGATACTCAGCGTCTCGTCCGGAACCAGAGTGGATTCGTCCACCGTGCGGACTGTCCCCGTCCCGTCGCATTTGGGACATGCACCCTGGCTGTTGAAAGAAAGTTCTTCTGCGGACGGCGCATAGAAATGCTCTCCGCATACGGGGCAGACAAGCTCCTGACCTGCGGCTACATGCAGGGAAGGCTCCAGGTAATGCCCGTTCGGACATCTGTGGCTGGCAAGGCGGGAGTAGATGAGTCTCAGGCTGTTGAGAAGTTCTGTCCCTGTGCCGAAAGTGCTGCGTATCCCGGGTATGCCGGGCCTCTGGTGCATGGCCAGAGACGCAGGTACATACAGCACATCATCCACATCCGCCCTGGCCGCCTGTGTCATTCTTCTCCGTGTGTAGGTGGAGAGGGATTCGAGGTAGCGTCTTGAGCCTTCTGCATACAGCACTCCCAGCGCGAGCGAGGATTTCCCCGATCCTGACACTCCGGCTATTCCTGTTATCCGGTTCAGGGGTATTTCTACATCGATGTTCTTGAGGTTGTGCACCCTTGCTCCGTGCACTATGATCCTTTCCGGTTTTTCCGTGTTGTCTGTCATACACAGATTCTTCGGTCGCGCTTGGGATGACATACTGGGGGATATTTGCGATTGCCGTTTTTATCTTATAACAGGAGCCTCTGCCTTCTCAGACGGTGCTTTTCCTTCCACGTAAGGCCAGCCGTCCTGCGCCCACTGGAGTTTGTCCAGAAGGACGACCCTTCCCTTGTCTGCAGCCGCTTTTCTGTAGCCGTGATAGATCATCCATTCCTGTCCGGCGTCATCGGTCTGGATTATGGAATTGTGTCCGGGGCCGGCCCACGTAGCGTCGCCCTGGATTACGACTTCATAGCCGTTGTCAAGCATTTTCTTTCCGTTTTTGTCTACATAAGGTCCGAGAATGTTCTCCGACCTGCCTACGACGGTCTTGTATGTGCTGTTGGCCCCGTTGCAGCATGCGCCTACGGAAGCGAACAGATAATAGTATTTTCCCTTTTTGTATATATTGACGCCTTCGAAGGCCGTTCCGCAGACCTGCTGTTTAAGGACCGGCATTCCGTCCTTGTCCCGCTTGACGGACAGTCCGTCGCTTTCCAGTTCCACAACATATATCCCGCTGAAGCTGCCCCAGAAAAGATAATGTTTCCCGTTGTCTTCAATATAGAACTGGTCAATGGAATTCCGTACATTGATTTCAGGTGCATTGGCGTCTATCAGGCAGCCGAGATCTTCGAATGGTCCTTCCGGGGATGCAGATACGGCGACGCCCACATTGCTTTCCCACTCGTCTCCCCACCTCGCCCATGAGTAGTAGAGCACGTATTTGCCGTCTATATATCTTATTTCGGGGGCCCAGAGACTGTGTTTCTTGCCCTCGGGGTTGTCCCATGACGGTCTGCTCTCCTGTGTGAACGCGGTGCCGGCGAATGTCCAGTCCACCATGTCTTTCGATTTGAATATCGGGATGTTACGGGTGTCCTCCGTACCGTACATATAGTATGTCCCGTCTTTTGTCCTTATTACAGTCGGGTCGGGGACGCTCCTGTCCAGTACCGGGTTGGAATATTTGCCTGCGGTATCAGTGCTTTCGTTTTTTTCGATGTCCTGTCCTGCGCATGCCGCGATTCCGGAAACAGGGAGCATCAGACCGGCCAGTGCCGCCATCAGATCAGTTGTTTTCACTTCTTGTCGTTTTTAATGTTAAATCGGGTACAATATTAATAATCATTTTGCAAATATCGGCAAAATATCGGTCAAGAGCAGATACAATGAACAACCGTAATCCGGGTTATACATTCGGTAATGCATTTAGTTTGAAAAAATCCGGAAGAATGTATATTTGCAGCGTGATTGTAAACGAACTCTAAAAATAAAAGACGAAGCTTATGCAACTGATAAAAGATAAGGAATTCGGCGGTGAACGTCCGCTTTTTGCCGTCCACGACGTACATCTGGACAATGTGACTGTCCGCGAAGGCGAATCCGCCATCAAGAAATGCAGCAATATAGTGGCTACAAACTGCCGGTTCGAGGGAAATTATCCTTTCTGGCATGTCCACGGCTTCACTATCAAGGACTGCTATTTCGCCGTAGGAGGCCGTTCCGCCCTGTGGTACTCCGGCCATCTTAAAATGTCGGATACGGTGATCGACGCCCCGAAGATGTTCCGCGAGATGAACGATATAGACATAGAGAATGTCGTCATGAACGACGCGGACGAGGTCTTCTGGCGCTGCACCGGCATCAATATCCGGAACCTGAAACTCCATGGGGGTACATACCCGTTCATGTTCAGCAACGATATCCGTGTCGACGGACTGGAGAGCGACAGCAAATATGTTTTCCAGTATGTGAAGAATGCCGAGATCCGCAATGCGAAAATCACCACCAAGGACGCCTTCTGGGAAGTGGAGAATGTGACCATCTATGATTCCGAACTCCACGGGGAATATCTGGGCTGGCACTCGCGCAACCTCAGGCTCGTGAACTGCCATATCTCCGGAGAGCAGCCTCTGTGCCATGCACATGACCTGGTGCTGGAGAACTGCACTTTCGACCCGTCCTGCGACAGGGCCTTCGAGTATTCGACCCTCCGGGCCGATATCAGAGGGGCAATCACCAATATCAAGAATCCTACATCAGGCCGCATAACGGCAGACTCAATCGGTTCTGTGACTATTGATCAGAACATCGAAGCCCCTGCGGACTGCATTATCGAAGAAAGGCAATAGACCCCATTGCTGTATTTTGCAATAAGGCGAAATGATGGCCGGTCAGATCAACGATCCGGCCGGCTGTCGTTATCACGATAATATGGATATTCCTCATTATATGGGCCATAGGACAAATACTGATTTACTGTCTCCGTATCGGTTGCAATATGACCGACTATAAGACAATAGTCTACAGACGCCGTATCATTGGAAGTGTAGCTGGTAATCGCTCCTTTCCCCTTCATGATAAACACGCCGTCCTTGTAATACCACAGCTCGAGCAATGACGGGATCGGATTTTCGCTTTCGGAATTAAAGATTTCAATCGTGTTCTCATGTCGGGTGCTCACGTTCCATCGCCATGAATCTGAATAGACCATCGGGGCAGGCATTACGCATATGAAATAACGACATGTCCCGTCTGGAAACAACATCATGGGGCTGAGAAGGGATGCGCCATCGAGGGGACCTTTAATTTCACCATTAGCCAGGTAAAATTCATAGTCACTGATGAACCAGACGCCTTTTTGTGCATCCGTCAGAAAAGCCTCCATATCCACTTGCCCGTCATAATCTCGCATCAGGTTCTGTATCAGTGCTTCCAATTCCGTCCTCGGAGTACGCTCGGATTCGTTATCGCATGATGGCAACACTATCGTTGCCAGTAATGCAACCATGACAATAATTCTTTTCATGGTATATGCCATTAGGTTCAACATGTATTTAGAATACCTTAAAATGAGCATCTTATGTCATTTCTTCCAAATAATAAGAATTATTAAAAAATGCCCCCTCAAAAAATACTTCCCTTCAGGTTTTTTTGTGATTGAGAAAGAAAAGACAATGAAAAAGAGACCGGCTCATTAGTTTGGACCGGTCTCTTGTCTGTTCTTACCACTAATGGGAGTTTTCGTCCTATGTTTCGTCAGGGTTGATGACATCGCAGTTCCCTCGTTCTGATTCGAGAGGGATGTTTTTCCTTACGATGTCAATGAAAACCACGATGATGAACAGGCTTGCGGCCATCAGTCCGATATACTGCCACTTGTCCAGAATTTCAAGCAGGGATGCGTCCGTACCGAGTTCTTTTGCCACCTGTGTCTGGCTCATCAGGACCGAAGCTCCGTTGTTTACCGCGTGCATGAGCATGGTGAGCTTCAGCGAGCCGGTCATATAGTAGACATAGGCGAAAAGCATTCCGAGAACGAAAGCCGGAATCGCCTGCCACGGGTTCAGATGGATGAAGGCGAAGAATACGGATGAAATGATCATGGCCCATGCAGGATGCACTTTCTGCATAAGCCCTCTGAGCACCATTCCCCGGCACAGCCATTCCTCGAATATAGGGGCGAATATCACGGTGGAGACCACTGTCACCCATAGCGGGCTGTTCTGAAGCATCTGTTCGAAAGATGCCTCCAGCCATTCCGGCATAGGCGGCAGCGCGGACACGACAGGATCCGTAATCATGCTTCCTGCCAGAGTCACCACAGCCGCCATCAGGGCGGCACCCCATCCTTTCAGCCTTCCGAAATGATTGCTGTCCAGGGCATAGCCCGGATCGAAGAACTGGTTTCTCCGGCTTTGGTATGATGCATACCATATAGGCGGCAGGAACATTGCCGGATATGACAGCAGCATGCCGTAGTCCTGCGCTGTCTGTACATCGGTCAGGAACATCAGCAGAGCTGTCGCCAGATTTCCCAGACAGGCCCCGATCAGCAGCATCACCAGCAGTATGAGCGTCCCTCCGATTCCCGGTACATAGAATGAAAAACTGGAAAGCAGGTCATACGACCTGCTGTTTGAACGGCGGAAAAATCCAGGCATACGGCTATTTGTTGTAAAGAGGTGTCGGGTAGACTCCCTTGTCGGCGAATTCCTGGAATTTCGCTACGACTCCCGGCCTGTCTTCCTTGAAAGTAACTCCGAACCAGTGTGACGGGGTGGAAAGAAGCTCTGTCTTTGCGCTCCCGTCCTTGATCATGCAGTCGATGGCGTAAGGGATGTAGAATTCTGCCTTCAGCTCGTTTATGTTCTTGTCGATGAAATCTTCGAAAATCTTCCCGCTCTTCTCGAAGTAGTCAGGGGTGAATCCCCACATGTTCATGGAAGCCAGTGCCTTGCCGTCCAGTTCTACTTTCTCGCCCTTGCTGTTGTCACCATATACTTTGCCGTCGGCTTCCTTGGCTATGTTGTGGTGTTCTTCTACATGCGTAAGGATATGTTCTCCGTCGGCCTTGCAGATCCCTCTTGACACTCCGCCGGATTCAGAGAGGGTATGGTCGAGTTCGAAACCTACCATGCAGTAGCGTCCTGTAGAATTTTCATGAGCCCTTAGCCAGTCGGCGAGAATCCTGAAAGATTCCTTGCCATAGTAGTCGTCTCCGTTGATGACGGCGAATGGCTCCTTGATGACGTCCTTGGCCATGAGCACGGCATGTGCCGTACCCCACGGTTTCTGCCTTTCCGGGTTGAGGGTATATCCTGCAGGTATCTTGTCCAGTTCCTGAATTACGAACTCGAACTGAAGAGGAGTGCCGTCAATGCATTTCACATGACTGTATTTTTCCTTTACAAGCTGCTCGAACTGTTCTTTGAAAGAATTCCTTACTACATAGACGACTTTGCCGAATCCGGACTGTACGGCATCATAGATAGAATAGTCGATGATGGTTTCACCGTTTGGACCGAGTCCGTCCATCTGTTTCAATCCGCCGTAACGGCTTCCCATTCCGGCAGCAAGTACAAGTAGTGTTGGTTTCATTTTGATTGTATTTTAATGTGTTGTAAGTTTTGTTGTCATTTTGGCTTTTCCTTGGGCCAAAAATCTTTCAAAATTAACTATTTTTGCGTAGAAATCTTCAAGTAACCAGAATAAAGTGAGATGGCCCGGTAAAATATTCAACGGTCCCCACGGCGGATTTTTCAAATACGCGGTGGTAGTGACATGCATTTTTGTATTCATAATGTTTTTCAAGCCGGGGACCAATGTCATCCGGTGGATACGTTCCGGCATGGAGATACACCGGCAGGAGAAGCAGATCCGGATGTACAATGAAGAAATCGACCGGATGGAACACCGTATAAAGATGCTCACATCCGATCGTGATACGCTCGAAGAATTCGCAAGAGAGGAATTCTATTTTGCAGAACCGGGCGATGACGTCTATATCATAGAGCCGTAGAAGGTTCCGGCTGGGTAAAGCCTCCTCCTCCCAGAGCCCTGTACAGGTCTGCCTGAAGCTTCATTCTTTCTATTTCCAGACCTACGTACGACTCGCAGCATTCAAAGTAGTCCCTGTCTGCCGACAGCACTTCCAGATACCCTATGAACTGCATTCTGAACAGCTCGTTGGCACTGTCCGTGGCCTTTTTACCTGTCCGCATTTCTTCTTTTTTCACTGAGATACGCTTCATGATGTTCTCATTGCTCTCGATAAGCCCGGCTACTTCGGAGTACGCCCTGACTACGGTTTCCTTGTAGCTGTTCACTACAATGTTCCTGCGGACAATCGCGTTTGAATATTCATTCCTGATCTGTCCGGCGTTGAATACAGGTGAGGTCAGTCCGGCAGCGATTTCGTATGCCAGGGAGGCGGGTGCAAGGAAGAATTTCCCGATGTCAAAAGCATCGAACCCTCCGCTGCCTCCGATTCTGAGACCAGGATAGAAGGCCCTGCGTGCCGCTTTGATGTCGCAGTCTGCGGCAGCGAGTGTCATTTCGGCTTCCCGGATATCCGGCCTGCGTGTCAGGAGCAGATCCGGAATCCCGATGTCGCCCGGATACTGCATTTCACGCAGCTCGTAGAAGTCTCTCCTGTCGACATGCTCTGGGAACTTGCCCATAAGCAGGCAGAGGGCCCGCTCCATAGCGGAAATCCGGTTTTCGGTATCCAGAAGTTCCCCTTTGAGTTCCAGCAGCCTGGCCTTGAACTGGTCTACTGCAAGCTGCGTCATTTCTCCCGCATCTTTCAGGTCTTCGGTGAGTTCGCATGACTTGGCGATGAAGTCTATGGCTGCAGTCGTGATCTGGTGCTTCATGTCCAGATTCACCAGGTCGAAGTATGTCATGGCAATCTCTGAGACAAGGATGGACTGGGCGAATGAGGCCGCTTCTCTGGATGCCGTCCATCTGCTCAGTGCCGCTCTTTTCTTCTGGGTTACCTTGCCCCACAGATCCACTTCCCAGCTGAACGAGAGCCCGAGCCCGAAATCAGGATAAGGGTCCGGAATGTGTTTCGACCGGTCAAGATCGGGCGTATTGGTGGTCGCGTTCCCTACACCGTCCATGGTGTATTCTCCGAACCTTTCCAGACCTGCGGAAAGTCCGGCCGAGACTGACGGCCAGTATCCGAGTCTTGCCGTCCGGAGCTCGTTTTCTGCAAGCCTTACCCTGTCAAGACAGCTGCGGAAAGAGTAGTTGCCTTCCAGGGCTGTCCGTATATGCCTCTGCAGTACCGTATCCGGGAAGAATTCCTCCCAGGACATGTCGGCTATTGTAAGCGTATCGGCCGAAGCGGCCGTGCTATAGCTGTCCGGAAGTTCTATGGTGCTGTCTGTCAGTTCTACGGCCGGGGTACAGGCCGCTGCCATGGAAACAGCGGCAAGTATCATAATTCTATTCATCGTCTTCATCTTCTTCCTCTTTGTTTTTGGCGAATCTTCCGCCGATTTTCTCGAATATCACATACAGTCCTGGTATCAGGAACAGACCGATAAGGGTTCCGACA
This sequence comes from Candidatus Cryptobacteroides avicola, assembly GCA_017695115.1. GTDB lineage: Bacteria > Bacteroidota > Bacteroidia > Bacteroidales > UBA932 > Cryptobacteroides > Cryptobacteroides avicola. The sequence continues at coordinate 12,793 of JADILV010000041.1, read as the reverse complement.
AGCATGCCGCCGGCTGCAGCGGTTCCTATCGACCTGTTTCCGAGAGCTCCGGCTCCGTGGGCGAAAATGAGTGGAATCAGACCGCAGATGAATGCAAAGGAAGTCATGAGAATAGGTCTCAGACGGCTCACTGCGCCTTTCAGTGCGGCCTCGGCTACCGGCATGCCTTCATGTCTGCGGAACTGGGACGCCATTTCCACTATGAGGATGGCATTCTTTCCGAGCAGGCCTATCAGCATGACCAGAGCAACCTGGGCGTATATGTTGTTTTCTATGCCGAGCATCTGTAGGAACAGGTATGACCCGAACACTCCGGCAGGAAGCGAGAGGATAACAGGGAACGGAAGGAATACGCTTTCATATTGCGCTGACAGCAGGATGAACACGAACAGCAGACATATTCCGTATATCATCATGGTCTGTCCTCCGCTCTCCTTCTCCTCTCTGGTCACTCCGGACCACTCGATATCGTAGCCGCGCGGGAGATAGTCCTTTGCTATTTCTTCTACAGCCTGGATGACTTCACCGGAGCTGACTCCGCTTGCGGCATCCCCGGTTATCAGGGCCGAGGTGAACATGTTGTATCTTGTAATCTGGCTCGGCCCGTAGACCCTTTCCATTGTCAGGAAGTTGGAGTAAGGCACCATCTGTCCCTGGGTGTTCTTTGCAAAGAAGCGGAACACGTCGTCAGGGTTCATTCTGTATTCTGGCGACGCCTGCATCATCACCTTGTACATCTGTCCGAATCTCACGAAGTTGGACGAATAGAAACTTCCGATATAGCTCTGGAGTGTTTCCATCGCCTCATCTATGTTTATTCCTAGTTTGGCCGCTTTCTGCAGGTCCACTTTCAGCATGTATTGAGGGAAATTCGGATTGAAGCCGGTGCTGACTCCTTCTATTCTCGGGTCGGCCTCAAGCTTTTCGATGAATCCTTTGATCACATTGTCCAGGTCCTGGAACGTTCCTGATGTCTTGTCCTGAAGCCTCAGCTCGAACCCGCTGGCATTTCCGAATCCCGGAACGGTAGGCGGCAGGAAGAACTGGATGTCGGCATCCTTGATGTGCGAGACCCTTTCCTCATAGTCCTTCATCAGTTCATAGACGGTCTTGTCCCTCTGGTCCCATGGAATGAGGTTGATCATACCCATTCCGAAACTTGCCCCTTCTGTCTCGGTCATAAGGCTGTAGCCGGCCAGAGTGGAAATGTTCTCGACTTCCTCGAGCGGCAGCAGTTCTGCCTGTATCTTGTTGAGTGTGGCTTCACTACGCTCGAGTGTGGCACCCGGAGGGGAGTCGACGTTGACATAGATCATTCCCTGGTCCTCGTTAGGGATGAACCCTGACGGCAGGAACATCGATATGACCACTACTCCGGCGACAGAAAGCAGGAAAACCAGAACCGTATATCTCTTTTTCCTGAGGAAACGTCCCAGACTCCTGGAATATGCTCCTTCAAGGGCATCGTATTTCCGGTTGAACCAGCCGAAGAACCTGGAAAGGGGTCCTTTCTTCTTTTGCTCTCCTTCCTTTTTCCTCTTGATGAGGACAGCGCAAAGGGCAGGTGAGAGCGTAAGTGCGTTGATACCGGATATTATAATGGCCACGGCCAATGTCAGCGAGAACTGCCTGTAGAATATCCCGACGCTGCCCTGCATGAATGCGACAGGTATGAACACTGCCGACATGACGAGCGTGATGGAGACAATAGCCCCTCCGATTTCCTTCATAGCCGCGACAGAGGCCTTGTACGGAGAGAGTCCCTGGTCGTGCATTTTCACATGCACGGCTTCGACTACCACAATCGCATTGTCCACTACAATACCGATGGCAAGTACCAGTGCGAAGAGCGTCAGCATGTTTATGGAGAATCCCAGTGCCTGCATGAAGAAGAATGTACCTACCAGTGAGACAGGTACGGCAATCGCCGGAATCAGCGTCGATCGGAAGTCCTGCAGGAAGATGAACACCACTAGGAACACGAGCAGGAACGCTTCCACGAGTGTCCTGAGTACAGATGATATGGAAGCATCCAGAAAGCGCGATACGTCGTAGGAAATGTTGTAGTCCATTCCCGGGACGAAACTGCTTTCCTTGATTTCCGCCATCTTGGCCTTGATGTCGTTGATGACTTCACGTGCATTGGAGCCGGGGCGCTGCTTTATCATGATGGAAGCAGACGGTTTTCCGTCCGTCATTGAGACCATCTTGTAGTCCTCGGAGTCGAATTCTATGTCCGCCACATCCGCAAGCCGTAGCAGGGAGCCGTCAGGAAGCGCTTTCAGGACTATTTCACCGTATTCTTCAGGTGTGCTGAATTTACCTGTGTACTGGAGGACATACTGCAGCTGCTGCGGGAGCTTGTCGGAGCTGACTCCGGTTTTTCCCGGAGCGGCCTCTACGTTCTGCCTGCGGATTGCTTCGGTCACATCCTGGGGGGACATCCCGTATGCCGCCAGCCTGTCAGGATTGAGCCACACACGCATGGCGTAGTCCCGCCGGCCCATTATCTCGACGAAACCTACTCCGTTTATACGTTTGAGTTCGCGCAGGATATTGATGTCCGCGAAATTGTAGACGAATTTTTCAGTATGCGTGCTGTCCGTACTGAAAATGTTCAGGTACATGAGCATACTGTTCACTTCCTTTTCCGTGACGACACCGGCCCTGATGACTTCTTCCGGAAGCTCGTCAAGGATGGTGGATACCCTGTTCTGTACATTCACGGCAGCTACGTCCGGATCCGTGCCTACCTGGAAGTAAATGGTAGTGAGCGACATACCGTCGTTGGTACAGACGGTGGTCATGTATGTCATGCCAGGCACTCCGTTGATAGCCCGTTCCAGAGGCGTTGCCACGGTCTTCGACATTACGTCCGCACTGGCTCCCGTGTATCGTGCAGTGACCGTGACCGAAGGTGGTACGATGTCTGGAAACTGCGTGATAGGCAGGGAGTTGAGCGCAATCAATCCCAGGCATGTTATGAGCACTGAGATGGCGGCCGAGAGTATCGGCCTTTTGATAAACATCTTGAACATGGCCTGCTATTCTTCTGTATTGGTGTCGGTTTCTTCATCGGCTGCGGTGTCTTCCGTTTCCCCGCTGTCCGTTCCGGAAGTTTCGACCGGCTTTATCTTCATGCCGTCCTTCAGCCTCTGGATACCCGAATATGCTATTTCTGTCCCTGGCTCGAAGTTTTCGGCTACATAGTATCCGTTGAATCTGGCCAGCGGCTCGAAGCTGCGTACCTTGGCTACATTCTCGTCATTTATGGTGTACACGTATGTGAATTCCTGTATCTCGAAAGTAGCCTGCTGCGGTATCAGGTAAACGTCATCCATCTTTGTCATCATGTTGATTTTTCCTGATACGCCATGTTTGAGAAGTCCTTCAGGGTTCGGGAAACGGGCTCTGAATGCGATAGAGCCGGTCTGTCTTTCGAAATCTCCCTCGACAGTCTCCACTATTCCCGGATGCTCGTAGAGAGTCCCGTCCGCCAGGACCAGCTGTACGGTATCAGCTCTGGCATCTTCTTCTCCGCGGATGATTGCCCTGCGGAATTTCAGGTACTCGGTTTCGTTCATCTTGAAGTAGGCGAATACTTCCGCCACGTTGCTTATGTTGGTGAGCAGGGTTTCCGTGCCGACGAGACTTCCTACCTTATACGGTATCCTGTCAACGTATCCGTCGATCGGGGCGGTTATGGTGGTGTAGTTGTAGTCGAGCTGGGCCCTCTGCATCTTGACTTTCGCCTGTTCGACCTCAAGTTCCGCCACGGCCAGTTCCGCCTGCGCCTGCTTCAGCCTCACGTCCGCCAGTATTTCCTTTTCCACCAGCTTGCTGATGCGGTCAACATCGTATGCCGTCATCTGATATTCGGCCTCTGCCTGTCTCAAGGCTGCTTCCGCTTCCCTCACGGCTTCGTAATATTCGATTGCGTCAAGTTTGAAAAGCACGTCGCCTTTTTTGACTTCCTGGCCTTCATCGACATGGATTTCCTTTATGAATCCGCCAACTTTGGATTTTACTTCTACGAACTGGATTGCCTGGATGTCGGCTACAAAGGACCTCGGTACTTCAATAGATTCAGGATAGAGTTTCCTGACAGGGATGTTCCTGTCTTCCGATGATACGGTTGTCCCTCCTTCGCGGCAGCCTGTAGCTGAAACCACGGCAAGGCAGGACAAAGTGAATGCTTTGAGCATCAGTTTGCTGGATTTCATTATTCGTATATTTGAAATGGTTATTTTTTTTGATTTACAATATATTACGGGAAAGGGGTGACGCAAAAGGAGGAATTTCAAGCGTAATGCGGAAATTGCCCTTTTGAGTCGCCCTCCTGCGGCTTGTCTGGTGCCGCTATATAAGCAGTGTGCAGGTTATGTGGAGTGTTTCCTGAGTATGTTCATGTGTCCGGAGCATGTCGCCGGCAAGGCATGTCATGCCCGTGCGGCAGTCTATATCCGGAATAGCAGGCGAGCCTGTCTCTGCGGTTTCCCTGTGCTGGCAGATATAGGTGAAGAATACCCTGAGTCTCTGCTGCCTTGTACGGATAGTGCTGTCTACATGCACCTCGACTGTTTCAAGCTGGGATACAAGCAAGGTATCAGATGGGGATGTCGCACAATACACGGCCGGCTGCATGCTGACCGTGATGAAAAATATGAATAGCAGTTTCAGGAAGAACTTCATGAGAATGTGCCGCCGGTTTTTAGAATCCTGTATAGGTCATAGGGGAAATGGCCCTGAGTTCTTCTTTGACGCTTTCGCTGACATTCAGCGTTTCGATGAAATCGGCTATGGTCTGATGGTTTATGGCTTCCCCGGTCCTTGTAAGGGCTTTCAGCGTCTCGTAAGGGTTAGGGTAGTTCTCCCTGCGCAGGATTGTCTGGATGGCTTCCGCCACTACGGCCCAGTTCCTTTCAAGGTCCGCCTTTATCGCAGGTTCATTGAGGATCAGTTTGCCGAGTCCTTTCTTCAATGAGTTCAATGCTATCATCGTGTGTGCGAAAGGAACGCCGATGTTCCTGAGCACTGTGGAATCCGTGAGGTCTCTCTGGAGACGGGAAACCGGAAGTTTCATCGACAGATGTGTGAATACCGCATCTGCCATTCCCAGATTGCCTTCTGCATTTTCAAAGTCGATAGGGTTTACCTTGTGCGGCATGGCAGAAGAACCTACCTCGTTCTTGTTGACTTTCTGGTGGAAATATTCCATTGAAATGTATGTCCAGATGTCGCGGCTCATGTCAATGAGGACGGTGTTGATGCGGCGGACGTTGTCGAATATGGCCGCCAGGTTGTCGTAATGCTCTATCTGGGTTGTCGGGAATGACCTTTTGAGCCCGAGGGATGAGACGAACCTGTCACCGAAGGAAATCCAGTCTATTTGAGGGTAAGCGACCTTGTGCGCATTCATGTTTCCGGTGGCTCCGCCGAATTTTGCGGGATAGCTGAGCAGGGAAAGCTGCCTGAGCTGTTCTTCAATCCTGACCTGGAATACCTTGAATTCCTTTCCCAGACGGGTAGGGGAGGCCGGCTGTCCGTGGGTCTTGGCAAGCATCGGGATGTCTTTCCATTGTTCTGCCATCGATTTTATAGTATCCAGGACTTCGTTCATCAGAGGCAGATAGGCATTCTCGATGGCTTCCTTGAGGGAAAGCGGAACGGAAGTGTTGTTTATATCCTGTGAAGTCAGACCGAAATGGACGAATTCCCCCCATTTCTCGATGCCGAGCCCTTTGAACTTCTCTTTGATGAAATATTCGACGGCCTTGACATCATGGTTTGTAACTTTCTCGATATCCTTTACTTTTGCAGCATCGTCCGGGGTCAGATTCCGGTAGATGTCCCTCAATGTCCCGAACTTGCCGTGGTCGAAGTCCGCGAGCTGCGGGAGAGGGATTTCGCACAATGCGATGAAATACTCAATCTCGACGCGCACTCTGTACCGTATGAGAGCATATTCGCTGAAATATTCACTTAAAGGTCCTGTCTGGCGTGCATATCTTCCGTCGACCGGAGATACTGCGAGTAAAGCGTGATTGTCCATTTCTGTCGTTCTATAAAATCAAACGTACAAAGATACGAAGAACAGATGACAATACGATATTTTTTTTGAATGCTTATCCGCAAAGGCAGGACAAACCCTGGCGCATGCGGGTGTCTGTGTAATGGTCTAAAAATTAGTGAATTAATGGTTTTGCTGCTTGCGCCAGACCCCTGTCAAGACCACCCCTGGCGCAGATTGTTTATTGTGTAATTTGTTGATATTGAACGTGTTGTTTGTTGTTGAGCTTGCACCAGGGTGTGTCGGGATTTTCTACAATTGTCTGTAGACCCGTACCGTGCGCACGGCTTCTGCGACATCATGGACCCTCAGGATATCCGCCCCGCGTTCAAGAGCGGCGAGGTGAAGGACCTGGGTCTGTGGGAGAGATTCCTCAGGGGTAATCCCCAGTAGCTTGTATATCATGCTTTTCCGTGATACTCCCACCAATATCCGGTGCCCGAGGCTGGTGAACTGCTCCAAGTCTGCAAGCAGACTGTAGTTCTGATCTATGGTCTTTGCAAAGCCGAATCCGGGATCGAGTATCCAGTCCCGGATGCCCGCTTTTTCGGCTTTAACGGCAAATTCCCGGAAATACCCGATGACCTCGGCGGTGACATCCTGATATGAGCACAGGTGCTGCATGGTCTGCGGAGTCCCTTTCTTGTGCATGGCAACGTATTCCAGTCCGAGCCTGCCGACTGTCGGGAGCATTTGCATGTCGTCTTCTCCGGCTGATATGTCATTGACAATGAACGGGCCGATGAGTCCGTATGCTTTCCTGGCCACGGAACTCCAGTATGTATCTATGGAAATCCTTGCATGGGGGAATTTTTTCCTGACTGCCTCCAGTACCGGAGCCAGCCTTTCCCATTCAGTGTCTTCTCCGACAGGTTCCGATCCCGGGCGTGTTGAACACGCCCCGATGTCTATGATGTCAGCGCCTTCTTCGAGCATTCTGCCTGTCCGTTCCAGTATTTTTCCCATGTCAGGCTTCCCGTCTCCGGACAGACACCTGCTCGCCGCAAAATACGAATCGTCAGTGATATTGACGATTCCCATTATCTCTATCTTTCGGTGTTTGTCTGGCATATCTGCTGTTTCTGCCCGTTTGAATATGTATCCGGTTTTATTGGCGTGGGCAAATATAGTTTTATTTTCAATATCTTTGCGCCTTGAATCTTTAATTATCATATTACCGCAATGAAGAGAATATTTTCCCTCGCGTTTCCGGCATTCCTCATGCTGGGCGCCCTGACAGCCTATGCGGCTTCGGATGGCGCTCCTGCAGGCCGGGACGGCGCACCTCTCTGGATGAGATATCCGAAAATCTCTCCGGACGGAAGCAAGATCGCATTTTCCTATCAGGGTGACATCTATTATGTTTCCTCCGACGGAGGCGAAGCAGTAAGACTTACATCTACGGATGCTTACGAGTCGCAGCCGATATGGTCGAACGACTCCCGGACCATAGCGTTCGTATCGGACCGGTTCGGCGGACTGGATATTTTTACTGTCGGCATAGAAGGTGGCAAGGCTTTGAGAATCACTACCCATTCCGGAGCCGAGACTCCTCTGGCATTCTCTCCGGATGACAGATTCATTTACTTTTCCGCCGCCATCCAGGACCCGGCATCGAGTGTGATGTGGTCTTCTTCCTGGGTTACGGAATTATACAAGGTCAATGCAACCGGAGGGCGTCCCGTGCAGGTAACGGCCACCCCTGTCTGCTCCGTAAGTTTCGGACCTGACGGAGAATCTTTCCTTTATTATGACCGTACAGGAAGCGAGAACATCTGGCGCAAGCACCATACTTCGTCCGTCGCCCGCAACATTTTCTATTATGATGCGGCAGACGGCACCCATACTCAGATTACCTTCAATCCGGGCGAGGACCGGGACCCGATATTTTCAGGCGAGGGGCAGATGGTATTCCTGAGCGAAAGAGACGGAGGCTCTTTCAATGTATATACTGCTTCTGTTGAAGATGCTGACAATGCCACTGCGCTCACCCGTTTCAAGGAGCATCCGGTGCGTTTTCTCAGCCGCGCGGAAAACGGCATGCTCTGTTTCGGCTATCAGGGTGAAATATATACCATGGAGCAGGGCGGGCAGCCACGCAAAGTGTCTGTAGGCATTTTCAATGACAATCTCGACCACCCTTCGGAAATCCGTCTCGGCGGAGTGGATGAAATGGCAGTGTCCGATGACGGAAAAGAAATTGTCCTCCTGAGCCGCGGAGAGGTGTTCGCCACTACCGGTGAATACGGTACCACCAAGCAGATTACCCGTACTGCTGCGGCAGAAGCCGGCGTGACCGTATCTCCTGACGGCAAGACCATAGTATATGCTTCCGAGAGGACCGGACGCTGGAATCTGTATAAGGCTACGAAAGCAAAAGAAGATGAACTGCATTTCGCTTATGCTACGCTTATAGATGAAGAACCGCTTTTCAAGGATGAAAAGGCAGAGCGCACCTGGCCGTCTTTTTCTCCTGACGGAAAGGAAGTCGCATTCATAGAAAACGGCAATGTGCTGAAAGTTCTTGATCTTGAATCAGGGAAAGTCCGTCAGATCACGGACGGCACCCAGCATTACGGCGAGTTCGAATACGACTGGTCCCCTGACGGCAAATGGTTTGCGCTTACGCTGATTACCAACCGCCGCGACCCGTACAGCGACATAGGAATCGTGTCCGCTGCCGGTGACGGCAAGATATACAATGTCACCAATAGCGGTTATATCGATGTCTCTCCGGAATGGGTGATGGACGGCAATGCGATTATTTTCGTTTCCAACCGCCTCGGCATGAGGTCCCATGCTTCCTGGGGCAGCCAGGATGATGTGTTCATAGCTTTCATGAACAGAAAGGCATACGACGAGTTCAACATGAGCGAGGAGGAGTATGCCCTGTACAAGGAGCAGAAGGAAGCTGCGGAAAAGAAAGCGGAAGAGGCAGAGAAAGCGGAGAAGGCTGAGAAAAAAGATACCAAGTCCAAAAAAGATAAAAAAGACGAGGTTTCTGCCGCAGAAAAGGAGGACGATAAGGATATGGTCATTGAACTTGACGGGCTTGAGGACCGTATCGTCCGCCTTACTCCTATGTCTTCTAACCTCAGGTCTGCAGCTATGACGGAAGACGGGGAGACCCTGTATTTCCTGAGTTCCTTCGAGAAAGGTTTCGACCTGTGGGAGCTGAAGGCCCGTACAGGTGAGATTTCACAGGTCAGGAAAGGAGTCCCGGCCGGGAGGATGTGTCTGGACAAGGACGGAAAGAAACTCTATATACTCGGCTCCCGCCCTCAGGTCATGTCGTTGGGAGACAAACAGTTGAAACCGGTTGATTTCAATATGGACATGGAACTTGACAGGGCCGGGGAGCGTGCGTACATGTTTGAGCATGTGTTCAGGCAGGAGAAGAGGAAATTCTATAGTGCGGACTATCACGGAGTGGATCTGGACCGTCTGCAGAGGGAATACGAACCGTTCCTTGCCCATATAAACAACAATTATGACTTCTCCGAGATGCTTTCCGAGATTCTGGGCGAGCTGAATGTTTCGCATACGGGGTCGGGATACCGCGGTCCCGGTGCAGAGAAGCCTACGCCTGCCCTCGGTCTGCTTTTCGATATGGATTATGACGGAGACGGGCTTAAAGTGGATGAAGTCCTGGAGCCCGGGCCGTTCTCGATTTCCGGATCCAAGGTCGTTCCGGGCGTGATTCTGGAGGAAATCGACGGTGAGCGGATTGTGGCGGGGGAAGACTGGTTCCCTCTGGTCAACGGCAAGCAGGGGATACTGACTCTGTTCTCTTTCTATAATCCGGAGACCAAAGAACACTGGGACGTAACGGCCAAACCGGTTTCATCCTGGGAGCAGAATGAGATGCTTTACCGGAGATGGGTCAAGAGCCGTGCGGCAGCAGTCGACAGTCTTTCAGGAGGACGTCTCGGGTATGTGCATATCCGCTCGATGGGAGACGAAAGCTACCGTGATGTCTATGCCGATATCCTGGGCAAATACAACCTTCGTGACGGCATAGTCATCGATACCCGTCACAACGGCGGCGGACGTCTGCACGAAGACATAGAGATTCTGTTCAGCGGTGAGAAGTACCTCGAACAGGTCATTCAGGGGACAGTGGTCTGCGACATGCCGTCCCGCCGGTACAACAAGCACTCTATCATGCTTGTCAGCGAGGACAACTATTCCAATGCCCACGGAACCCCTTGGGTCTACCAGCATCAGGGCCTGGGCTCTATAGTGGGCATGCCTGTGCCGGGTACAATGACTTCCGTGAACTGGGAGACCCTGCAGGATCCGTCGATGTATTTCGGTATCCCTGTCATAGGCTACCGTACTCGTGACGGGCATTATCTGGAAAATTCGCAGCTCCAGCCGGATTTCGTCGTAAGGAACAGGCCGGAGGATGCCGTGAACGGGCGGGACGAGCAGCTGGAAGTCGCTGTCCGTGAACTGCTCAGGCAGATTGATGCTGATTCTGATGTTTGGTAGTGTGATGGTAACCCAAAAGAGTACTTTCTGCGTTACGCTTGATTCGAAAATCCTCATGTACGACAGTACACTGCGGTTTTCTCATCTGCGCAAGCCTTGAAATTCCTCCTTTGGGATTACCATCACTGGCTATAGATTTCAGATATGCAGGTACTCTTTCAGTACTTTGACATATTCATCCAGAGCCGTGCGCCCTTTCTCGGTGATCGAGCATGTGGTGTGCGGCTTTTTTCCGACTATTTCTTTCCGTACACTGATGTAGCCGGCCTCTGAAAGTTTCTCGATCTGTACGCTGAGATTTCCTGCAGTAGCCTCTGTCTTTTCCTTAAGCCACACGAAATCAGCCTCTTCTACACTGAGTAGAAGAGACATTATAGCCAGCCGGAGCTGGGAGTGGAGCAACGGGTCCAGTTCTTTCATGACTTCCTGGCTTTGTAGTTGAGGATATGTCCCGGGATTACAAGTGAGAACAGGAATGAAAGGCCTCCTGCCAGATTCCATATCGGGAGGTATTCATCCCCGGAAACCATGCTTATAAGCAGCAGTACCGGCATTGCAAAGCTGATGCATGTCATTCCGGTTATGCTTCCTTCGTTGATGGTAAGGCTTGTGATCAGGGTGCCGGTACATACGAATATGAGTGCGAGCGGCAGCATCAGCTGGAGGTTTATGACCCCGGAGGCCAGTCCCGAAAAGACTATCACTATGAGAGACAGGATCATCAGCTCCAGTACGACAGTCCAGGTATTAGAAATCATTTTGTCAATATAACTTACAACTTCCGGCTTTCCCTTGCGGTCTTTTGTCCAGAGGATTACTGCTGGCAGGAACATCATCAGCCACAGCAGATTCCATTTCCAGCTACCTCCGAATTGAGGAATCAGGAAAGTTGCCACTGAAATGGCTAAAGCCGTATATCCGTAACAAAGGAACGGATTCCCGCTTCCGGCGGCGATTCCTTTTTTTGTTTCACTGATCATCTGGGCAATCAGTTCCAGGCTTTCTTTACTTGTAAAATTTTTCGCTTCCATGGCATTTGTTTTTTGAGTTTGCGGCGTTGTTGCCATTTGAACAGGATATGCGCAACTTTCCCGTCCTCTTTGCAAATATAAACTACTTTATTTTATAAACCAAATTATTCCGGATAATTTTTTTCCTGGTTATCTGCAAAAGTTCCTCTTTTGTATAGCCAAATATATTGTCACTCCCTATTTAGTTGTCATTAAACCGCATAGCAATGCAATTCCGAAACTCAGAAATGTGCCGGCAAGGACATACTCTGTTTTTGTAGTATCCGTGTCTTTGAATCTAAGTATGGATTTTGCCGCTATGATAAAACCGATTGCTTCATATTGCCCAATGATAACGAATATGATTGTGAGAATGCGTTCCAGATCTCCAATCAATGCTCCTGCATTTTTGATATTTTCACAGGACTGTGTCTCTCCAACTTGATATTTCTTCAAGACTAACTTAATCAGGATATTGGCGGGTTTGATGCACAATAATACCGCCAATATGAACATCGGTATTGAGAAGCTATCATTGCAATCCATTGATTGGATCGGCAACTCTGATGCAGTGTCAAAGGACAATGCCACAATAATCAGTATCGACAAATGAGCAATCTGATCAATAATAAAATTCCATAATCCTTTGGGGCTATATGTTTTGATGGCATCTATTATAAAATGGGAAATAGCAATGGCAAGAGCATAAAATCCGAAATCACAAACAGGAACAACTGCCCAAGACACACCACCGATAATAAGCGAATGCACATACAGGAACCAGCTTTTGAATTTCCTTTCCTCTTTCTGTGCACAGTATTTATCATTTTGCAGGTAAAAGTCACCTGTAACATGTGCCAATAGCAGGCTTAAAAACAACCAGCTATTCATAATCTTCAAAATTTATCTGTTCAAAATATTTTATCACTTCTTCTATACAATACCATTTTGTGGCTGTAGAAGCATTGTTTACACTGGCTTGGGATATACCCAATTCCTTGGCAATGTCTGCCTCTTTGAAACCTAGCAATTTATAATAAACGACTTCACTCTGGCGCACAGTCATATCATTTAGTATGGCGTCTGTCAGCAGTGCTATAGTTTGCAATGGGGCAGATAATTGCTTTTTACTTGTTCGGACAGACATCGTTCCCTTATTCAAGGAACTCATTTCCTCAAGCGCACGTCCGGACAGATATATGGCCTCACCATCCCAAAT
>JADILV010000040.1 GCA_017695115.1 Candidatus Cryptobacteroides avicola | reverse complement strand
CCGAGGTTTATCTCCTTTTCCTTTACATCCTTGTAGGTATATCCCAGATAGACTTTCTCGGTAGACACAGAGTCGATGAACCTTCTGTTCTGGTCTTTCCTGATGGAATCCAGATAGAAAGCCTTGTCTTCTTCGGGAATGTTGCTGAACTCAGCCGATTTCTGTACGGCTGCGACAGCCTTCTCCGCATATTTCGCCGCCTTGTTCTCCTGGATGCGGGTCACAAGCGTAAACGAAAGCTGCCAGAGACAAACTATGGCCAGAACAATCGCCACAAATCTGATAGCACCTTTACTTTGCATAATGTCTATATTGTTAAATTATTTGTTGTCCTTTCTGTTAATCACGCAAAATAGGGCACAAATTTACTATTTTTTTCTTATAAATAAAGTATTTCTTATTTTTGTTGGTTGTTAATGAGCACGAAAAGGAAAATGAAATCATATCGGATATTGCTTCTGGCGGCATTCAGCAGTGTCTTTCTCGGAAGCCATGCTCCAGCCCCTGAAGGAGGAGACCGGGCAGAGAGACTTGTGCATGTCGCCGATTCCCTCAGGATGGAATACCGGTTCAGTGAATCGGCTGCTGTATACAGGGAGGCGCTTTCAGCCACATCGGATTCGATACGGAGACTTGACATAGCAGAAAAACTGCTTATGTCCGAGAACGGTCTGAATATGATGGGCTTTGTAAGCCGGCCTTCCGTAGTGGCAAAGCACAGGTTTTCGACGGAGGATTTCTTTCTTTTCTATCCGCTTGCCGACAAGTGCTGGGTGCCTGTGCCGAATCAGCTGGACACCCTCGGGACACACCCTTTCAGCAGGGCATCATATGTCCCTGAATCTGCCGGCAGGATATACTATTCTGCTCCGGATACATCCGGGGCGATGAATATCTATATGACAGAGCATCAGGATTCCCTGTGGAGTGTGCCTGTCCTGCTCAATGAAGGCATGGTGTCATCCGGAGACGAGATTTTCCCGATGCTTTCCCCTGACGGGAACACGCTGTTCTTTGCTTCTTCCGGCCTTTACGGGACGGGAGGCTATGATATCTACATGTCATCCTGGGATGAGGCCAGGGGCGAGTGGGGAGAACCCGTAAACATGGGCTTCCCGTATTCTTCCCCATACAATGATTTCCTCTACGTCAATACTGCGGACGGGAAATATACCGTGTTCGCTTCTGACCGGGACTGTCCGCGGGACAGTGTGGATGTGTATGTTCTCGAGTATGACAGCATGCCTGTGAGGAAAGAGGCAGGCAGTACAGAAGAACTCAGGAAAATCTGCCGCCTGGATCCGGAAGGCAGTCTCGATGACCTTGACGGCAATTCAGAAGTGTCGGCCGGAATCCCGGAGAATGTCGACACGAGACGTTATACCCAGAAGGTCTCCGAAGTCAGGGGACTCAAGGACTCCCTGTACAGGTGCATGTCGGCGATAGACCATGCCCGAAGCCAGTTGGCACAAAGCGGTGATGACGAAGAGAAGCAGCGGCTCTCAGCCATGATACTTGAAAACGAGATGCTCATCCCGGCCATTCAGGATACACTTGACAGGGCCATGGCCATATTGCAGAAGATAGAGATGGAGTTCCTTTTCAACGGTGTCGTGCTCGACCCGGACAAGATCGTTGAAGAGGCAGACAAAGAAGTGGTAGGCGCCGCATCCGGCTTTGCCTTTACCAGGATGGATCCGAGGGACAGCCTTTCGCTCAGATTCAGGGTGCCTGAGAAAAAGTTCGACTATTCATTCATGATTCTTCCGCAGGGGCGTTTTGCTGAAAACAATGAACTCCCGTCCGGACTTGTCTACCAGATACAGATTTTCACGTTGTCAAAAAAAGCGGATGTCAAGCAGTTGAACGGGCTGTCGCCTGTATTCGAGTCCCGGACGCCGACCGGGAAATACACTTACAGAGTGGGGATTTTCAGAACATATAATGACGTCCTGTCAAAACTCAATGCTGTCAAGAAGGCGGGATTCAGGACGGCCTATATCGTGCCGTTCAATGACGGGAAAGTGATAAAAATGGCTGCCGCAAAGGCCATGGAACAGGAAATCCGGACTGTCTACAGGCTGGCAATGTCGCCTGAGGGCGGTGTCCTGCCTGATCTCGCCCTGAGAGCCGTGCGTCAGGCCGGAGTCATAGATGTGGTGAAAGTCGACGACGGTGGAAAGATAATGTTTACGGCAGGGCCGTTTGAAAGCCTCCGTAAGGCAGAGGAGACAGCAGCGGCTGTCAGAGCGGCCGGGGTCAGCGATGTTTCAGTGGAAAAAATTGGAAATATGACATCCAAATGATATTTTTGTCTCCCGTATGGCTTTTATAATTATACTTATAGCAGTCGGCCTTGTACTGATTCTTGCCGAGATACTCCTTATCCCGGGTATCGGTGTGGCCGGAATCCTCGGGCTGGTGTCCATGGGCGGCTCCTGTTTCTACGCATTCCATGAATACGGCTCTTCCACAGGCACGGTTGTCGTTGTTGTCAATGTTGTCCTCCTCCTGGGGCTGACAATATATGTGCTGAGGGCAAAGACATGGAAGAAGCTTGCGCTCAATACCAACATAGATTCTAAAATCCAGTTTTTTGACGAAGAACGGATTGCTGTCGGCGATACCGGCCGGACGATTACACGTCTTGCTCCCATGGGTATGGCCAGGATAGGGGAAGAATCATGCGAAGTAAAGTCCCTCGAAGGGATAATAGACCCGGGGACTGAAATTGAGGTGGTCATGATAGAGGACAACAGGATTTATGTCAAGCCAGTTGAAAATGACTATTAACCGCCAGCAAGTAAGTTGAATTATCATTAATCTTTAAAAATATGGCAATGATTGCAGTGTGGGTCGCTGTTGCGATAGTCGGCCTGATTATTCTTCTGTGGTTTTTCCCTGTTACCCTGTGGTTTCAGGCCCTTATTTCCGGAGTGAGAATCTCCCTTATCCAGCTTGTGCTCATGCGCTGGAGAAAAGTGCCTCCGGGAACGATAGTCATGGCCATGGTTACAGGGACAAAAGCCGGTCTTACGCTTGATGCCAATGAACTTGAGGCGCATTATCTTGCCAAAGGGAATGTCCCGAAAGTCGTCAATGCCCTTATTTCGGCAGACAAGGCCAATATTGCCCTTGACTTCAAGATGGCAGCAGCAATCGACCTTGCCGGCCGTGATGTTTTCGAGGCTGTGCAGATGTCGGTCAATCCGAAAGTCATCAATACACCTCCGGTAACGGCAGTTGCCAAGGACGGTATCCAGCTCATTACCAAGGCAAGGGTGACAGTACGCGCCAATATCCGTCAGCTTGTCGGCGGTGCAGGAGAGGAGACAGTGCTTGCAAGAGTCGGGGAGGGCATCGTCTCCAGCATCGGTTCTGCTGAAAGCCATAAGGTGGTCCTCGAGAACCCTGACTCCATCTCCAAGGTCGTCCTCAACAAGGGTCTTGACTCTGGAACGGCATTCGAGATACTTTCAATAGACATTGCCGATATTGACATCGGGAAAAATATCGGTGCCGTCCTCCAGATGGACCAGGCAGAGGCAGACAAGAACATCGCCCAGGCCCGTGCCGAGGAGCGCAGGGCAATGGCAGTTGCCCTGGAGCAGGAGATGAAGGCCAAGGCCCAGGAGGCCCGCGCCAAAGTGATTGAGGCGGAAACACAGATTCCGCTCGCCATGGCAGAGGCGTTCCGCAGCGGCAATCTCGGGATAATGGACTACTATAAGATCAAGAATATCCAGGCCGATACCGACATGCGTGAAAATATCGCAAAACAGTAGTTTTACTAATTTTATTTGGCAGAAAGGAACTTTTGATGTACCTTTGTCATCCCGTTCCGGGATTTGCAGTTGCGATGACCGGCGGGATGACATTTAAGTCAGATACCGTCTGGTGAGATGGGTGAGTGGCTTAAACCAGCAGTTTGCTAAACTGCCGTACGGGATTACCGTACCGGGGGTTCGAATCCCCCTCTCACCGCATGAAAAGCTTGAACTCAAAGAGTTCAGGCTTTTCTGTTTTCAAAGAAGACGTGGGAGTCTGTACTCTGCTCATCCTGCGTTCAGGCCTTCGCTGCCTACTTGGAGGATAAGCAACACAGTTAGCCCACGTCGAGGATTCAGTTCTCTTTAATAATCGCTACGGTTCCCGGATATAAAAAAAGAGTGGCCCGACGCGGCCACTCTTTTTCTCTGAATCGCATCAGTTGTTATTACCTGTACTGTGCGAACTCTACGTCTTTTGCTGCTCTTTCGGCGAGTTTCTCGTCTTTGCCTGCTGCTTCAAGGTTAGCCTTTACTTCGTCAGCATTTCCCTGGCGGGCAGCGATGACAGCCTTAAGGTAAGATACGCTTGCAGAAGCGCATTTTGCAGATGCGGCAGCCTTGTCAAGGTCTCCTGCAAGAATGTAGGCAAGAGTCTTGTTGTGGCAGCATCCTTTTGAATCAGCGAGTTTTGCGGCCGCGTCAGCATATCTTCCGTTGAGGATATCAACAACAGCAAGGTTCTCCTTTGAAGTCTGGTTTGCTGCAGCATTGAAATATTTGACTGCGTCAGCCTGGTTGCCTTCTCTGAGTGCAACTACACCCATTGCATTCTGCCAGTCAGCATCTTTGGCCTGAACCTTTGCAAGGGCAGCCTTGGCAGCGTCAACCTTGTTTTCGTTGAGATATACAACTGCGAGGTTGTACTGTGCACGGTCGCTGCTGAATTTCTCGACAGCCTTCTTGTATACGCTTTCCTTGTCTGCGTTGTCTTTTGCTACAGAAGCAGCGCGGAGCAGAGCCTCTTCGTCAAGTACATCGATATTCTCCTCGATCAACTGGAGAAGTTCTTCGTTGGAGTAGTTGGTGAACTCGACATTGGCGATGAATCTTGCACGGCGGAGTTCCGGAAGGACTTCCTTTGCAAGTGTCTTGTATACTGCAGACATGTTCTTGATCTCCCTTTCACGGACAGCAGGGTCGCTGTACATTGAAAGTACGCGGATGATCAGGTCCTTATCCTCAAGGTCTGACTGGGCAACGAGTTCCTGGAAGCCTTCCCAGTCCTGTCCTACGCTCTGTACATTTACCGGAGCCTCTACCTCGTGTCCCTTGGTTACCTTACCGAATGCTTTTTCTGCTGTAGCGGAACGCTTGTCAGAAAGTTTTGCATTGAGTTTTTCGCCTCCGTCAGGTGATGCATAGGCAACGATGTCAGTGCTTACGAGTTCTTTGCGCTCGTTGGCCTTGATCTCATCAAGGGCAGCCTGGAAACTCTTGATAGACTCTGACTTGAGCTGGCTGTTCCTTACAGTTGAACTGTTGATTGTATAGAGAATCTGGCCTTCAGCAGTCTGCTTGATGACTTCCTGATAGTTGTCTGCCTTGAAGTCCACCTTGCCGTCTTTTTTAACGAGCATGTATGTGGTGTTGGCTCCGTCAGCAACCTTCTTTACAGGGAGGTTTACAGTCTTGTTCTTGTGCTTTACGACACCGCGGAGTTCGAGATAACTCTTCTCCATGCCCGGAACATAAGTGAAATGAACCTTTTCAGTCACTGTTGAACCCTCGGACGGAACTACCTTGTAGTTGTCGGTAACTTTTTCGCCCTGATACATGAACGGCTCCATAGCGGCTTCCCCTCCTTCGTAGACCAGAACCGGAGTCACTTCGAGAATGGCCTTCGGATGGAAATAGTCTGCAGGGTAGGTCACAGATACTGTAGCATTGATTTCTCCTGCTACAACTTCAAGAACAGCCGGATCGCAATTGACAGTCACGTTCTCGGCCATGTCTGCCATTTTTTCCGGGGAACTGCAGGCTACTGCTGCAAGACCCAGAACCGCAGAAGACAAAAGTTTGATGCTTTTTTTCATTTCGGTATAAAATTAATTGGTTTGTTTCCGTTTACGGTACTCTATTCGAAAATACCTAATCATTGCAAATATAATCATATTTTTAAAAATTTGGTATAACTGCTATATTTTTCATGCCTTTTCTTAACTTTGTGCATTATGACAAACCAGGAACTACAGAGTCTCAAGAACAAATTCGACATTATCGGCAATGATCCAGCCCTGAACCGGGCGCTTGAGATCGCCGTTGCAGTCGCTCCTACCGACCTTACTGTACTCATTTGCGGAGAAAGCGGGGTGGGCAAGGAGAATATACCGAAGATAATCCATCAGAACAGCCGGCGCAGGACAGGGAAATATTTTGCTGTCAATTGCGGTGCTATTCCCGAGGGGACGATAGACTCCGAACTTTTCGGACATGAGAAAGGGTCTTTCACAGGGGCGAGCGAAATGAGGAAGGGATATTTCGAGGAGGCTGACGGCGGCACCCTGTTTCTGGACGAGGTCGGGGAACTGCCTCTGTCTTCCCAGGCAAAACTGCTCAGGGTATTGCAGTCGGGGGAATTCATAAGGGTCGGCTCTTCTAAAGTGCTTATGACAGATGTCCGGGTGGTGGCTGCGACCAATGTCAATCTCATGCATGCCGTCTCCAAAGGGAAATTCAGGGAAGACCTTTACTACAGGCTTAATGCAGTCCCGGTATTCATGCCGGCACTCAGGGACAGGCAGGATGACATACATCTGCTTTTCAGAAAGTTCGCATCTGATTTTTCGGAAAAATACGGGATGTGCAAGATATCGCTTACCCCTGATGCCGTGGCTCTGCTTAAGAGTTACAGGTGGCCGGGGAACATAAGGCAGTTGAAGAATGTCGCTGAGACAGTGTCTGCGCTTGAGTCCGAAAAAATATCCGCAAGGTCGGAAAGGTGCGAGATAAATGCAGAAATGCTTTCCAGGTATATCCCCAAGGATGTTGAAAATATGCTTCCGGTCAAGTCTTTCAGTCCGGAGGAAACTGTCAATCCTTCTGAAAGGGAGGCCATTATCAGGATGATATACCAGTTGAGGCAGGAGGTTGACTATCTGAAGGAGGTCGTCCTCGGCGGGCCGGCGGCAGCACGCCAGTTGCCGCAGTCGTCTGCCGTCAGGAGTTCAGCGGTGCAGGATATTCAGGAAGAGGCGGACTGGCAGGATGAGGAAGGCGTCGAGATGCCTCAGACGTGGTCGGGTAAGGTGATCAATCTCGGGGAAGGGGCGGCCCGGCCGGCAGACGGACATGACGATGACAGCCTCTCTCTCCAGAAGGCCGGGTCAGACCTTATAAAGAAGGCTCTTGAAAAATATAGGGGGAACCGGAAGCAGGCGGCTGCCGAACTCGGTATCTCGGAGAGGACGTTGTACAGGAAACTAAAGAATATTGAAAATGAATAGGATGAGACTGAAGGCATTTTTTTCTACGCTGGCAGCCATGGCTTTCACCATATTGTCTGCCCCACTGTTCCAGTCGTGCGGGATATACTCATTTTCAGGGACGTCTATTCAGCCCGACGTGCATACGGTGACCATCAATTATTTTGAATATAAGGCCTTGCGTGTCAACCCGTCTTTGAGCAACGATATTACCGAGGCTCTTAAAGACCAGTTCCAGAGGCTGACACGTCTGGAGCAGGTCGATATTGACGGGGACCTGGAGATTACAGGGGAGATTACCGGGTATGATGTGAGGGCTACTGCCGTCACTGCCGATGAGGTGGCTGCGCAGAACCGTCTCACTGTGACTGTAAAAATCTATTTTACCAACAGGAAATATCCTGAGGATGACTTCGAGAAGTCTTTCTCTGCCTATGCGGACTATGACTCCATGCAGTCCCTCGACTCTGTGGAGGCGACATTGTGCGAAGATATTATAGACACTCTCATTGAGGATATATTCAATGCCACCGTGGCCAACTGGTAGCGGGAGACTGATTTTGAATCTGCGATTATGGAAAACTGTATAGACCTGAAGAAACTCTCTGTCGAGGAACTTGCCGGTGTGGTCAATCTTTATCCGTGGTTCGGAGCTGCCAGAAAAGAGTTCTGCGCGAGAATGGCCAGTTCCGGCGGAAGCGGCTGGGGCGAAGAGCAGTATGCCGAATCGGCCCTTTATGTGGTGTCCCGGGGCAAGATTGCGCGGCTTCTGATGTCTTCAGACAAGGATGACTGTTCGGACAGCGAGATTTCAGAGATTCTTAAGGCAGCCGGCAATGATTTGGGCCACAGGAAAGTGCGGGCGTCGGGAGGAGATTATTTCACCCAGGAGCAGTATGACCAGGTACGCAGGCAGGAGGACTCCGTCTTTTCCGGCTTTGTGTCCGGACAGGACAGGCCCCGTGCTGAAAAAGAGGAAGGGAGTGTGCCTGACCTGGCTTTTTACACAGAGACCCTTGCCCAGATATATGCGGACCAGGGCTATTATGAACAGGCCAAAGACATTTATTCCAAACTAATTTTGGCATATCCGGAAAAAAATGCTTACTTTGCAGCCCTTATTGAAAAATTGAATCAAGAAAATTAAAAGAGACATAGGATTATGGGTATCGTATTTACTGTCCTCACGGTATTTGTGATTTTGGCAAGTGTTCTTCTGACCATTGTTGTGCTGCTTCAGAACAGTAAGGGCGGCGGACTGGCAAGCAATTTTGCAGTCGGCAACCAGACATTCGGAGTACGCAAGACTGCCGATATTCTTGAAAAGGTGACATGGGGGCTTGTAGCATTTATTTTTGTCATTTCAATTGTTACGACATTTGCAACCGGCGGTTCAGGAAGGACTGAGGTGGATGTTACGGAAAGGATTGAGAATGCTGCTTCAGAGCAGAGCCCAGAGTTCCCTGCCCCTGTACAGCAGGCATCTCCGGCACAGGAGGCCCCTGCTACGGAAGCCGCTCCAGCCGAGTAGGCTTCAGACCCGGGTTTCCGGGATATATCAACATGACGATTTCACAGGCTTCTGCTGACAAAATGTCATAACGGAGCCGTTGGAATATAATTTGACTATAGCCGTCTGTCCGTTTGGGCAGACGGCTGTCCTTTTGTGGCCGGGAGCCGGTCCGGAAAGGATTTTCTTGAGTGTCTGTCTGATACGGATGAAAAAAGGAGATAAACTATGGAGAACAATACAGACAGAAAACTTGAAAACCTGAACAGATTTGCCGTCAATCTGAATGAGAAGGCGGCACAGGGAAAACTTGATCCTGTGATAGGCAGGGACGAGGAGATCCGGCGCGTATTGCAGATTTTGAGCCGGAGGACCAAGAACAATCCTATCCTGGTCGGAGAGCCGGGAGTCGGCAAGACAGCCATCTCGGAAGGAATCGCACAGAAGATAGTGGACGGCCAGGTGCCGGAGAATCTTAAGAGCAGGAAAATCTACTCCCTTGACCTCGGTGCATTGATTGCGGGAGCAAAATATCAGGGGGAATTTGAGGAAAGGCTGAAAGGTGTGGTAAAGGAAGTCGTGGACAGCGACGGAGAAATCATACTTTTCATAGATGAGATACATACTCTTGTCGGGGCAGGACGTTCGTCTGGTGCGATGGACGCCTCCAATATTCTGAAGCCGGCTCTGGCAAGGGGAGAACTCAGGACGATAGGCTCGACGACACTTGATGAATACCAGAAATATTTCGAGACAGACAAGGCCCTTGAAAGGAGGTTCCAGATGGTCATGGTGGACGAGCCTACTCCGGCAGAGTCCATATCAATCCTCCGTGGCCTGAAGGAAAGGTATGAGAATCACCATAAGGTGCGTATTGAGGATGATGCCCTGATTGCGGCAGTGGAGCTTTCGCACAGGTACATCACCAACAGGTTCCTTCCGGACAAGGCTATAGACCTTGTGGATGAGGCTGCATCGAGACTGAGGCTGGAGATGAATTCAGTACCGGAGCCTATCGATGACCTTAACAGCAAGATCCGCCAGCTCGAAATCGAGAAGGAGGCCATCAAACGCGAAGGTGTCTCCCTTAAGATGGACAAAATCAAGGAAGAACTCGCCTCTCTGAACAGCCAGAAGGAGGTGCTGATGAAGAAGTGGAATGAGGAGAAAGGCATCCTTTCCGGACTTCAGGAGGCCCGCCAGAAGATGGAGGACTATAAGATAGAGGCACAGAATGCCGAGAGGGCCGGTGACTACGGCAAGGTTGCCGAAATCCGTTACGGCAAGATGGCTGATGTCAAGAAAAAGATAGATGACCTTACTGCAAGACAGGCTGCCATCAAGGAGCCTATCATCACGGAGGCAGTCACTCCGGAGGATATTGCGGAGGTCGTGGCCAAATGGACCGGCATACCTGTCAAGAGGATGCTTGAAAGCGAGAGGGAGAAACTGCTCCGTATGGAAGACGAGTTGCACAAGAGGGTAGTCGGCCAGGACCAGGCCATTGCAGCAGTGTCGGATGCCGTGCGCAGAAGCCGTGCCGGACTGCAGAATGAGAAGCGGCCTATAGGCTCTTTCCTGTTCATGGGTACTACCGGTGTCGGCAAGACCGAACTTGCAAAGGCTCTTGCAGAGTTCCTTTTCAATGACGAGAACATGATCACCCGTATCGATATGAGTGAGTACCAGGAGCGGCATTCAGTGAGCCGTCTTGTCGGTGCGCCTCCGGGATATGTGGGGTATGATGAGGGCGGCCAGTTGACAGAGGCGGTCAGGCGCAAGCCTTATTCCGTCATCCTTCTGGACGAGATAGAGAAGGCACATCCCGATGTCTTCAACATATTGCTGCAGGTGCTCGATGACGGGCGTCTGACTGACAATAAGGGCCGTACGGTGGACTTTAAGAACACCATACTTATCATGACGTCGAATGTAGGGGCCGAAGTCATCCAGAGTTATATGGACCGTCTGCCTGTTGTCGGCATCAAAGGGGCGGATCCGTCTGCGGAAAAAGCGGCAAGGGAGAAGCGTGAGGATATGCTTCTTGAATGCAAGAAAGATGTCATTGACATCCTCAAGAAGACAGTCCGTCCGGAGTTCCTGAACAGGATTGATGAAATCATAATGTTCGAGCCTTTGTCCCAGAAGGATGTCCGTGAGATACTGCATCTGCAGATGGAAGACCTGAAGAAGAAACTCTCCCAGAATGGAGTATCAATCACATTCACTGAGGGGTTCGTGGATTACATGAGTACAAAAGGCTACGAGCCTGCATATGGCGCAAGGCCTATCAAGAGGCTCATGCAGCGTGAACTTGTCAACCTACTTGCCAAGGAGATTCTTGACGGCCGCGTGCACAGAGATTCCGTAATAGAAGTCGATGTGAAGGACGGCCAGATAGTGGTGAGGGACAGGAAATGATGGCGGAGGAAGAGATTTTAGCCGATTAAAGTAAAGCGCGGCCGGTGGAAACCATTTCGCATATCCACCGGCCGCGATTTTTTCAAGATTCTCTAAATTCGGCTGAATTTAGAGAGTACAACCGCTAAATTCGGCCGAATTTAGCGGTTGTATTTCTGTTTTTTGTTTATCTTTGCAAAAAAAGGAGATGATAAAACGTATAATCAAAGGCTCTATTCTGGCTGATTACAAGCGTAAGAAAGTAATTGTTTTATTAGGCGCGAGACAGGTGGGTAAAACCACATTATTGTCTGAATTGCAAGATGGAAAAGAAAAAATATTATCGTTGAATTGTGACAATGCGGATGATGTCCTGTTATTGGAAGGCAAGACAACCACAGACCTGAAATACCTGTTATCGCCTTATGAACTTGTATTCATTGATGAAGCCCAAAGAGTCAAGAATATCGGATTGACATTGAAAATGATTGGAGATCTGAAACTGGAAACACAGGTAGTAGTAACAGGTTCTTCATCACTTGACATGGCAGACGAGATAAACGAGCCGGCAACAGGGCGGTTAATCGAGTACAACCTTTTCCCGTTTTCTTTGCCGGAATTAGCTGGAAGCAGCTCCGAAAGAGAAGAACAAAGACTGCTGGAAAACCGTATGATTTACGGATTGTACCCGGAAGTAGTAACAGAGCCTGGTGATGCGAAGCGCACATTAATGACACTGACCAACAATTATCTTTATAAGGATTTGTACACATACAAGGGCATCAAGAAGCCTGAACTTATCCAGAAATTAGTGCGGGCATTAGCCTTACAGTTGGGCAGCGAGGTTTCCTATAATGAATTGAGCAATCTTTTGGGTGTTGATAAGAGTACAGTTGAAAACTATATCAATTTACTGGAGAAATGCTTTGTCGTGTTTCGGCTGGATTCATTTAGCCGGAATCTACGGAATGAAATCAAGAAAGGAAAGAAAATCTACTTTTATGACAATGGGGTAAGAAATGCTGTCCTTTCCAATTTTGCGCCATTGGAGTTACGAAACGATGTCGGGGCTTTATGGGAAAATCTTATGGTCAGTGAAAGAGTGAAGCGCAATTCATATTCCGGCAATTTCGCACAGATTTTCTTTT
Organism: Candidatus Cryptobacteroides avicola; assembly: GCA_017695115.1. Classification (GTDB taxonomy): domain Bacteria; phylum Bacteroidota; class Bacteroidia; order Bacteroidales; family UBA932; genus Cryptobacteroides; species Cryptobacteroides avicola. Next base: position 9,804 of record JADILV010000040.1, on the reverse strand, counting down.
GGCGTACCCATGAGCAGCAGGAAATAGACTTGATTGAAGAACAAGACGGTGTCCTGCATACTTTTGAGTTCAAATGGAACGGTAAGGCAAAGAGCAACCCGCCGAAAGCGTTCACCAATACTTATCCCAATTCAACTTATGAGGTTATTACACCTGATAATTATTGGTCGTTTGTAAAATGACGGTAACTCTGTTCAAATTACCGACGGCCGCGTTTTTGTGAGGAAATCGCGGCCGGTGGAAGCCATTTCGCATATCCACCGGCCGCGATGTGTATGTCATTCTTCACTGTAGATTACAGTCATCCTGTCCCCCCGGAGTATCTTCCTGACAAGTTTCCTTATGTCTCCGGCGCTGACTTTTCCGACAGCGGAGCCGTAGTCAAAGTTCGGGTCGAAGCCGCTTTCCGCAAGGGTCATCCTGTCGCGGTTCTTGGAGGAAAGTGAATTTTCCCGGGCCTTGGCCCTTTCGGCGCGGGCCTTGACGAGGTATTTCCCGGCGTTGTCCATCTCTTCGGCTGTCGGACCGGAGGCTGCCATGGACTCGAGTTCGGTCAGGATGTCGGAGATGAGCATTTCGGAGAGTTCTGGCCGGGTCTCGAACGCCACAGAAGACTCATATCTGCCGCGGTCTTCAGGTTCGAATTCCGTACTGAACGAGATTGAGTAGGTTCCTCCGCGCTCTTCCCTTACTTTGTCAAGACAACGGGCGGACATTATGTAGTCAATGATGTCAAATGCCGCCATGTTTTCAGTGGACATTGCTGCTTTGCCGCGGAAAGAGATTTCAACAGAAGACTTTGGTACGGTCTTGAGCGAATATGTGCTGTCAATGATGACATTGCCTTTGTAGCATGCTTCTGCCGGCCGGATTCCGGACTGCGGGCTGCTGCTCCCGTTGTCCAGTGAGGCCATATAGCGGCAGACGAGTTTCATTATTGTCTCCTTGTTCAGGTCGCTGGCAATATATGCCGTCATGTTGCTGAAGTCCGTGTATTCCCGGCGGAATGTCTCCTCTATGAAAGTCATGTCAAGCGCCCTGAAGTCTCCGGAATCAGCTGTCTCCATCCACGGATGTCCCCCGTATCGGGCTTCCCGCATGGCCCGGTTGAACCTTCTTTTGTCAGGATCAGCCTTTCTGAGGTTGTCTATGCTGCCGTCCTTGAAGTCCTCGAGCTTCGCGCAGTTGGAAAAGTACGGCTCTGTGAGATGCAGATACAGTTGGCGGAAACCGTTCTCAACATGTGCGCTGTCCGAATTCATCAGCACATATCCGTGTTCCTGGGATGCCCTGAATGAAACATTTGCACCGAAGCAGGCGGGACTGTTGCGGACATCGGCGAAGTCCGAATCTCTGAATCCCGCATTCCGGGAAATATATGACAGGGCTATCTTTGACATCTTTTCCTGCCCGGAAGGGAATACCCCGTATCCTGTACCGAAGTCCAGTACGGCGTCAAGATGTCTGTAAGCCTCGACCGGTGCCGACGGGGTCCAGCAGACTCTGGCTCCGTTGCTGAGTGTCCATGTCTCTCCGTCCTTTTTCCGGGAGACTTTCACTATTGTCCCCGGAGTGACGGCCGCCGAAGTGTCTATGTCGTCAAAGTCAAGGAAATGAGGCTCCGGCGCCGAAGGCAGTGGGCCGAGCAGGAGCTCCTTCATTCTTTCCACAGACGGAAGCTGGTCCTCTTTCCCTGTCTCGGAATTGCAGAAATATATCTTTTCGCTGTCTGCGAACATCCTGCCGATATAAGCGGGGATTTCCCCGTATGAGATGCCTGAAAGGATTTCTCCGGTGAGTTCCTGCATTTCGGCAGGATGCGCATACGGCATTCCTGTCAGGAAATTGGCCACATAAGAGGTGACGAGCTGCCTGTGGGTGACATTCTGTTCAAATACCGGCATTCCCAGATGTTCCTTTTTGAATACCTTGAACCTCGCGTTCTCAAATTCCTCTTCCGAAATGCCGTATCTGAGGAATCGTTCCATCTCATTGCGGTAGAATCCGATGACTTCATCCAGCCCGTCTTCTTCTTTCGGAAGGAAGGTGAACTGTGAGACATAGAAGTCGGTCCCGGACGGATAGGTGACAAGCACCGCCCGCTTTACCGGACAGTCGGCAGCCTTGACCGCCTCACTGAACCTTGCGGAAAATGCCTCGGTTATAATGGACCTGATGAGCCTGTTCTTTATGAATCCTTCTGTGCGGCGGACCTCAACGGATGGATAAGGCTGCCTGTGCATCGCCTTGAAGGCGAGGAAGCGGATGTCCGGGTCGGTGACATGAGTGAATATCGGATTGTCCAGTGCCGGAATGTGGCACTCTTCTTTCGTGGCGGGATTTACTGCCGCTGGTATATCTGAAAAGCGGGCAATCACTTTCTGTTCCATTTCTTCTGCATCAAAGTCTCCTACGATGATGATTGCCTGAAGGTCAGGACGGTACCATTTGTGGTAGAAGTCAAGGATTTCATGCCTTTCGAAACCGTCGATTACCTCAAGGGTGCCTATTACATTCCTTTCAGCCTGCTTTGCCCCGCTGTAGATAAGGGCGGACTGGCTTTCGAACATCCGGGTCTTGGAATTGTCTCGCCTTCTCCATTCTTCCCGGATGACACCTCTTTCCGCATCAATGGCATCCTGGTCGCAGGAGATGTCTCCCGACCAGTCGTGCAGAACGAGCAGCACGGAGTCCACGAAGCTCTCCCGGACCAGAGGTACGCTTGATAGGTTGTACACCGTCTCTGTTCGGGTAGTGTACGCGTTCACATTGTAGCCGAACCGCACACCCTCGCGGGCGAGAAATTCAAGAATCCCCTTGTCCGGGAAATGTTTCGTGCCGTTGAAGGCCATGTGTTCGAGGAAATGCGCCAGTCCGTTCTGAGAATCCTCTTCCTGAAGGGCTCCCACATTGTGCACAATGTAGAAATCCGCACATCCTGCCGGATTGGCGTTGTGCCTGATATAGTATGTCAGCCCGTTGTCAAGCCGGCCCTTTATGACCTGGGGGTCGCAGGCTATGGTGTCTGCCGTGCAGATTTTCCCGGTTGCCTCCGTCTGCAGATATCTTGCCTGCGTCCGGCTCTCCGCCGCCAGGCTTGTTATTCCCATTGTCAGCAGGACAAGCATTGTCCTGCAAATTCGGCTGAAATGATTTTTCATATCTTTGCAAGATATTGTACAATGTTATATTTTGTCGGTTGTTCCCTATGGAGAGAACGGTTCATATGGTGCAGTCTTCTCTGGCAGCTCGCCTCAGAATGTACATCCCGCCGAGATTTCCAGCACATTCCGGAATCCGGACTGCAGGGATGCGACCGGAGCCAGCGTATGGTCCAGCCTGTCCCTGATGCCGGCGTAGATTCCGAGGTTGTCCCTCAGAATCCGTGTGTATCTGAGCGAAAGCCCGCCTCCGAGCCTTGCGGCCGTGCGGAATTCAAAGTCCCGCAAGAGATAAGAGTCGCCTGACCACGGGGAAGCGGATGTGCTGGACACATATTCCCCGTCTTCTGCCGCTGTGCCGAAGCCTTTCATAAATCCGGCTTCTGCTCCTGCGGAGATGATGTTTTTCCCTTTGAGAAAATTCTTTTTGATGAAAATCCAGCATCTGAAGGCTGTCACATCCTGTTTGCGGAAGAACGGGTAGGACGAAGCCGTAAAGTATCGTCCTTCGGCATGTATTCCGGCTCCGGCTTCCCATTCCGGATAATTGTCGCGGACACCGAAATATCCCCGATAGATTGCCGCAGCCGAGAAATCGGACCTGTCAAGAGTCCGGGTCCGGCCGTGATAGACTACCTCGGTGCTTTCTCCCGGGACGGTGGATTCGGAATAGTTGTTCCGGAAATTGTCAAGAGTGCTGAAGTCTCCCGAGAGAGTGAGCCTGTGCATGGCGGCATTGTCTCCGAACAGGATGATGCCTCTCCAGGAGACTGTATTGCCGGAATGCTCCGTACGCACTACGCTCCCGCTGCCTCTGTTGCCATAGTAGCCGCTTCTCCGGAGATATGTGAATTCATTGAAGAACCTCAGGCCGCCCCTGCCTTTGAAATCCAGCTGGAGAGAACCTCCCATGAATGAATTGAACATCGGCCTGGCGCTTGATGTCGACACCATCCCGTTGTCACCGTCAAACTGTTCCCTGTATCCGAAATATCCCCCGTAGTCCACAAGGATGTAATACATGTTGTTGCTTGTCCCGTAGATGTCTCCGTAGACGGATTCCACGGTTTTCCTGTATTCGAGGTCAAGTCCCGCTGAAAATCTGTCTGAAGGAGCGAACCGGACGCCGGCCGAGACATCCATGTCCATCCATGAATTCAGGAACCGCGGGTCCTTGCGCTTTGCATAGTTCCCGGCTTCGTAGCTTATGCCTGCTCCGATGCTCCATTTTTCAGAGAATGAATATGATATCCCGCCCCGAAGCAGATACAGTTCCTTTGTCTTTATTCCGGCGGTAGTATCCGTGCTTTCAAGGAAATTGACGGGATTGTATGAAGGGTCCATCAGCACCGGTCCTCCCATGTCCTTTCCCCTGAAATTGGTGTATGAAAGCTTGCCGCAGAAGGCAATCCTGTCGGAAATCCTGACATTGGATTCAGTGTACGCCCCGGCCTGCCAGGAGTCACCGGATTCCTCAATCCCCGCAAGGCCGCCGTCGGATTTGTTGAAGAACACTTCGGCTGCAGCAATCCTGTCTGTCTGGAGAGTCCCGAGTCCGGCATAGTTCCCGGATGTGAGCCATGGCGAAATGTCTCTGACAAAGCTGAAGTCATACACGCGCCTTTCCTGTCCCGATGCAGGATGCTGGAGCAGCATCAGAATCAGGACAGGAAAGATCAGATAAATTTTAGCCGGAATCCTCATTTTCTCAGCGAGGCCGTCCTTCTCTGGTGGAAGTCGTTTGAAGAATTGTTGGTGTCCTTGTAGATGATGTGCGCCCCGTTGGCGATGGATGCCTCGGCGTCGATTCCGGACGGGTCGGTAGACCCTTCCGCCTCGCTTTCTGTACCTCCTGCATAGTTGTATACGAGAAGACCTTCATTTTCGGGCAGAGCCTCGGTGGCCTCCTTGTCTACATTCCGGTACAGGGTGTATCCGAGCTGTGAGGTGAATGTAGCATGGCCGGCGTCCACGGAAGGCAGAAGCCTCTTCTGGTTCTGGGCGTCGTATGTGGCACGGAACACTTCGATGCCGTCGATTACCCACTCGACAGGGACCATTGCGTCAGTTGCCGCAGCATTGACCTCCGATATTACGCCCGGGTCCTGGGAGAAATCGGACGGAGTCCTGCCCTCGGTCGAGAACACGAAGAATGCAGGCGATGAGTTGGACAGCACCCAGGCATTTCCGAAAGCATTGTATTTGTATGTCTGGAGATAGTGGGATGTCGGTATGCCTGCTGACGGAGCCGGATGATAGTTGACATTGGTGTAGATTTCCGGAGCGTAAGTCACATAATATTCCGGGCTGGACAGGTCTACCGACTGGCTGTAGGTCTGTGTGTGGTCGATGGCCCCGTTGAGGGCTACGACTACCTGTGAATAAGGGGCGATTGCCACAGGCTCCTGGAACCACCATACCGAGCAGTATGCCGGAATCCAGTCAGTATAGGAGAGGACTCCTCCCTCATAGTATTTGTTGGTGGCATTTGAGTTGGCCGGACTGCACATTCCGATGCAGAAGTCTGTCGTCAGAGTTGCTTCTTCGGCTGAATTGTTATAGAGAATGACATACTTGTCATATTGATAATATCCGCTGCCGTCATCCTTTGGGCATCCTCCGATATAGAGTTCCTTGATGACAATCTGGTTTGACTCCGATTTCACAAGGTTGAGTTCAAATGAGTTCTCCCCTGTTGCGGATACCGCTACATTTGAATTGACTCCGTTGTAGACAAAAAGGTCCGAGCCTTCGCTGACAGAATATGTCGCCGATGCCGAATAGATGCCCGGGAGCACTGAAAATAAGGCTGTGCCGCAGGCGTCGGTCTGTGCCTGGTAGCTTGCGCTTGAGTTGAGGTCTGCAAGACTTACGGTAATGCCTTCGGTCGCAAACGCATCGTTTTCGTAAATAAGACTTACCGATACCTGTACCGGCCGGTCCTGAGTCGGTGTCTTTTCGCATGCGGCGGCAAAGGCGGCCGCAAGCGCGATGATGATGAATTTTTTCATGATATCACTGTTTTTATCCGTTATAATTTCATTCCTTTCTCTTTTGTGTCATCCCTTCAGAATTTCAGCCTGACTGTCAGCCCGTAGAAGAAGGACGGGATGAAGCCCCGTACTGAAGAATACTGTCCTGTCCTCGTTGAATATACTTGTCCGTAATTGTTGAAGAAATTGTTGACATAGACCGATAGGGAAGCTATGTCCCCGATTTCTTTCGTGACACTGAAGTTGGCCGAAAAATGCGGTGAAATGTAGTCCTTGGCGAAGAAATACAGGAGGTTGGAGCGGACCACAAGCCTGGACAGGTCCGTGTACATCTGCGGGTCGTTTTCTGCCGCCCACCTGAAATCCGCAAGGAAATCCCGCGGCTCCGGATTGTCAAAGCTGACATAATATTTGGGATACATCACCGTGTAGTACCTTCCTGAATAGATGTCGCCTGCCCCTTCGAGCGGGAAATAGTCCTGCTGCCCTTCCCTGACATACGAGCGGACCATTCCGTCTGAGTCGCTCAGATACCTGCTGTAGTCGTGCAGTGTGGCTTCAAGCCTCAGGGAGAGGATAAGCCTGATTTTCGGGATGTGTGTGGTGACAGTGAGGTTGGTGTTCACTGTCCGGGTCTCGCGCCCGTTGGATATATTGTCCCCTCCGATGTAATATCCCACATATTTGAACGGGCTGCCGTCTGCCGACAGTGTGTTCGAAGGATATGACGGCATGAGATTCATGTCCGCGGATCTGTACCCGTAGAAATTCCCGTCAATGCGCACAGAAGTGTTTATTGCCCGGATTTTCTTGAAGTCCAGTATCCATTCCACTCCATACCTTGTGACAGGGGAGATGCTGTTGGCCGCGTAATAGCTTTTGATGAACGAGTTCCGGACACTGTGCCCGAGTTCCTGCGGCTCCATCGTGCCGGTTGCATCATGTACGGTGACAATACCTGTCACTCTGTCAATCGAGAACATCCTGTCTTCTTCGGGAATGGTGCAGGACGCGAGATCTTTCTGGTCGGTATAGTTGTAGCTGAACCGTTCATAATCCGAGGCCGTGTAGTACGAGTCGAGTATCCTGCTGTAGTATCCGGACAGCGAGACCTTGACGATGCCGAGGTCTGCGTCGATGCCTATTTCCGCCTGCCTGCTTTTCTGCCAGCGGAGGTCTGAGTTGTATTCAATGATTCTTGGCTTGACATAATATGCATAATATGCCTCTCCGTCGGAGGAGGTCGTCGGGTTGAATACCCTGATGTCCCTGTAGGAGGGGGTCGGATAAAGGATTGAGAAGGACGGCAGCTTGACCGCCGTTCCCCATCCGGCGCGCACCGACAGTCTTCTGAGGAACGAATCCCCGGCATTCTCTTCCCGGATGATGTCGTATTTGGCATTGAAGCGCGGAGACCAGCTTGAAGTGCTTCCGTAGGCAGAACCTTTTATGAAGGTGGCTTCTCCTCTGATTCCGGCCCTGAGGTTGAGCAGAGTGCCGCCGATAGGGATATGGATGTTCTCTTCAAGATATACGGCAAGATTGTTCATGAACGGGATTCGGCTGTAGTCCCATTCCCTGAAATCCGGGGCCGTTGACATGTCTTCTGAATACTGGCCTTTCCCGAAATTTTTGTCCCCGGTCCATTCTGCCCCGAGCTTTACCTTGTTGTTGACTTTCCCGAATGTCCTGTTCCATCCGGCTTTGACGGAAAGGCTGTAGTTCATGGGCCTGTCGTCCACGCACATTGTATTGTACCTGTATCCTGCCGGTATCAGGATAGCCTCCGCATCGGGATTCGTGTCGTATTTCTGCGCTACGAAATACCCTTCCTCTCTTCCGTGGAGGGCCACTGTGGCGGCTGCGCTGGAGTAGTTTTTCCTTTCCTCCGTCTGCCTGTCATTGTATACGGCGGAGCCTTTTATTTCCAGATTGGTTATCCATGCCTTGTTCAGCAGCCAGTCCAGGGTGAAATTTCCCCGGAGCATGTTGTCATGCCGTTTTGTGTATGTGCCGATGAATGCATCCGGGTCGGCCTTGGAGTCATAGCCTCCGAGATTGCCGGCAGCCGAGACTGAAACCCTCAGCGGGGTTGTCGCCAGTGCTCCGGATGAAAATGTGTTGCTCCATGTCAGCGACAGCTGTTTTCTGTCATATGAAGTATATGGGGACATCTGGTCGGAGATGGCTCTGGTATATTCAATGTTTGCGTTTACGGTTCCTCTTGTCCTTCCCCGTCTGTCTGTCCCGAGCGAAAATCCTTTGCTTGCGGAAATCTGTTTTGTCCTGGGATTGCTCGCGAGAGTCACCATATAGGGCGTGACTCCTTTGCGTGTATTGATTTTCACTATACCGGAATTGATGTCCCCGTATTCTGCCGATGGTACTCCCGAAATGACTTCCACGGATTCTATGTCGCTGGATGATATATTGTTGGTGGCGACTCCGGCAGGATCTTCGAAACTGCCGTTGTTGGACAGTCTGACCCCGTCCACTTCCACAGCCGTCCCGAAGGTCGGGTTGCCTGCTTCAGTCGCGCCCCCTGTCCTGATGCTGAATCTCTGCTCTGACACCAGTGACGGATTGGTCGTGACTCCTCCGGGCAGAAGGGCGGAAATGTCGGCCACATTCATGGCCTGCACATGGTCGAGGGCGGTCCTGTCTATTATCCGGCTCGTGGTCGCGCTGTTCTCGTTTGACTGTGCCGTGACGACGACGCTTTCAAGGGCGAGATTGTCTTCGTCAAGATATGCGGTGTAGCCGCTGATGTCTTTTGTGAGGGAGATTTCCTCCGCGGACTCCGCATAACCGAGACATGATATCGACACGATATTTTTTCCCTCAGGGATATTGCTGATGCTGAACCTGCCGTCTTCTCCGGCTACAGCCCATTGTCCGGATACTTTCAGGACTATTGTGGCGAATTCCACCGGTTCCCCGCTTCTCCTGTCCAGAACCCTGCCGGAGAAAGTATATGTACGGGCTATGCCTGCCAGAGGCAGAAGGAAGACGGCCATATATGTCAGTATCATTTTTTTCATCGCTGCAAAGGTATTCCGGAAACTCTCCCTTGTCCATAGCAATATGTTGGCATTATTTTCATCTGCATAGCCATATTTAGGTATTTTTCTCGGCGCGGAGGCCGTCTCATGCCGGCAGATGATGCTTGCATCTTGAGAAAATTGTCTACTTTTGTGGTTCAATCAAGTATTATTCAACAGAAATATGATTAAAAGAACATTTCTGGGCCTTGCCCTTATTCCGGCGGCTCTCATGATGTCTCCGGTTGAGTCCGGGGCCTGTACTAATGTGCTTGTGACTAAAGGTGCGAGCGCCGACGGCTCATGTATGGTGTCTTATGCGGCTGATTCACACCAGCTTTACGGAGAGTTGTATTACCGTCCTGCCGCGGACTGGAAGAAAGGGGAGATGCTCAGGATATATGAGTGGGACACAGGAAAATACCTCGGAGAAATTCCGCAGGTGCGCCATACTTTCCAGACAGTGGGGAACATGAATGAGCATCAGCTCATCATCGCTGAAACCACATACGGCGGCCGGGCGGAGCTCTACGACAGCACCGGCATAATGGACTATGGGTCTCTCATATATGTGGCTCTGCAGCGTGCAAAGACAGCCAGGGAGGCAAT
>JADILV010000039.1 GCA_017695115.1 Candidatus Cryptobacteroides avicola | reverse complement strand
CGATCCTTTCAGTCTTGTTGAGGGCGAGGTCCCGATAAAAGAAGTTCCGGAAGGGTATTATTTTACCCAGGCGCTTTCCGACAGGGCCGCTTCCGAGATCAGGGAGTATGCGGAAGATGACCGTCCTTTCTTCATGTATCTGGCCTATACGGCCCCGCACTGGCCTTTGCATGCCCTTCCTGAGGATATTGAAAAGTACAAGGATACCTATAAGTGCGGCTGGGAAGAAATCCGCAACGCCCGCTATGAAAGACAGTTGGAGATGGGGCTTTTCGGCGGTCAGAAGGACTTCCTGTCAGAACGCCAGTTCAAAGACAGTTGGGAAGACAATCCTACTGCAGAATGGGATGCCAGGGCAATGGCAGTGCATGCGGCCATGGTCGACAGGATGGACCAGGGGATAGGCCAGGTGATAGCCGCCCTTGAAGAGACCGGGGAACTTGACAATACCCTCATCCTGTTTATGAGCGACAACGGCTGCAGCAATGAAGTGTGCCAGAATTATTCTCCGGGAGAAAATGACCGTCCGGATATGACCCGTGACGGGCGGCAGATGGTATATCCCAAGAACAAGGAAGTAATGCCGGGACCTGAAACTACATACGCATCTCTCGGTGCCAGATGGGCCAACGTGGCAAACACTCCGTTCCGTTTCTGGAAAGCCAAATCGTACGAGGGCGGTATCTGCACCCCTATGATCGCTTTCTGGCCGAAAGGCATTGACAAGAAGAGTGTGGGCGGTTTTACTGAAGAGACAGGACATGTCATGGACATCATGGCGACCTGTGTGGATCTTGCGGGGGCGGAGTATCCGGAGACCTACAAAGGACATGAAATCATCCCTATGGAAGGTCTTAGTCTTGTGCCTGTGTTCAAGACAGGCCACAGGGAAGGGCATGAGTACCTGGGCTTTGAACATTTTAACGAACGTGCTTTCCTTTCAGCCGACGGCTGGAAAATCGTAAAACCCGGCAACAGGGCGGATTGGGAACTCTACAATCTTAATGAAGACCGCAGCGAGCAGCATAATGTTGCATCACAGTATCCTGAACGTCTTGCAGAAATGATCGGCGCATACGAAGCATGGGCCAAGAGATGCATGGTAGAACCTTATCCTGGACAGAACCGTCAGAACAGCAAATAGTATCATCATGAAACCCGAACTTATCAAATCAATATTGCTGCCCGCAGCGGCAGCCGCTCTTGCCGGATGTTGCAGTACAATCAAGGAGGCTGACACTTCTCTTGTCAGCGAGGTGAGGCCTCCTGCTGCACCTCTGGTGACAGTCGATCCTTACTTCTCGGTCTGGTCGGCTACCGATGAAATCAACGCTTCCTCTACCCGGCATTGGACAGGCCGCGAGCAGTCCATAGTGGGTGCTGTCCGCGTAGACGGCCGGTCATACCGGGTGCTGGGCCTGGAAAGTCCGCGTCTTGTGCCTGTACTTCCTACTATAGCGGTAGAACCGTGGGAAGCCAGATATGTGACAGACCGCAAGCCTTCAGGAAACTGGACGTCTCCTCAGTACGACGACTCCTCCTGGGATGTCGCTCCGGGGGCTTTCGGCTCCAAGGACATGCCCGGAGTCAGCACACTCTGGCGCGGGAATGACCGTGATATCTGGGTGCGCCGGACCATAGAACTGAAGGAGGACCTGTCTGAGAAGGATATCGTCCTGGAATATTCCCATGACGATGTATTCGAACTGTATGTGAACGGTGTAAAGGTTGTCGGTACAGGCTATGTGTGGAAGAACAATGTCCGTATCGATCTTCCGGAAGAAGCTCGGAGGACCCTCAAGCCCGGAAAAATGACGGTAGCTGCACACTGCCACAATACGGTAGGCGGATCGTATGTCGATTTCGGCCTGTTCAAGAAAGAGACAGGCGGTACATTTGCCGATGTCGCGCAGCAGAAATCGTTGAGTGTGCTCCCGACCCGCACCGTAGCTGTTTTTGCCTGCGGCGGAGTCGAGGTGGACATGATATTCACGGCTCCTTTCTTTATGGATGACCTGGACCTCCTCTCCCGTCCTGTCAACTATCTCACGTATCAGGTGAGGTCTGTTGATGGCAAAGAGCATGATGTACAGGTATATCTGGAGGCTGTTCCGCAACTGGCCGTAAACGATATCTCCCAGCCGGTAGTGTCCCGGACAGGGTCCGCGGACGGGGTGGATTTCGTAAGGACTGGTACAGTAGAGCAGAACATCCTGGGTCGCAAAGGGGACAATGTTCGTATCGACTGGGGGTATTTCTATCTCGGCACCCCTTCGGGGAAGGGAAGTGTCTCTCTCGGAGACTATCATAAGATGAAGGACAGCTTCATGAGCACCGGTGCCCTGATGCCTTCCGAACAGGAAATCAGGACACAGAGTATGCTCAAGTCACCTGTTGCCCTGGCGTACGCCAATGATCTTGGCAAGGTAGGGTCCGAGACCGTTTCGGACTATGTCCTTCTGGCATACGATGACATATATTCCATACAATATTTCGGAGAGAATCTCCGTCCGTATTGGAACAGAAAGGGCGACAATACCATTACAGTCCAGATGCAGTCCGCTGCCAGGGAATACAACAAACTGATGTCCAGATGTTCTGCATTTGACAGGGATCTGATGGAAAAGACCGAAGCCGCCGGAGGACGGAAATATGCCGAACTCTGCGCACTTGCCTACAGGCAGTCGGTCGCCGCCCACAAGCTGGTAGAATCACCTCAGGGGGATCTTCTGTTCTTCTCCAAAGAGAATTTCTCCAACGGATCCATCGGAACGGTCGACATTACTTATCCGACAGCGCCGATGTTCCTTTATTTCAATCCCGATCTGGTCAAGGGCATGATGAACCACATCTTCTATTATAGTGAGAGCGGAAAATGGGACAGGCCGTTTGCAGCGCACGATGTGGGTACATATCCTTTGGCCAACGGCCAGACATACGGAGGCGACATGCCTGTAGAGGAGTCAGGGAATATGCTGATCCTGACTGCCGCAATAGCTGCCGCCGAGGGAAATGCCGGCTATGCCGACAGACATTGGGAGACACTTACTACATGGGCGGACTATCTGGTAGAGCATGGTCTTGATCCTGCAAACCAGCTTTGTACCGACGATTTTGCCGGGCATTTCGCCCACAATGCCAACCTTTCCATAAAGGCCATTATGGGCATTGCCTCTTATGGCAAGCTCGCCGGCATGCTTGGCAAACAAGATCTGGAGGAAAAGTATACGGCTATCGCCAGGGATATGGCCGCCAAATGGAAAGTGATGGCGGACGACGGTGACCACTACAGACTTACTTTCGACAAACCGGGTACATGGAGCCAGAAATATAACCTTGTATGGGACAAGATTCTCGGATTCGGTATTTTCGATCCTGAAATCGCGGAAACTGAGATAGCTTATTACCTTACAAGGCAGAATCCGTACGGGCTGCCTCTTGACAGCAGGAAGGCATATACCAAAACCGACTGGATCATGTGGACTGCGACCCTTGCCGGTGACAAGGAGACATTCGAAGCGTTCGTCGCACCTGTGTGGAAATACATGGACGAGACTCCTGTCAGAGTCCCTATGTCCGACTGGGTGTATACCGATACTCCACGCCAGGCGGGATTCCAGGCCCGTTCCGTAGTCGGAGGCTACTACATCAAGATGCTTGAAGGCCTGTATACCCGGTAACCTTCAATCAATGCAAACTTCATCCTATTTTGTCTAAAAAAACTTTTTTGCGGAATTCGGTGGTTTACAGGTGTTTGAGGATTCCGGGGCCGGCGCGGGCAAAAAAAATATGCAAAAAAGTCGCGAAAAAGTTTGGAGGGAAAGAAAAAAGGTGTACCTTTGCAATCCCGTTCGGGAAATGGGGGTGCGAGAGAGGCCGAGAGGGGTTCCCGGATGGACATGGAAAGATCATTGACAAGACTGGAGAAACAGTACAGCAAGTACCGAAAAACAAGGAATTCGAGAGCGTCAATTCCGTGTCGGGCGTGGCAGTGATGCCGTGCCGGACACGCAGGAATGAAACGGATGCCAGGAAGCGAGAAACTTAAGAAC
>JADILV010000038.1 GCA_017695115.1 Candidatus Cryptobacteroides avicola | reverse complement strand
AGCTCAGTTGGTAGAGCACAACCTTGCCAAGGTTGGGGTCGCGAGTTCGAGTCTCGTTTTCCGCTCAGAGAAGAGATTGCCTTCGGGTGGTCTCTTTTTTTTGTTAAAAGGACTTTCACCCGGACTCGAACTCGCGATGCTCCCCGAGGGAGCTGTCGGCGGAGCCGACTGAGGGGGCTACGTGAAAGGCAGACGCAGGCGAGCCTGCGTTCGAGTCTCGTTTTCCGCTCCAAAAAGAGATTGCCTTCGGGTGGTCTCTTTTTTTGTTAAAAGGACTTTTGCCCGGACTCGAAGAACTCGCGATGCTCCCCGAAGGAGCTGTCGGCGGAGCCGACTGAGGGGGCTGCGTTCGAGTCTCGTTTTCCGCTCCGGTTTTAGCCTCACTTCGGTGGGGCTATTTTCGTATATATCAGTCGGTTATGCTGCTCTGGCATGGCTGTGTCGCCGTTCCGGTCTGTTCTTGACCTTGCAGCGAAATTTCAGAAAATCGGGAGAAAAGAGGGTGATTTCGGGGATTTATTTACCCCAACATTTACCCCATTCTTTACCCTTGTCGGCATAGGTACACTTCGTTTGCTCATATCGTAACAGTATGAGTATCAATATAAAGATTGTTCAAAGAAAAGATAAGGCAAGTAAATCAAATGCCGCTCCGATACATATCTTCTGTAAACAAGAAAGGGCAGGCAATTAAACCTGTCCTTTTTGTAATGTATCGGCAAGACTTATTGAGCCTTGTGAGCCTTTCTTTCTTTTCTGTCCTGTCTCCAGTAATAGATACCGGCAACATTGGCGATAATGATAGCCAAAGCGAACATTACTAATGCACCCATTATTCGACCTCCTTTTTATCCTTGTTCTTGTCCCGTAAGAGGTACAATCCCCAGCCCAAAGTGCAGGCAACAGTCAATGCACCTCCTGCATAGATTACCTATTTCTGCGAGAATTCACCAAAAATGGATGTCAATATAACTGCGGTCATGGTATACTTCGCAATATCCATTAACCATTTTCCCAACTCTTTCTTCATAACAAGACAAAGTTAGAGAAAATATCCGAAACGCAAAACAATCCAATAAACCATTAAAAATCAAAAACATCATGAATAATCAGACATTTATCCCCTATCAAAGGCTCGAACTGAAAAGCATGAGCACGGGAAACTTCTCAACATTATCCGGATAGCAGCAACCAACTATCCCGACACTTCGCTTATCCTTACTCCGAGAATAGACCAGAACGGACAAGCCTACTACTGGACAGGACAAACTCTGGCGCAGGTGGGTGTCTGTATAATGGTGTAATAATCAATATTCTAACGATTCGGATGCTTGCGCCAGGGGTGGTTGCGAAAGGGGTCTGGCGCAAGTTTGTAGAATGCTAATCTGTTGATTGATAAAGTGTTATTGGTGTTTGCGCTTGCACCAGGGTTATGACTGGCTTTCGATATGGCGCATTGGACTTGGTCCCGTTCTATTGCTGAACCGGGAGATAAGAAGCATCACCTTCTGTTTTTTTTATATAGGGCAGCGATTTTCAGATTCTTTTCAGATTCCGTGTATAATTTTGCATCCGGAAAACATTAAAAAGAGAATATTATGATTACAGTATTAAGAAAAGGCTTTTTGACGATGGCGGCAATGGCTGGGATGCTTGCCGTATTTACCGGGTGTGATGACGAGAAAGAAATCAAAGTCAGGGATCTGCCTGGGGCGGCAAGGGAATTTGTCGCGCAGTATTTCCCGGATGAAAGTATACTTTATGCGGAAAAAGAAAAGGATGACAAGGTGGTGACATACAATGTGCGTCTGTCGGACGGAACGGAAATCGAGTTTGACGAGTCGGGTGTATGGACAAGCGTTGACTGCAATTTGTCTCCTGTGCCTGACGGGATAGTTCCGGATGCCATCCTTACTCACTTGGAGTCCTACGTCCCGGGCGGAACTCAGATATTCAAAATAGAGAAAATGTGGGGTGGATATGAAATTGAAATCCGTGACGGCAGGGATTTGATTTATGATGCCGAGGGGAATTTTGTCAGGGAGGATCGGGGATAGCCGTTTCTTCTGGTGGGCAGATTTCTCCACTCACAGACAATCCTCCAAACAGACAAGCTGGCAAAGCATTCATTATCAACGATTCAGTGCAACACTCATTAGGGCGGTCCCGTCACGCAGAAGGGGACCGTCCTAATTAATGTATTCCATTAGTTGACGGAATCTCTTGCCTATATCCAAAAAATACTTAACTTTGCATCCGTCTATGAAAATGTCATCTTTCATATCAATGATGTCAAAGCGAATGCATCGCTAAGATGCATCGGTTTTCTATTGCCGGGAGGTGTGCGGGATGCCCACTCCGGTTTCCCAAAACAGAAAGACAATAATCAGTAAAGTAAACAAGTCCTGGCGGATGCTATGCAGAGAACCTGATCTGTGTTCCGGTGCAGACGGCGGGACGCGAATTATGAAAAATGACAAGAAAAGAATTTGATTATGACCGTCCGTTCCAGTGCGAGGCTGGCGGGGTCATTGAACATCTTAAGGTAGTTTACCATATTTCAGAGGGATATTTCAAGGACGGGGTATCTGATCCGGAGGCCATCAGGGCATTGGCCCATGATGCGGCAGGCAAGAAAAAAGTAGTATGGATAACTCATGCGCTGACGGCCAATTCGGACCCTTCCGACTGGTGGCCGGAACTTGTCGGCCCCGGTAAGTTTTTCGATACCGGGAAATATATAGTCATCTGTGCCAATATGTTGGGGTCTGCCTACGGATCTTCCGGGCCGGCCTCTCCGAAACCAGATACGGTGACACCGGACAAACCGGCCGGCCGGCCGTATTATTTCAGTTTCCCCAAGGTCACTGTCCGTGATATCGTAAATGCGGAAATTCTTCTGCGCAAACATCTGAGAATAGAAAAGATAGATCTTATAGTAGGAGGCTCCATCGGCGGGTTCCAGGCTCTTGAGTGGGCGATAATGGAGCCGGATGTCATAAAGACGGCAGCTTTCATAGCCTGCGGCTCACGGGTGACCCCGTGGCTTACCGCGCACAATGAGTCGCAGAGGATGGCTCTGGAGGCTGACTCTACATTCCGCGCATGCGGAAGCCTGAAAGGCGGGGAGGCAGGACTGAAGGCAGCCCGTGCCATGGCCCTGATTTCATACAGAAGCTACGAAGGCTACAATGCCACCCAGTCTGAACAGGACACGGATACTCTCTTTGCCGACAGGGCGGCCTCATACGAAAGATATCAGGGAAAGAAACTGGCGGACAGATTCGATGCCTACTCATACTGGTATCTTACTTACTCTGTGGACAGCCACAATGTCGGACGCGGCAGAGGGGACGTCCGGGAGGCTCTCGGGAGCATAAAAGCCAGGAGCATAGTGATAGGCATAGACAGCGATGACCTTTTCCCGGTAGAGGAGCAGCGATTCATCGCGGAGAATATCCCTGGCGCAGAATATCATGAAATCACATCGAAATTCGGCCATGACGGCTTCCTGCTTGAATATGGACAGATATCTGAAATATTGAAAAAAGAAATATAGGATTATATGCAAGTACTTAAATTCGGCGGCACATCAGTGGCCAATTCGGCCAATATGGCCAGAGTCGTAGATATAGTATCCAAGGCGGTTGACCGTGACAGGACCATTCTGGTCTGTTCTGCAATAAGCGGATTTACCGATGCCCTTATAAGAATAGGCAATCTGGCGGCAAAACGGGATGATGATTACCGCGCCATCATCGATGAGTATCAGAAAAAGCACCACGCCATCATCAAAGAACTGCTCCCTCTGGAGAAACATGAGGAAAGCCTGGAGGTATGTGACGGTGTGTTCGAATCCCTGCGGAGCATCGCCCAGGGCGTCTATCTTCTGGGCGAACTGAGCGAAGCAAGTCTGGACGCCATCCAGGGTTGCGGGGAGCTCGTTTCAACGCGCATAATAGCTACCAAACTTGCCTCTATAGGGATAGCTACCAAGTGGATAGACTCAAGGACAATAATCAGGACACAGAAACGCGAAGGCGCGAATGTGGTGGATACGGTCCAGACCAACGCCAATGTCGCATCCATGCTTGACAATAACCCCATAGCTTCCCTGTTTGTCCTGCCTGGCTTTATCGCATCGGATGACTGTGGCCGTACGGTTACTCTCGGACGCGGAGGGTCGGATTATACGGCGTCCCTTCTTGCCGTAGGCTGCAATGCCAGAATACTTGAAATCTGGACCGATGTCCCGGGGATGATGACAGCCAACCCGAAGGTTGTTCCGGAGGCAAAGACCATCAGTAACATCTCTTACCGCGCCGCTCTGGAACTGTCGCATTTCGGCGCGAAAGTGATCTATCCTCCGACAATACAGCCTGTAGTATCCGAAGGCATACCTATCTATGTGAAAAATACTTTTGATCCCGAGGCTCCGGGAACTCTTATCGAGAAAAACCCTCCGCGCGGCAAGGAAAAGCTCATCGGAATCTCGAATTCGGACAACATTGCCCTCATTTCTCTCGAAGGCAGCGGAATGGTGGGCATACCGGGCTTTTCCAGCAGACTGTTCGACACTCTCAGCCGCAGCGGAATCAATATCATCCTTATCACCCAGGCTTCATCGGTCCATACCATGTGTATAGCCGTATCCGAGAAGGATGCGGACAAGGCCAAGGCAGCTGCTGACGCGAGGTTCGCTTACGAAATCTCTTTGGGAAAACTGAATCCGATGAAGGTGGAGAAAGGTTTCTCCATAGTCTGTCTTGTGGGTGACGATATACTCAACCAGTGCGGGACTACAGGACGCATGCTTGCTGCCCTCGGCCGTCACAGCGTGCCGATCAGGGCTACAGCTCAGGGGTCATCGGAAAGGAACATTTCGGTGATTGTCCATTCGGGGGATGCGGGCAAGGCCATCAGATATATCCATGATGAATTTTTCGGAAAGACTGCGGTCAAGGACGTGAACCTGTTTGTTGCCGGCTACGGTACTGTCGGGAAGGCTCTTGTCGACATCATTTCCCGAAACGGGGACAAGATCGCCGCCCGTACCGGAAAACGTCTGCGCCTGGCCGGACTTTCGAACAGCCGCAAATATGTCCTGAATACCGACGGGCTTCCGACCGATAATATAAATGATCTTCTCGATAACGGCGAAAGTGCGGCTGACGAGGCTTATTTCGAGGCTCTGGCCAATACGTCCATGGAAAATTCCGTTTTCGTGGACTGTACGGCAAGTTCGGACATCGCATACAAGTACATGAATCTTTTCAGACACGGATATTCTGTCGTTGCGTGCAACAAGATAACATTCTCCTCACCGTATTCCCAGTACCAGGCTCTCAAGCGTTCGGCACTCGAGAACGGGGCTTCACTCAAATACGAGACGACCGTCGGGGCCGCCCTGCCTATTCTGGAGTCCATTTCCAGAAGCGTCAACAGCGGAGATGAAATCCATCGTATCGAAGCTGTCCTTTCAGGGACATTGAACTATATCTTCAGCACATACGATGGCGGGAAGACGGCCACTTTCGCTGAAATCGTCCGAAAGGCGCATGATGCAGGCTATACGGAGCCTGACCCGCGTCTGGATCTGAGCGGACGGGATGTGCTCCGCAAGCTTCTGATCCTTTCCCGCGAGGCAGGGGTGGGGATAGACGAAAAGGATGTCGAGATATGCCCGATACTCGGTCCTGAGTTCTTTGAAGGGAAGGTGGATGCCTTTTACAGGAAACTCGAGGAAAATGAAGCCGCTTTCGCGGCGCAATACGAGGCCGCTGCGTCGCAGGGCCTGAGACAGCGGTTCATTGCTTCTTTGGTGAAAGACGCTTCGTCACCGTTCGGTTATAAGGCGAAAATGGCTCTGGAGAATGTCGGACCGGAGCATCCGCTTTACAATCTGTGCGGAACGGACAATGCGGCGATTATCCGGACGGATTTCTATCCGTCTCCGCTGGTGATCCAGGGGGCCGGGGCCGGGGCATATCAGACCGCCTCCGGCGTTCTGAACGACATATTGGTCTGACGGCCGATATGTCGCAGACTGTCCACCCCCAGTCGCTGACGCGACAGCCCCGGCCCTGAAGGGCCCTGGCAATTGGTCTGACGACCGGCTTATTGGTATGAAACAAGAACTTAATAAATTGTAAAATGAGCGAAAAAAGAGACTACAAGTTCGAGACCCTGCAGGTCAGGGCAGGACAGGAAATCGACCCGCAGTCGAAAGGCACTGCGGTCCCTATCTATCAGAGCACTGCATACGTGTTTGACAACATGCAGTACGGGGTGGACCTTTTCACCCTCAGCAAACCGGGAAACATCTATACCCGAATCACGAATACGACCACCGAAGTTTTCGAGAAAAGGATGGCTGCCCTCGAGAACGGAGTGGCGGCTACTGCTACCGCTTCAGGACAGTCTTCAGTGCTGCTGAGTATCCTGAATGTGGCAGGGATGGGTGAGAACATCGTGGCTTCTCCGTTCCTTTACGGAGGCACTTTCACCATGTTCGCCATTACGCTCAGGGACATGGGCATCCAGGTGAGGTTTGCCAAGAGCGATAAGGTTGAGGATCTGGAGGCTCTGGTTGACGAAAAGACCAAGGCAATATTCATAGAGAATCTGGCAAATCCGGCATTCAGCATCCCTGATTTCGAACCGATAGTTGATATGGCCCGCCGGCACGGCATCTGCGTTTTCGTGGACAATACGTTCGGTATCGGCGGATATCTTTTCCGCGCATCGGACTGGGGCGTGAATGTCAGCATACATTCGGCGACCAAATGGATATGCGGGCACGGGACAGCGCTCGGCGGCGTGGTCGTGGATAACGGCAACTTCGAGTGGACTCCCGAGAAATATCCTCTGCTTGCCGCTCCGTCAGAGAGTTACCACGGGGTAGTATATACGGAAGTGTTCGGGAAAGGGGCTTTTGCCGGGCGCATCCGGGTGGACGGACTGCGCAACCTCGGTCCTGCACCTTCTCCGTTCAATTCGTTCCTGATGCTCCAGGGCCTTGAAACCCTGTCCCTGCGCGGACAGAGGTGCTGCGACAATACTCTTGCCGTGGCGCAGTTCCTGGAGAAACATCCGGCAGTGGAAAGCGTCAATTATCCAGGACTCGAAAGTAACCCTTACCATGAACTCGGCAAGAAGTACCTCAGACATGGTTTTGGTGGAGTGCTGACCTTCCGGGTGAAGGGAGGATTCGACGGTGCTGCCGCTCTGGTGGACAAACTGGAACTGATCCTGCATGTGGGAAGCGTCGGGGACGCCAAGTCGCTTATCGTCCATCCGGCTTCCACTACGCATTCCCAGCTCAGTCCTGAGGAACAGGTGGCGGCAGGTGTATATCCTAACCAGCTCCGCCTGTCTGTCGGTATCGAGAATGTCGATGACCTTATCTACGACCTCAAGACCGCCCTGGAGAAATAGTCTTGCCGTATGCCCCGAGGGGCTGTCACCGTAAGGTGACTGGGGGTAGAGGGCGGTAGACAGGGGTTTCCAGACCTCCGAAAACTAGGGAAAAGTCGGTCTGATAACCCCTGTCTGCCTGACGCAAAGTGAAGGTAAACCGGTCAAAGAATTGAAGTCCGTCAAACCCCAGACAAGCAACAAAATAGTATTAAAGTAAATATAAAATCATGAAAGTAGCCGTAGTCGGTGCCACCGGCCTGGTCGGCACCAGGATGCTGGAAGTCCTCTCAGAGAGGAACTTCCCCGTAACAGAACTCTATCCCGTGGCCTCGGAGAAATCCGTAGGCCGGAAAATCACATTCAAAGGCAGAGAATGGACAGTAGTCAGCGCAGACGATGCGATTGCCGCCCGTCCTGACGTCGCCCTGTTCTCCGCCGGGGCCGGTGCATCCAGAGAACTTGCCCCGAAATTCGCCGCAGCCGGATGCCGTGTGGTGGACAACTCTTCTTTCTGGCGTATGGACCCTACCAAGAAACTTGTCGTTCCGGAGATCAACGGCGACGTTATCGGGAAAGACGACATGATCATAGCCAACCCGAACTGTTCCACCATCCAGATGCTCATGCCTCTTGCCCCGCTCCACAAGGCATACAGGATCAAGAGGATAGTGGTCTCCACATACCAGTCTGTCACAGGTACGGGCTACAAGGCCCTGAACCAGATGGAGGCCGAGCGTGCAGGAAAGAAATGGGGTGAATACCCTGCTGTATATCCTTATCCTATAGACGAGAACATCCTGCCGCATATCGATGTCTTCCTGGAGAACGGATACACCAAGGAAGAAATGAAGATGGTCAACGAGACGCACAAGATTCTCCGTGACGACACCATCGCTGTCTCTCCTACCACAGTGCGCGTCCCTGTAAAAGGCGGGCATTCCGAGTCCGTGAACCTAGAGTTCGAGAAAGAATTCGACCTGGACGAGGTCCGCAGACTGATTGCAGAGATGCCTGGCTGCGTGGTACAGGACGATCCGGAGCACAACGTCTATCCGATGCCTCTGTACGCATGGGGCAAGGACGAAGTGTTCGTAGGCCGCATCCGCCGCGACCCTTCAGTGAAATACGGTCTCAACCTCTGGTGCGTGGCCGACAACCTCCGCAAGGGCGCTGCCACCAACGCTGTCCAGATCGCCGAGCTGCTCATTTCCAAGGGTTTCCTTCCGAAGGAATAGAAGAGAATATTTCCAGGACCTGAAGGCACATTCTGGTATTGTGGTAAGGACATTTCCATAGGCCGGCCTTGTCATCGGAAATGTTTTTGGACCCGTCATTGTGACAGCTCCAGTACCATTCTCCATCTGTGTAGTCAATCAGGTTGTCTTGGATATATTTCCAGCATTTTAAAGCATAGTCGGCTCCTGAAACGAGGCTATGGTATTTCCATAGCCATAGGGAGCCGACTACTGTTTCTGCCTGTACCCACCAGTGTCTGTCTTTATCTGTACTTCCGTCAGAATGCTTTTCGTAGATCATGCTTCCATCAGGCTGTAATCCTTCCAGTGCCGCTGTGCCTATCTTGAGTGCAATGGGCCTGATGCGGTTCAGGACATCTATGTCTCCGACCGCAAACGCTGCTTCCATAAGAAGCCAGGATGCTTCTATGTCATGTCCATAGGAAACTCCGGAATCTTTGCTGTCCCACCTGTCATTGAAGAAAAGACCGAGATGACCGCTGTATCTGTCGAAGATGTGTTCTGCAAATATGTCGAGCAACCTGATGACGGCATCCTTCAGACCAGGGTCTTTCCATACGCTGTAAAGATTTGAATATGCCTCCAGTATATGAAGATGTGTATTCATTGTCTTCCTTTCATTGGCGTCTTTGTCGCTCAACCTCATGTCCACAAGCTCATGCCAGTCACGCGTCGTGGCTTCTATATATCCACCATATACAGTTTCAAGGCTTTCTTTTTCTATTGTCTTATACAGATTGATGGCGAATTTCAGGGATTCTTCGTCTCCGGTGGCTTTGTAGTATTCGCTCAGTCCGTAGATTGTGAAGCTCAGTGCATAGAACTGTTTCTTGGTGTCAAGGGCCTTGCCTGAAGCATCAAGACTCCAGTATACTCCTCCATATCTGTGATCTATGAAATGGAGCATGATATAATCTTTTGCTTTAGATGCCGTTTCAAGGTATTCTGTCTTGTGCAGAAACCTGTAGGCGGCAGAAAAAGTCCAAAGGATCCTGGCATTCAGTACAGCACCTTTCGGTGCATCTGCTACCACTTCCCCTGCTCCGGTTATCTGTCCGTAGAATCCACCGGAGGGATCTGTCATTTTTTTTATCCAGAAGTCCAGTATGTTATTCTGCAGTACATCTGAAACCTCCTGTATGAAAGTGTCTGTCCTGTTCATATTTTAACGTCTGTCTGACGAATTTATTTTAATTATATTATCAGTAGAATTCATCGAATTTCCAGTATTTTATCAGTTGCCGTTTTGTCCGGACTGGTCGAAATGGTAGAATTTGTTTGTCCAGTCATAAGGGTCTGCCATTATGACCCGGGGATCATTTACAAACTTGATGAAATCTTCAGTGGCAGGATGCCCTTTGTATGGAGTCCAGAATCCTTGTATGCTGTTCCTCCATACAGCTATATATGCCAGCTTTACCTGATCTTCCGGATATCCGTAAACAGACTTGAGCAGCCTTCCGGTAAACCATTCCGGATCATCTATGCCACACTGTCCTGTTTCTGAAAGGGCGGCAAGTTTGCCTGTTTTCTTTGCATAGTCAGAGATGACCTTCAATCTGAGATGGGCATGGCTCAAGTCTTTTTCGTCATACCTGAAGTTCCAGTAGTTGTCCATTGCAATGACATCTACATATTCATCCCCGGGGTGTCGTTCCAGATATTCTTCTTCTGTCGTGAAATTTATGTCTGGTGAAAAGGCGTAAAGAAAATTGTGGATTCCGCACGTATCCCTCAGATAACTGACCGTGAATCTGTACAGTTCCTTGAATTCTTCCGCGCTGCAATATTTCTTTCCCCACCAGAACCAGTCTCCGTCAAATTCATGCCAAGGTCTGAATATGACCGGGATATGTTCTCCGTTTTTCCCGATAAGGGTCTTGTTGTACTCTGCTATCTGGTCCAGCATGTCTGTCAGTCTTTTGTGATACTCTCCTCCAGGCAGTATCTTCTGCACTATGCTGTCTCCTGTTTCATAAAAACTTCCCCCTGTGACAGGGTTGGCTGCATGCCAGCAGTAGGATATCACTCCGCCTTGATAATATGCCTGGCATGTAAGGTCACGTACTTTCCTCGTATCATCAAGAAGTTTGTCGGCATGAGGAGTTGCGATATTCATGAAGTCCCAGCAGTACATCTGTGGCCTTTTTCCTGTCACTCTTTCAATATCGCTGATTCCGGAATTGTCATTCCATCCGTAGCCGGAAGCGGTGGCATCCTGGGCTCCGAACACGAATTTTCCGCTGTCCTGGATATCCATAAGGTTTGCATAAAGTGCTTTGGTCCCGAAAGTGGCATCAGGGTCTACAAGCCTGTATGGGTATATGAATTCTGCCTGGGCGGAGGTCTTCCTGTCCACAGAAACGTCATTGGCATTGTCAAATACCCAGTATCTTTCCCCTACATTGACATTTTCGAATGTAATGTCATGGCAGTGTCTCAAAAGCATCTCATACTGGGAGCCCCCTATTGTCACGTTCTTGAAATGGATACCCTTGACAGGCTGTTCTTTCAAGCCGAGAATCTGAATAGGGCATCCAGTCGTTTTGCATATTTCAATATTTTCAAAATAGATGTCCTTTATTTCCCGGATATCTTCAGATTTGAAACTTCCGGGGCGGTAACTGTTTATCCAGTACCACAGGTTAATGTTTATTCCCCATTCCCCGGTGCGTTTGATCGTAATGTCGCGGAAGTGTATGTTTTCTATGGCTCCCGTTCCCTGGTTGTTCTGTCTGCTGCAGATCTGTATCCCTCTGTCACAGTTTTCTATTGTACAGTTTGTGATCCACACATTCCTTACTCCTGAAGGAAGTTCCACTCCGATGCACAGGCCTCCTCCCCTGATAAACCGGCAGAAGCTTATGTGAATGTTTTCACAGGGTTTCCGGATTTCTGTGCCGTCTTCCTTCATGAACTGGACAGATTTTATGGCTATGTTGTCATCTTGCCCGTCCAGTGTGGAATTCAGCAGATAGCACTCTGAGGACGAGTCCGGATCCCAGCCGTCTGCATTGCTGAGTCCGAATCCGGAAGAAACGATCGTACATCCGTAGGTCGTGACCCCGTTGCACAGCAGAGGATGGACATTCCATGTACAAGGGTTGGTTACGGTGATACTGTCGATTGCCACATTGTCACAGTTAATTATGGGGAGACCTCTTGAACGCGACATCCGGCTCAATGCTTCTGTCTGCTGCCTGGCCAGGATACTGCCCTGGTTGTCGATCGTGCCTCCTCCGTAGATGCGGATTCCGGAATACCGTTTCCCGTCCAGCTCCCCGATATTGACTACACTTGCAAAGGCATCCACTCCCTGTCCTTCATATCTGTTCTTTACAAGAGGAAAATGGAAGAGGTTGTGTACAGCTTTCAGAGTGGCTCCTTCGTCGAGCCTGATGCTGATATTGTCTTTCAGGATAAATAGCGCTCCTGTAATATAGGTCCCGGCAGGAATATGGACTTCTCCGAACGGAGGACATTCATCTATTGCTTTCTGCAGGGCTCTGGTATCTATGGTCTTGCCGTCTCCGGCAGCTCCGAAGTCTTTGACATTTAAGATTTCCGGACTCTGCAGCGTTTTCAGGATGACCGGTTCGGCGGCATGTTCTTTCCTGTTTCTGTATATGGCAGATACGGTTATGGAATATTCTGTAGAGGCATCCAGCCCCTGTATTCTGAAACTGTTGCGGTCGGTACTGCCGGCCAGGTTGCCGTCTATATATACGTTGTAGTGTCTGACCTCATTGTAACCGGAAGGAAATTCCCAGAATACGATTGCTCCGGAACTTGATGTTGTGCCGGGAAGAATCCTGCATTTTTCCGGTGCTTTACAGAATGCCGTAACGGAAAGGCAGGCAAGAATCAGTGTCATTAATATTTTATGCTTCATTTTTTTGATATTAGGTTTGTGCCATTAAAAATAATCCAACTGTTTGCATTTGGCAAATCGGGAGCGGATATTGGCGTTCAAAATATAACGATATGTCATCAAAGTATCTGATGTGGCACTAAAAGTTCAATATCTTTGCAACCTGATAAATCACAATACATAATGGTAACACTGAAAGAAAAACTCGGATATGGATTCGGGGATATGGCATCTTCCATGTTCTGGAAGCTGTTCGGCTCTTATCTCATGATTTTTTATACAGATGTGTTCGGTCTGCCGGCTGCTGCCGTAGGGACCATGTTCCTTGTGACAAGGGTATGGGATTCTTGTTTCGACCCACTTGTCGGTGTGATTGCGGACAGGACAACCTCAAAGTGGGGTAAATTCAGACCGTATCTGCTGTTCCTTGCCTTGCCTTTCGGACTTGTCGGCATCTTGACATTCTTTACCCCTGGATTTGGAGATACAGGTAAACTGGTATATGCATACATTACATATTCATTGATGATGATGGTGTATTCAGGTATAAATGTGCCTTATGCTTCTTTGCTTGGAGTCATGAGTCCTGACCCCAAAGACCGCAATACGCTTTCAACATACCGTATGTCATTCGCATATGTTGGAAGTTTCATTGCTCTTCTGCTGTTCATGCCTCTTGTCAACAAGTTCAGCGCAGGGCATTCCGAGCAGGCAGGGTGGACAGCTGCCGTAGCTGTCATAGCCCTGCTGTGCATAATCCTGTTCTTCGGATGTTTTTCCTGGACCAGAGAGCGTGTCAGACCTATGAAGACCCGGAGTTCACTCAAGACGGATCTGAAGGATCTTTTCCATAACGGACCGTGGTGGATACTTCTGGGGGCGGGAGTCGCTGCGCTTGTTTTCAACTCGATAAGAGACGGTGCCGCAGTTTATTATTTCAAGTATTATGTCGGGGAAGGGGATTATGCTCCGATCCGGATCTTCGGTATCCCGTTTGTCCTCAGCGGGCTGTACCTTGCTGTCGGCCAGGCGGCAAATATTCTCGGTGTGATACTGGCGGCTCCATTGAGCAACACGATTGGCAAGAAGAAGACTTACATAGGTGCGATGCTGCTCGCCACCATCCTGTCGATAGGATTCTACTGGGTCGACAAAGACAATATGGCGGCAGTATTCATCTTCCAGATTATGATAAGTGTTTGTGCCGGAAGTATTTTCCCTTTGCTGTGGTCAATGTATGCTGATTGTTCAGACTATTCTGAACTGAGGACGGGGAACAGGGCTACAGGGCTTATTTTCTCGTCATCGTCGATGAGCCAGAAGTTCGGCTGGGCCATAGGCAGCGCCGTGACTGGGTGGCTGCTGGGCTATTTCGGATTCCAGGCCAACGAGGTCCAGAGCGAAGAGGCCATCCACGGTATCAAGCTTTTCCTGAGCTGGCTTCCTGCAGTCGGTACGGTCCTGTCTGTGATATTCATAAGCTTCTATCCATTGAGCGAGTCCCGTATGAAAGATATTACGGCAGAGCTTGAAAAAAGACGGTCTTGAATCCCGGGGTTACCCGGCTCAAGACCGTCTCTGAAATCAGGCTGCTATGTTTTATCGGAGTATTCCATCATGTACTCCAGTGCAGTCTCTTGTCCGGAGTGCCGGAAGTTCCGGATGCGCAGGAGATGGACATGCTGTCGTATTGCTGATTCTTAGACCATCTACATCGACTGCATCTATTGCATATGTATGGTAAGGCTTGTCTGCTCCTTTCCATCCGATATTCCCCTGGTTGAAATATACATTTGCTGCATTTTCGATATAGACAGCAGGGATGTCCGTGGCATACAGGCTCTTGTCCGGATATGCGTTCAGCCTGAGGTCATAGTTGCCGCCGGCAACATCTTCAATGGCACTTTTCCGGAGTATGAACTCGAAGTTGTTGAAATAGATGTTCTGGAGCTGGGTCTGTTTGTCAGCTATCATTATGATTGAGTTTTCCCCGGTACATGTGATATTGTTGAAGAAGAGGTTGCGAATCACTCCGATTTCCTGCCTGTCAGGCAGCAGCACCATTGCTGAAATCTTTATAGGCTCTCCTTGTCCCCACCAGTCTCCGGTATGAAGCCTGGTTTCGATATGGATATTGTTGAATGTCATATTTTCCAGTGAGCTGGAGTCGCTGACGGAGATATTGATCCCCCGGTTGGAATCGAATATGGATATATTGCTGAAACTGTAGTCCGACATTGAGTTCAGGTCATTTCCTCCTATTCTTATGCCGCTGGATCTTGACTGGAGGATGCAGTTGTCTACCTTGATATTTCTGGACGGTTTCCTGATATTCTTGAAGCCGGGGTCTCCATGGTGCCAGCCATAGCCGGCAAGTACTATAGCATCATCGCCGGCATAGATGCGGCAATCTGAAATAGTCACGTCACTGCAGGATATGACGTCTATTCCGTCTCCGTTAGGAATCAGCAGGTCGTTGTCAATATACAGCCCGTGTATTTTCACTCCTTCACAGTGCACGATCACGAAACACCAGTATGGGGAGTCCTTGCATTTGAAATCCGACAGTGTGATGTCTGTGCATTCGCTGAACACTATCATCTGGTGGTATCTGTCCTTCGGGTAGAGAGGCCCGTCTCCATGCTCTCCGGTGACTTTCCTGAATTCAAGTCCCTGCCGGGTAAACTTCTTCTCATAGTCACCTATGACTTTTTCTTTTCCTGGCTCCATGAAACTCATGCCGTTGCCGTCAATGCATCCGTTCCCTATGATTGATACATTGTCTGACTTTTCAGTATAGAATATTCCTGCAAGCTCAGCATTGTGCCTCTGGTACTGGCTCAGATCTGTTGTGGCTTTCAGTACAGCTCCGTTTTCAAGATAGAACTCTACATTCGATTTCAGGTTCAGTGTCCCGACAATATAAGTCCCCGCAGGCACGTAAACTCGCCCGCCTCCGGCAGAATGACATTTGTCGATAGCAGCCTGGATGGCTTTTGTGTCAAGGTCGGAACCGTTTCCGAGTGCTCCGAACCGCGTAACGTCAAATACGGCTGCTGGCATGATTTGCATACAGGCAAACAGCAGCAAGGATATTAGCAGTAATCTTTTCATGATGAAAATTTGTTATGGTTATTGATTCGTTGCTATGATTTTAATGTCTGCAAAGTTATCATAAGAATGTATCCGCCAATAATATTTAAATGTCATAATCTGATATACGGTAATGCACTTCAGTGCGCGGATTATATTGTCTGGAATCTATAAGGTAACGACGTGTCTGCCGTATAATTGTACCGGGGTCGTCTTTCTTGGCCGGTATATCTTGCGGATGATGTCATAAAAGTACCATATAATGTAATTATTATGTATTACGCGTTTGTTCAGAATCAATACCTTTGCAATCGCATATATTCAACGGTGTTAATACCGGAAACAATCGATACCTTATAAATAATAACACTTAAATCATGAAGAAAATCGCTCTGATCCTCGTGTGTTGTCTTTTGTGTACAACATCGATGTTCGCACAGACTTTCCCTGTAAGCGGTAAGGTCGTTGATGCGACGGATGACGCTCCTATGGTAGGGGCAGCAGTTCAGATTGAAGGAGTCAAGGGAGGTGAAATCACTGATCTTGACGGTAACTTCACTATCGAAGCCAAACCAGGAGATGTCCTTATTGTTTCTTTTCTGGGAAAAGAAAGCCAGGAAATCGAAGTGGTAGAAAACCAGAGATTCATTTTAGTATCACTGGAGGATGATACGAACAGACTTGACGAAGTGGTCATCATCGGTTACGGTGCTGTCAAGAAAAGGGATCTTACCGGATCTGTAAGCCAGGTGAAAGCCGATGATCTTCTTGAGTCCGGCCCTACGCTGAGTATCAACAGCGCCCTTCAGGGAAAAGTCGCAGGTATGCAGGTGAAGCAGAATGACGGTGCGCCAGGTGGTGGATTGACAATCCAGATCAGGGGTGCCAATTCTTTCAGTACCAGCACCCAGCCGCTTTACATCGTTGACGGACTTCCTTACGGGGGGGGCGGAGATATGCCTGATACCGGACTCGGGACCAGCGGTTCCGGATCCAACCCGATAGCGAATATCAATCCTAATGATATTGAATCTATTGAAGTCCTCAAGGATGCTTCATCTACTGCCATATACGGTTCCAGAGGTGCGAACGGTGTGGTCATTATCACTACTAAAAAAGGAAAGGAAGGAAAGAACAATGTGACTTTCTCTTCAAACTTCAGTTTTTCTAAAGTAGTGAAGAAAATTGATGTACTCGATGCGAAGACGTATGCCGAGTATATGAACGAGCAGTATGCAAATACAAACCCTACCGGCCAGTTCCCTTATAGAGGTGAATGGTACTACAGTACAGACGAGGCGGGGAACATCATGACTGATACCGGACAGTATTCTCCTGCTCCAGAAGATTTCCTGCGCCCCGGAACTTATACCGACGAGTATGGCAATACTGATACTGTCGGATCTACAGACTGGCAGGATGCCATTTTCCAGACCGGTTTTACGCAGGAATATAACCTGAGTCTTGATGGCGGCAACAATAAAGGCGGTTACCTTCTGTCTCTCAACTACAGCAAGCAGAGCGGTACAATCGTCGGCTCCGGATACAAACGTATTGCTGTCAGATCCAATACATGGAGAAAAGTTGCCAACTGGCTTGAAATGGGGCTGAATGTAAACTATACCAATTCAGTAACTGATTTCGTGAATTCCAGTACATCTGGAGGTGATGGTGTGATCTATTCTGCCCTTGTTTTCCCTCCTACATACGATGCAAGCATAAATACCAGGGAGGACAACGAGCTGAACTGGCTTGCTGCCAACCCGTATGTATATGTCCGTGAAGCATATGACAAATACAAGGCGAACAATGTCTACCTTTCTTCCTATGTCGATATCACCCTTGCGAAGGGGCTGCATCTGAGGGAGAACTTCGGTTTCAGCTATTCCGGCAACGACAGGGGTACATATTATAACAGGAAAACCCGCCAGGGATATGAACCGACCAACGGTACCGGTGCCCAGGCTACCAACTGGTCTGAGGGCTATACCAGCGAAACATTGCTCACTTATAACAATACGTTCGGTGAATATCACGATCTGAATATACTTGCCGGTGTGACCTTTTCAGAGTCTAACTGGAAGTATAACAATATGAGCGCATATGATTTTCCGACGGATCTCACTCTGATGCATGACATGAGCGCAGGAGGCAAGGTATATCCGTTGTCTTCAGGACGCGGACGTTCCCGTATGCAGTCCAACCTTGCCAGAATCAATTACGGTTACAAGGGCAAGTATCTGTTTACCGCTTCTTATCGTGCAGACGGTTCCAGTGTATTCGTCTCAGGCAACAAATATGCTCACTTCTTCTCCGGAGCGTTTGCATGGCGACTTTCTGCAGAACCTTGGATCGAAAAGCTGAATTTCTTTGATGATCTCAAGCTCAGGCTCAGCTATGGACAGACCGGTAACCAGGCTATCGATACATATGCCACGATTCCTGCACTGTCCGTTGCCAGCTATGTCTTCGGCGGCACCCTTACTGCAGGATATGCCGAGCAGACATGGAAGGGCCCTATAAACAATGGACTTAAATGGGAGACTACCAGCCAGGTCGATGCAGGTCTCGACATCTCGTTTGCAAAAGGCAGGGTGAACTTCACTATCGATGCCTACTACAAGAAAACCAATGATATTCTCCAGAGGGTTGCCATAGAGACAAATTCAGGTTATACACAGATGGCCACCAATATGGGACATGTCATAAACAAAGGTCTTGAAATTTCCGGTTCATTCTTCCCGAATGTAGCAAAAGGACTCAGCTGGGAAATCGATGCGAATATTTCCTTCAACAGGAATGCCATAGGCGGAATGCCGGGGGACCAGTATGCGAGCGAGTTCATCAACAGTATCAAGAACGTTTTCGTGCTGAGAAACGGATGCCCTATCGGTACTGTGGTCGGCTATGTCGAGGACGGATTCTATGACAGTATTGCCGAAGTCCGTGCAGACCCTCAGTATGCCAATGTTTCCGCTGCGGAAGCTGAAAGTATGCTTGGTGAGATAAAATACAGGGATTACAACAAGGACGGCCAGATTACCGACGCTGACAAGAGGGTGATCGGCAACACGAACCCTGACTTTACTTATGGTCTGACCAACACTATGTCTTATAAAGGATTCACTTTCAGTTTCTTCTTCCAGGGTACAGTCGGTAACGACATCGTGAATGCAAATACTATAGCAAATAATACGAGTGCGTCTATGACCGGTATCTCCAATATCACAAGAGCTCAGTATGAGGGCAGGTGGAGAGAAGGCAATGAGGCCAATGCGACCTGGCCGAAAGCCGCATTCGATGGCTATACCAGGATATGGAGGTTTACTGACAGATATATCGAAGATGGTTCTTACCTCAGGCTCAAGAATGTCAGCCTTGGATATACCTTCTTCCCGAGGAAGTGGAAAGTGATCAAGAATATAAATGTGTATTTCAGTGCATCCAACCTCTTTACCATCTCCAAGTACAGCTGGTATGACCCGGATGTGAAC
>JADILV010000037.1 GCA_017695115.1 Candidatus Cryptobacteroides avicola | reverse complement strand
TTCCTGGCGGACTGCCCTTACGAGCTGGCGAAGGACATCGAGCTACATTACCAGAACGTCCTTTTCATAGTGTTCTGTCTGGCGGGCCTGTACACTAAAGTGGAGTACCATACATCGCGCGGCAGGATAGACCTTGTACTGCAGACCGACAGCTATGTGTATGTGATGGAGTTCAAGCTGGACGGGAGCGCGGAGCAAGCCCTGCAGCAGATTGAAGACAAGCAGTACGCACTTCCGTTAGCAAAGGACAGCCGGAAGGTCTATACGATAGGTGTAAACTTCTCCTCGGAGACCAGAAACATAGACAAGTGGATTGTAAAATAAGATGCCCCTCTTTCTTTTCCAATAATTAGGCTGTCAAAAACGGTTAATATCAATTCTAATACACCTAAAGGAGCTGCGCCAAAATTTATCATTCTGACACAGCTCCAATTAATGTACGCTCGAATTTCTTAAAATAAATTGACTATAAAGGACATCATTGGGAAGGTTGCATGTCCCGTCAATTATTTCACCAGACTTTCATTCGGTTTGTCCGAAAGGCTGACTGTCAGTTTGCCGCCACGGACGACATCCGCAAACGGAAGCTGCACCGTATCCATCGGTTTCCCGTCAAGTGACAGGGATTGTATGTAAAGATTTTCCGGCGCATTGCCCGTAGTCTCTATTACGAATTCCTTGCCTGGATAGTAGTCATTGTTCAGTTTTATGGTAATCCTGTCAAACAGAGGGCTGACAACCTGGAATGAAGGATCGGGAGCAGTCAGGCCCTTGACATCGAACAGACCCATCGCGGCCATTACGTACCATGCTCCGAGCTGGCCCTGGTCTTCGTCCTGACCGTATCCGTAGCCGTGGATACCTTCAGTGCCGTAGAACTCGTTGCAGATGGTCCTCATCCATTTCTGGGAAAGCCACGGCTTGCCCGAGAAATTGAACAGTCCGGAAATGTGAAGGTTCGGCTGGTTCCCGTGATTATAATATGTATGCAGTCCGGAGAATGCGTCTATCGTGGTCCCTCCGCCGAATATATTAGCCTGGGATATGACAAAGGTACTGTCAAGCCTGTTGTTGAACTCGTCCCGGCCTACCATTTCTATAAGCTGGCCGATGTGATGAGGGACATAATATGTATACTGGACAGCGTTGCCCTCCTGGAAGCCTACCCATGGAGCGAAAGGATCAAAATCCTTTATGAAATTCCCGTCCATGTCACGCGGACGCATGAGTTTGGTCTGCGGATCAAACACTTTCTTCCATCCCTCGGAAAGTCCTGACAGCTGCTGATAATCAGCTTCTTTCCCGAGTGCCTTGGCCATCTGGGCGACAGCATACGAACTGAAGCAGTATTCAAGGGTATGCGAGACAGAGAAATTGGAACCTGCAGGAGTCGTACTCGGATGCAGATCAGGAGAATATGGAGAATATCCGCGTTTCACGAACGCCGCCACGTCCATTTTTCCGGCTCCTTCGATGCGTCCGTCACCGCATACTTCATTCTTGAGGGCAGCTGCGTATGCCGTCTCCACATCAAAGTCACGGATGCCGCAATTATAGGCCGCGGCTATGGCCAGGCCGACCATATTTGTCCCCACTCCCGATACATACCTGCTGTTTGCGATTCCGTCTCCGAGCCATCCGGCATCCTTATACACCAGAAGCTGGCTTGATACCCAGTCTGAATAATATTCAGGCCATGCAAGGGCCCAGAGCTGGGTAAGGTTCCAGTAGCCGCCCCATATAGCATCAGTATTATAGTGGTTATGTACCGGCTTGCCGTCTGGTCCGAGGGCAATCTGGCCCACTGTCCCGTCATTTTTCGGATATGCCCCGTTGACATCGCTTGCAAGACCGCGGCCGAGGAGGGCATGGAAAAGACCCGTATAGAATTTAACCCTGTCCTGCTGCAGTCCGCCTTCTACACGGATACGCCCAAGCGCATCCTCCCATATCCGGTGAGCCTGCGCGTATGCCTTGTCGAAATCAAGTCCGGAAGCCTCCGCCTCCATATTCAGGCGGGCATTTTCGACTGAAGTATAAGAAAGTCCTATCTTTACATTGACATCCTGTTTCCGGCGTGTGTCGAATGTAAAATACATCCCCGCTCCTGCCCCGCTGCGGCTGTTTTCACCGGGGAACTGCTCTGCGCCGCTAAAGGCTCCGTAAGATACAGGCTCGGCATCCAGCACGGCACTGAAATACATCGCCACCTCGGCCCCTTTCTGATAAATGTTGACATATACAGGCTCGGTAACGACCCAGCCTTCCACCCGTCCGTCCCGGTATTCGACATGCGCGTCTTTCACAGGGCCGCTTTCGCCCATTCTCGTACCTATATTGAATATAAGGTTCGACTGCTCCGAAGACGGGAAAGTATACCGGTGGAAGCCGACCCGCTCCGTAGCGGTAAGTTCTGCTTTGATGCCATAGTCTTTAAGCAGAACGGAATAATATCCCGGATGCGCCACTTCGTCTTTCTTGTCGAAACGTGAACGGTAGCCGCTTTCAGGATTATCAAGATCACCGGGAACAGTCTGGACGGCTCCCACTGTCGGAGCCAGCACGACACCGCCTACCTGGAATTCATGGAAATTGGCAAACCCTTCTATTGAAGTATGCCTTGCATCATATCCTACAGCCTGCCATCCGTCGGGATTTCCGATATGCCCGTCTGTCGTAGGGGCAAGTTTCGCCATTCCGAACGGGACTGCGGCCGGAGTAAAGAAAAACCACCGTGAGTGCGCCGTTCCGATGAACGGGTCCACGTAATCTGTCAGGGATTCCTGTGGCGCAGCACACCCTGACAGGGCGGCGGCAGCCATAGCTGAGAGTAAAAAGTGTTTTTTGAAAATCATTTTATATTTGATTTATAATTGTTCTATGTACAAATTCGGCTGGTTGGAATGTACTGACAAATATCGGAAAAATTTTGTAAATAAATCTCAAATGTTTAATTTTGTTCAGACATTAAGGCCCGCAGGGGGACATCAAGCGCTAAAATAATGACAACTCAAGCCTACGCTTGCCCAGAATGTGATTTTATGTTTTTTCAGTGGCGTTGACTAAATGGAATATTGTAGGTAAGGAAAAATTTTTATACTTTTGCGCATTGATTAATGTATGAACATATTGTCGCGTACAATA
Organism: Candidatus Cryptobacteroides avicola; assembly: GCA_017695115.1. Taxonomy (GTDB): domain Bacteria; phylum Bacteroidota; class Bacteroidia; order Bacteroidales; family UBA932; genus Cryptobacteroides; species Cryptobacteroides avicola. Next base: position 60,740 of record JADILV010000037.1, on the reverse strand, counting down.
AATAGCATTTGTCTGAATATTTTATGATGGAACAAAACAGAGCAAGGTATGCTGTAGGTGTAGATGTGGGAGGCAGCCATTCCTGTGCCGCGGTGATTGATCTGTTGTCGGGAAATACGGTAGGAAGTCCGTGTATTTCCCCTCTTGACAGTAAGGCGGGTGCTGGGGAGATTGTTTCTTCGCTGACAGGTAATATAGCCGCGGCGATAGAATCTTCCGGAGTGGATTCGGTCGAGGGCGCAGGACTTGCTTTTCCGGGCCCGTTTGACTATGTCCACGGAATTTCTACGGTTCAGGGAGTAGGGAAGTATGACAGGATATACGGTCTTGATGTGGCTTCCTGTCTGTTCTCCACTTTGTATGATCATGGTGTACGGGATTTTCGTTTTGTCAATGATGCCTCCGCTTTTGCTCTGGGCGAATTTGCTGCAGGTGCTGCCAAAGGAGCCGGACGTGCGGTTGCATTGACTCTCGGGACAGGGGTCGGTTCAGGTTTTGTGGCTGAGGGAAAGCTTGTAGAGGGTGGCGATGAGGTCCCTGCATACGGATGGGTCTATCATCTTCCGTTCGAAGGCGGGATTGTGGATGAGGCTTTTTCTACCCGATGGATATGCGGCCGGTATGCGGAATTGACCGGAACAGAGGTTTCCGGGGCGAAGGATGTCGCAGACCGTTGCGCCTGTGGCGACGATAAGGCATTGACGCTTTTCAGGGAATATGGGGAACGGCTCGCTTCTTTCGCGGCACCTGTCCTGATGCGGTTCAAGGCCGATGTCCTTGTTCTGGGCGGGAATATTTCGCGGGCCTACGGCTATTTCGGACCTGAACTTGAAAAAGGATTGTCAGAGTCCGGATGCAGTACTGATGTCCGTACATCTGTGCTGCTGGACAAGGCTGCGCTTTACGGTGCCGCATCATTGCTCGTTTGAAATAACGTATGAGAATAAAATTCAATAATATATGTCAGATTTGAGAAAAACTACCCAGTATCTTCTTCCTATAGAAAAAGAAGAACAGAAGAGCGGTTATGATATCTATCCTGTCCATGATCTTGGGGACGGGAAGATTTTTTCGGATTATCTGTCTCTTGCGAAGAAGATGTCAGGGTACAGGACTGTAGTCATTGACGGGTATGTCGGAGTACGGTTCGACATTATCGTGAAAGAACTCGGAAAGGCATTTGCATCCATAGGGCTCAGTCCTTTGTGGTGGAATGTCGGTGCTGCGCTCAGGCCGGAGACCGAAATCGATGAAATGATAAAACCGTATCTCGGCGGGGATGACCCGATTTTCGGATTCAGGGCTCCATTTCACATAGAGGATTATTTTGATTCGGAGAAACTTTCTTCATTGATTCCGGATGATACGGCACCGCTGAACATCATCTATGGCACCGGTGCCTCGCTTGCCGGATGGGACGGGCTTCTGGTGTATGTCGATATCCCGAAGAATGAGATCCAGTTCCGTGCCCGTGCGGCCAGTATCACCAACCTCGGCGCATCACAGCCGGACGCACCGAAGAAGATGTACAAGAGGTTCTATTTTGTTGACTGGGTGGTTCTCAACAGGCATAAGAAGTCCCTTCTTCCGGAGATTGACGTCTTTGTCGATGGCCAGAGGGAGACTGAAATCACCTGGGCTGAGGGAACCGATATCCGCAGGGGACTGGACGAAATGGCATGCAGCGGCTTCCGTGTACGTCCGTGGTTCGAGCCCGGGGCATGGGGAGGCCAGTGGATCAAGGATCACATAAAATCACTTGCCCGGGATGTGCCGAACTATGCATGGTCATTCGAACTCATCGTTCCGGAAAACGGGCTTATTTTCAGCAGTGACAGGAAGATGCTTGAAGTCTCGTTCGATTCGGTGATGTATGAGGCCGGAGAGAAGGTTGTCGGCGGAGAGTGCTATGACGCCTGTGGCGACGAGTTCCCGATAAGGATGGACTATCTGGACAACTTCGACGGGCACAACCTCTCTATCCAGTGCCATCCGCATAAGGATTACATACAGAAGAATTTCGGCGAGGTCCTTACCCAGGAGGAGACATACTATATTCTGGATACCTGCAAGGACGCCGTAGTCTATCTCGGCTTCCAGGATGACATAGTGCCTTCCGAGTTCGAGAAGGCGCTGACTGACAGTTTCAAGAACGCGACTCCGCTTGATGTACCCAAATATATCAATGCCGAACCGGCACATAAGCACGACTTGTTCCTTATCCCCCCTGGTACGCTGCACAGCTCAGGAAGGAACAATCTCGTGCTTGAAATAAGCACCACTCCGTATATCTTCACGTTCAAGATGTACGACTGGCTCAACATGGACCTGGACGGCAAGCCGCGTCCGCTGAATATCCGCCGTGCGATGGAGAACCTCTGCTTTGACCGCAAGGGAGAGAAGATCCGGAAGGAGCACGTCTGTCATCCTGTCCTTATGGAGAAAGGCACTGACTGGGAGCTGTGGCACATGCCTACCCATCCGAAACATTCTTACGATGTCCACCGTTATAAGATAGGGACAGAGGTCTCTGTCAATACCGAAGGCAAGTGCCATGTACTGAATCTGGTAGAAGGCGAGACTGCCGATGTGGTCACAGAGAACGGCAAGACGTTCCATCTGAGTTACGCAGAGACCCTTGTCATTTCAGCCGCAGCCGGATCATACCGCATAGTCAATACTTCCGGCCGCGAAATAATGATGGTAAAAGCGTTTATGAAATAAGGCCTACATTTCCGACAGGGTGTATTCGCCGGCCTGATCGGTTATGGTCTTCTGGAGGTCTTCAAGGGGGATTTCGTGTCCGGAGGTGAATTCGACTTCTGCGACAGGAGGGTCGAGGGTTACGGTCGCTTTGACCCCGTCGATACCGTTGAGGGCCTTTTCCACATGCATGCGGCAGTGGCCGCACATCATGCCGTCTACTTTGTACTTTTTCATAACTGTTGGATTTTCAGATTGTTTAACTGTATTGTTGTCTGAGAAGGCATTGTCCTGGACAGATGTAACTTTTTTGTGACCTCCCGGACCGCTGCCAGGGATTTTCTCTCCGAGTTTCCTGTACCGTAGCCGCAGGCTGTTGCTCACGACACTGACGCTGCTCAGGGCCATGGCCGCACCGCCGATCATCGGGTCAAGCAGGAAGCCGTTCAGCGGATAGAGGACACCGGCGGCGAGAGGAACGGCTATCAGGTTGTAGATGAATGCCCAGAAAAGGTTCTCGCGGATAGTCCTTACCGTCAGTGAAGAGAGTCGTATGGTCTGCGGAATCTTCATCATGTCGGAAGAAAGGATGGTGACCATCGCGGCGTCCATAGCTATATCGCTGCCCTGTCCCATGGCGATGCTCAGGTCTGCCTGTGCAAGGGCTGCGCTGTCGTTGATGCCGTCTCCGGCCATGGCGACCTTGTGTCCCTTGCTTTGTAGGGTGCGTATGAATCCGACTTTGTCTTCCGGGAAAACGCCGGCCCTGTAGCGGTCTATGCCGGAGCGGGCTGCGGTGACTCTGGCCGAGGCTTCGTTGTCTCCGGTAAGCATCCAGACTTCGATACCGGCCTTCCTGAGCTCGGCTACAGCCTGGGGTGAGGTCGGCTTGAGAGCATCTTCTATGGCTATTGCGGCCAGGGCTTCCGATGAGTCCGCAAACCAGATTACGGTCCTGGCATCCGCTTCCCATTCGCGGGCCTGTACATCCAAGGCTGGGGATATGCACACCTGCGCATCCGTGAGCATTTCCCTGTTCCCGGCCATGAGTTCCTGCCCGTTGGCACTGCCTCTGATTCCGCGGCCTGGGACTGTTTCGAATGAAGATATCTGTACGGATGGTACAGAGCAGCAGACATTACCGGGGGCAGAGACCGGGCAGGTATTGCCGGAGGCAGCGTCTGCATGTCGCGACAACTCCTCCGACAGGTAGTTCACCACCGCTTCGGACAGCGGATGCCCGGACATTCTTTCAAGCGCGAGGAAGGCTTCCCTGTACCATGGGCCCTGTCCTGCCGTTTTTCCGGAGTCTGCCCAGATACAGCCGGTGACACGCGGATGACCTTCCGTGAGAGTCCCCGTCTTGTCCAGGACCACAGTGTCTATCTTCCTGGCGATTTCCAGGCTTTCTGCATCCTTGATCAGGATACCGTTTTCGGCCCCCTTGCCGGTTCCTACCATGATTGCGGTCGGGGTCGCAAGTCCGAGGGCGCACGGGCATGCGATTATCAGTACTGTAACCATGGCCAGAAGCCCGTGTGTGAAGCCTTCCTGCGGGGCGAAAATCACCCAGCAGAGGAAAGTGACCACAGAGATGGCCATGATGACGGGAACGAATACCGCGGCTATCTTGTCTACAAGTTTCTGGACGGGGGCTTTCGACCCCTGCGCATCCTGCACCATGCGGATAATCCGGGAGAGTACGGTGTCCGTACCGATTTTGTCCGCAGCCATCCGGAATGCCCCCCGCTGGTTCACTGTCCCTGCATATACCTTGTCGCCGGGCTTTTTCTCCACAGCGAGCGGTTCGCCGCTGAGCATGCTTTCATCCACATACGAACTGCCTGAAAATACGGTCCCGTCCGTGGCGACTTTTTCTCCGGGTTTTACGAGCAGGATGTCTCCCGGCCTGACCTGCGATATCCTTATCGTCTTTTCCCCTTCTTCGGTAACCAGAGTCACTGTCCTTGGCCGGAGTCCTGCCAGGCGGCGGATTGCGGAGGATGTACTGCGTTTCGCCCTGTCTTCGAGGAGTCTGCCTATAAGGATGAAGGCAATTATCATAGACGAAGACTCGAAATAGACATGCGGGGTGATTCCGCGGGAAAGCCAGAACTGCGGGAAAAGCATATTGAATACGCTGAACAGCCATGCTATGCCCGTGCTGCAAGCGACCAATGTATCCATGTTGGCCGTGCCGTGTCGCAGCTGTCGCCATGCATTTCTGAAGAAACCGCTTCCGAGCCAGAACACCACCGGTGTGGAGAGTGTGAAAAGCAGGTATTTCATCCACGGCACATCCATGAATGCCATCCCGAGCACCATGATCGGGACGGCCAGGGCAACGGCCGTTATAGTCCGGCGTTTCAGTTTACGGTAATGTTTCTCGTGAATCCGTTCAGCTTCACCGTAAAGGTCTTCTTCCTCATCATCCGGTATCTGTCTGCCCCCGTCAGCAGATTGCATCCCGTCGGTCAGGTGGTTTCCGGAGGGAATCAGCAGGTCGTATCCTGCATCCCGGACAGCCTCGCGGAGCGATTCCGGGGAACATTTTCCCGGGTCGAACTCCACCTGTGCAGTGGCGGCGGCATAATTGACGGTCGCGGCTGTGACCCCGTCCTGTCTGTTCAGAGTCTTGTCCACACGCGACGCGCATGCTGCGCAGCTCATTCCCACTACCGGGAATGTCATTCTGATATTCTTTTCCATGGCGGCAAAGATATGATTTATGCCGGCCAAGGTTTTACACAATTATGGGAAAAACTTATATCTTCTAAACAATTTTATTTGGCATCAATGTGTTTTTTTATAATTTTAAGCCGAAATAAGGTATTTGCTATTAAATTTTCAGGGAAAGCCTAAAGTCGATTGATTGTTATTATAAAATAACTCAACTTTAAAATCGTTGATGCTATGAAAACCAGATTACTTATTCTTGCCATGTCCCTGCTTCTGTCGGGTGCGGGCTTTGCCGGTTGCAGCGAGTCCGACGAGCAGCCTACGGCTGCCGGGACACCGCCTGTAACACCTTCCCAGGAGGTTACTGATTTCTTTGATGCCCATCTGTCAGGCCATTCGTCTGATTTCAACTTCAGTCATATAGATTGTTATGAGACTGAATGCTTCCTGATCAACACTGTGGCGGAACTAAAGGAGATCATCCCTGAACCGATTGAGTTGCCGGACATTGACTTTGCGAAATATTCGCTTATAGTCGGGCAGTATGTTTTCGAGGAACCAAGATACAGTCTGGAGAGCCAGGCAGTGGAGACTGGGACAGATGTTTTGACTTTAAATCTGATATATAGGGTGCTTGATGGAGCAGCGCCCGCTATGATAGCACCCTATTATTTCTGGGGTCTCTACGACAAACTTCCGGAATATGAGGTCAACGTTAATATAACCACTTTCTAAACCTTGATCATCATGAAAAAGGGAGCAACGGCGAATAACTGGAAAGGCATTGCTGGTGTTGCGTCCGGGGTAAAAATCATGCCTGTAAGTATATGTTATACTGACGATGGGAAGGAATTAGGCATAACACCTTCCACGACAGCCAATTCCGGAAGTGCACCAGCTACCCCTGTCGTCAAATCCACATTGTCCGAGGTTGACCCTGGTGACCTTTCGATGATGGGGTTGGGGTATGACAAATGGAATATTGCGTATCTGGCCCGTGACAGAGGGGTTGCAGAATTTGAATCTGATTCTTCGGACCCTGAACTTCATGACATCGAGTATCAGGCACTGAAAAACGGACTCCGTTCTACTTCCGGCATACATATCGCCCTGATTTCTAAAAATTATTCGTATTGATAGTCAGACAGAAGGATATGAGAAAGGGGCTGTGTCGTGTACGATGCAGCCCCCTTTCTCTTAATGCAGCAATAGGTTAATGCATAATGATATCATATCTTGTCAAGAGGAATCATCGGTTTTTCTTTCAATGCCTTGAATTCGCGGGGGGAAAGTCCGGTGACGCTCTTGAACTGAGAACTGAGGTGCGCCGGGCTGGAGTATCCCATAAGGTCTGCTATCTCGCTGACAGTCAGTTCGTCATAGACGAGAAGCTCTTTTACGCGCTCTATCCGCTGAGTGATATAGTATTTCTCAATGCTTGTCCCTTTCATTTCAGAGAAAAGCTTGCTCAGGGAACTGTAGTCCGCATGGCATTTTTCGCTCAGATATCCGGAAAGGTTCACTTTCCCTCTTGTCCCTCCTCCATAGTGCACCAGCTCGATTATCGCGGTCATTATTCTTTCCACCGTCCGTGATCTGCGGTCATCTATCAGCTCGAACCCATAGTTTTCAAGTGATTTTTTCAGCATCTCTTTCCGGTCGGGTTCCGGCGCCTTGTCTAAAATCACGGTTCCGAGCTCCGTTTTCAGCGGCTCCAGTCCTGCTTCCTGAAAAATCTTCCTGACCGCCATTATGCAGCGGTCGCACACCATGTTCCTGATATGGATTTCCATCGTCGGCATTGTGGTTATAAAATCTGAATGTCAAATATACTGAACTTCGGGAAATCCCCGGTATTGTTTTTTAGAAATTGATTTGTTACCTTTAAAAGATTTTCGGACCTGACCATTTGTATTATTAATAACCAATAACCGCAGTCTTTTTATGACAAATCTGTTCTATCTTGTCCCGGTCGCGTCAATAGTGGCGCTCGGGTTCGCCTGGCTGTTTTTCCATCAGATGATGAAGGAAAGTGAAGGTTCTGTCACTATGAAGGAAATCGCCCTTTATGTGAGGAAAGGTGCGATGGCCTATCTGAAACAGCAGTACAAGGTCGTTACTATCGTTTTCATAATCCTCGCCATTTTCTTTGCCGTCCTGGCTTACGGTTTCGGGGTGCAGAATCCTTGGGTGCCGTTCGCATTCCTTACAGGAGGCTTCTTCTCCGGTCTTGCCGGCTTTATCGGAATGAAGACGGCGACATACGCTTCGGCAAGGACCGCGAATGCAGCCATGAGGTCGCTCAATTCCGGTCTGAAACTGGCTTTCCGCTCCGGAGCGGTCATGGGGCTCACCGTTGTCGGTCTGGGACTTCTGGATATTTCCGTATGGTATCTGGTCCTGGACCATTTTATTGATGCTACAGGCCCGCAGAAGCTTGTGGTAATCACCACTACGATGCTTACCTTCGGAATGGGTGCTTCCACGCAGGCCCTGTTTGCCCGTGTCGGCGGCGGTATCTATACCAAGGCTGCCGATGTAGGGGCCGACCTGGTCGGCAAGGTCGAGGCCGGAATCCCTGAAGACGATCCGCGCAACCCGGCCACAATTGCAGACAATGTAGGGGACAATGTCGGCGATGTAGCCGGTATGGGTGCTGACCTGTACGAGTCCTACTGCGGGTCTATCCTTGCCACGACTGCTCTCGGCGCTTCGGCATTCTACGGGTTCGGCGAGGATCTGCAGCTCAAGGCCGTGTTCGCGCCTATGATTATCGCGGCTGTGGGAGTCATCCTTTCTATAATAGGTATCTATACCGTCCGCACGAAAGAAGGGGCCGGGATGAGCCAGCTGCTCAAGTCGCTCGGTCTCGGAACGAACCTGAGCGCCGCCCTGATTGCAGTCGCCACGTTCGGCGTCCTTTATCTGCTTGACCTGCCGAACTGGGTGGGCATTTCGTTCTCCGTGATTGTCGGACTTCTTGCAGGTGTCATCATCGGGCAGTCTACAGAGTATTACACTTCACATTCATATAAGCCTACCCAGAAACTTGCCGAGAGTTCACAGACCGGACCTGCGACCGTTATCATTTCCGGAATAGGGCTCGGTATGATTTCTACGGCCATTCCGGTGATAACCATAGCTGTGGCCATACTCCTGTCATATCTGTGCGCCATCAATTTCGATATGGCGAACATGCTGACCGCCGAGAACCTGAGTCTGGGACTGTACGGTATCGGCATAGCCGCTGTCGGCATGCTGTCCACCCTGGGCATCACCCTTGCCACCGATGCTTACGGCCCTATAGCCGACAATGCCGGAGGTAACGCCCAGATGAGCGAACTTGACCCTGAAGTCCGCCGCCGCACCGATATCCTCGATGCCCTCGGTAATACTACGGCTGCTACCGGAAAAGGTTTCGCCATCGGTTCCGCAGCCCTTACGGCCCTTGCCCTGCTGGCTTCTTATATAGAGGAAATCAAAATAGGTCTCGAGCATATCGGCCAGACTGTCATAGAGGTGGCCGGCGAGGCTATAAATGTGGCGGAGGCCACAATCCCTGATCTCATGGCCTACTATGATGTGAATCTGATGAACCCTACCGTGCTTGTGGGCGTGTTTATCGGGGCGATGATGTCATTCCTGTTCTGCGGACTTACCATGAATGCCGTGGGCCGTGCAGCCCAGAAGATGGTGGCTGAGGTCCGCCGTCAGTTCCGCGAAATCAAAGGGATACTTACCCGCGAGGCTGTGCCTGACTATGCCCGTTGTGTGGAGATTTCTACCAAAGGCGCCCAGCATGAAATGCTTGTCCCGTCACTAATCGCGATTATAGTCCCTGTTGTCGTAGGTCTCGTACTTGGAGTGGCCGGTGTCATGGGGCTTCTGATCGGAGGGCTCGGCTCCGGTTTCGTGCTTGCCATTTTCATGGCCAACTCGGGCGGTGCCTGGGACAATGCCAAGAAATATGTCGAGGAAGGCAACCTCGGAGGCAAGAATTCCGAGTGTCACAAAGCCACTGTTGTCGGTGATACTGTCGGAGACCCGTTCAAGGACACTTCCGGTCCGTCGCTCAATATTCTGATCAAGCTTATGAGCATGGTTTCCATCGTGATGGCCGGGCTTACCGTGTGGATTCATTGAGTCCGCACGGCAAGTGGCGGTCTTGTTGTCTGGGAACAGTGTGGCTCTGGATGTAGAATCTGAATTTATTGCCTATAAACAGGCCATTGATTAAAATTTATTGCTAAATTTGTGGGATGTACTAAAATTTTTTATGATATGAAGCATTTTTCTTTGCCAAAGGATGGAGGTCTGATCGAGACCGGGCTTCCGAAAGATATTCTTCACAGCTACGAGAAGATTCCTGCAGAGATTTTCGATGAGCCGGATGATGCCAGTACTGCGATTGCCGAGATTATAGTTTCTGCGGTAAAAGAGCATAAAGGAGGTATTTTCAGACTCGGTCTTACTACCGGGGCTACGCCGGTGACGCTTTACAGGGAACTTGTCCGCTTCTACAATGAAGGGAAGGTGTCTTTTGCCGATGTGGAGGTGTTCAGCATAGATGAATATTATCCTGCGGTGATGGCGGGCAGGCAGAGCAGGAACCGGAGGCTTCATGACGAGTTCCTCAACCTGGTGGACGTGAAGAAAGAGAATATCCATATTCCTGACGGCAAAGGGCATGAGGCTAATATCACTGAGTATTGTGCGGATTTCGACAAGGCGGCTTCAGGACTTGACCTTCTGGTAATGGGTGTGGGAGAACAGGGGCAGGTAGGCTTCAATGAAGCGGGTTCTCTGGACAAGAGCCGCACACGTGTCGTCCAGCTTTCCTACAAGTCGAGAAAAGCCCAGGCAAAGAATTTCAACGGAGATCTTGCCATCACTCCGAAGGCTGCCATTACTATGGGCATCTCTACCATGTTGAGCGCCAGACGTGTCATTCTCATGGCATGGGGAGAAGACAAGGCAAATGCCGTGCATGATATAGTCGAAGGTCCTGTCAATCCTGCATGTCCGGCTTCATGGCTTCAGTTCCACAACAATATCAGCATTTACGTTGATGAAAATTCCGGAAGCCTGCTCTCCAGGGTCGTTGCGCCGTGGCTTGTAGGTCCTTGCGAGTGGACTCCGAAATTTGTCAGGAAGGCGGTCGTATGGCTTTGCGAGACAGTCCACAAGCCGATTCTGAAACTCCAGCATCAGGACTATATAGAAAATTCTCTCGGAGAGCTTCTTGAGCAGAAAGGTCCGTATGACAAGATAAACATCGATGTCTTCAACGACCTTCAGCATACCATTACCGGATGGCCTGGAGGAAAGCCTAATGCAGATGACAGCACAAGGCCTGTTTCTTCCAAGCCGTTCCCTAAGAGGGTGGTGATCTTCTCTCCGCATCCTGACGATGATGTGATTTCAATGGGAGGTACTTTCATCCGTCTGGTGGAGAACGGTCATGATGTGCATGTGGCTTACGAGACTTCAGGAAATGTGGCTGTACATGATGATGTCGTGCTCCAGCACATGGATACCGCTCATGAACTCGGTTTTGCCGACAAGTTTGACGAGGTAAAGGCTGTCATTGCCACAAAGAAGCCTGGCGAGCCGGAGCCGCGGGCCCTTCTTGACATCAAGGCTGCCATACGCCGTGCCGAGGCAAGGGCTGCGGTACGTTCTTTCGGCCTGAACGAGAACACCAACGCGCACTTCCTTAACCTTCCGTTCTATGAGACAGGAGGTATCAAGAAGGGGCAGCGCACACAGAAGGATATAGACATCATTATCGACCTTCTCCAGAAGGTAAAGCCTCACCAGATTTATCTGGCCGGAGACCTGGCTGACCCTCACGGTACGCACAGGGTATGTACTGAAGCCGTACTTGAGGCCCTGAACCAGCTTAAGGATGAGGCCTGGCTGAAGGAGTGTCATGTGTGGCTCTACAGGGGCGCGTGGATGGAATGGGAACTTGGAAAAGTCGATATGGCCGTTCCTCTTAGTCCGGACGAGCTTATCAAGAAACGTCATGCCATCTACCGTCATGTCTCCCAGAAGGATATCGTTCCGTTCCCTGGTGACGATCCCCGCGAGTTCTGGCAGCGGGCCGAGGACCGCACGCAGAACACCGCACGTCTTTACAACGAACTGGGAATGGCCGAGTACCAGGCTATCGAAGTGTTCGTGAAGCTGTTCTGACACTCACTTGGACCACGAACTGGTGGATCCTTTAAAATAAGTTGATTATCAACTGTGTATAATTAAAATCAAGTACGCGGTCCCTGTCAAAAAGATGGGACCGCGTACTGTTTATTGATTGCGTAATATTGTAATTTATTGCAGGATAAATATTTAATGGACATTAGCCGGTTCGCGGTTACAGCCCGAAGGAGAACAGGTTGATGCCGTCGTAGACGGAGCTGATGATTCCCAGCAGGAGCACGCCTGCAAGACAGAGTACCAGGCTGATGCGGGTGCTGCAGTCACTGCGGAATGTGGCGACAGGGGAGTCGTTCGGGTTGATGAACATGGCCTTCACCACCAGCAGGTAGTAGTAGAGCGAAATCACTGTGTTGATAAGAGCTATGAATACCAGGACATGGAACCCTTCCTCGAAAGCCGACGCGAACACGAAGAACTTCGAGAAGAAGCCCGCGAACGGAGGAATTCCGGCCAGGGAGAACAGAGCCAGGGTCATCACGACGGCGAGTTTCGGGTTGGTCCTGTAAAGGCCGTTATAGTCGGCCATACAGACTTTCCCGTCGCTGTTCTGCTCCACAGCCGAGATGACTCCGAAAGCCGCAAGGTTGGCTGCAAGATAGATCAGCACATAGAATATCAGCGAAGTCATTCCGAACGGGGTCCCGCCTATGACAGCCAGCATGATGTATCCGGCCTGCGAGATGGACGAGAAGGCCAGGAACCTCTTGAGGTTCTGCTGTCTTACGGCGAACAGGTTGGCTACCGTGATACTCAGGACGATAAGTACCCAGAGGATGGTCTGCCACTGTTCCACCATCGGGGCGAATACTTTCACCAGGACGGCCATAAGAACGAAAGCGGCCGAACCTTTGGATATTACGGAAAGGTATGAAGTCACCGCAGTCGGAGCTCCCTGGTATGTATCGGCAGTCCAGAGATGGAACGGAACCAGTGAAATCTTGAATCCCAGGCCGGCGAAGAAGAACACCAGCGCCATCACCTGCAGGGCGGAACCGTCCAGATGTGCAGGCATGTCGCTGAAATACAGAGTTCCGCATGTGCCGTAAAGGAAAGATATGCCGTAAAGCATGAGGCCGCTGGCGAACAGGGCGCTGAGGATGAACTTGGCTCCTGCCTCGGCGGAGTTGTGCCTGTATTTGTCGAAGGCCACCAGACATGCCATCGGTACGGAAGCCAGCTCCATCCCGATGAAGAACATAAGGAAATGCCCCGCGCTGATCATGAAATACATTCCTAAAAGCGTAGAAAGCGTAAGCACATAGAACTCACCTCTCTTGAACTCCGTGTCCTCCCTGCCGAGCCATTTGTCTGCCTGCAGGAAAACTATCAGGGTGCCGATGGCGAGGATGCATTTCAGGACGCTGTGCACAGGCTCGTATGAGAACATCCCTCCGAATATTTCCCCCGGCTCTCTCGGGAAAGAAATCACGCAGGCCGCAACGCAGGCGAGCATCACCATGCACATCAGAGGGTTGAAGAATTTCCGCGCCTTGCTTCCTGCGATAAGATCATACAGGAAAGCTATGACAATAGCGGCCATCAGTGCTATTTCAGGGCGCATATATATCAGTATTCCAGAAAAATCCATAGTTCTGTCAGTTCAAAATGTTAGCAATGACGGATGTTACGCTGCCGTGGATCATGTCGCTCATCCACATAGGGGCCAGACCGAGGCCTGCAATCGCGATTATCAGCACCACGACGGCCAGTTTCTCGTCCCATGTGGCATCTGTAAGTTTCAGATGTTCAGGGTTGGTGCATGTACCGTAGAGTATCTTTCCGATAAGGCGGAGGATATAGACAGCGGTGATGACGATAGAGGTGCATGCGATGATGGTCACGACGCGGTGGAAGGTGTCGTTGTTCATGAACGCCCCGTTGAATATGGTCATTTCGGCCACGAATCCGCTCAGGCCCGGAAGCCCGAGGTTGGCAAGTCCCGCGATGACATAGCATACGGACAGGAACGGCATTATCCTCATCAGACCGCTCAGTTCACGGATATCCCTGGTATGGGTGCGGCCGTAGATCATGCCGATAAGCGCGAAGAACAGGGCCGTCATCAGGCCGTGGCTGAGCATCTGGAGTACGGCTCCGGTAGCGGCGGTCGTGTTCATCATCAGGATGGCGAAAAGCACCAGTCCGCAGTGCGACACGGAAGAATATGCATTGATATACTTGAGGTCAGTCTGCACACAGGCGGAGAACGCTCCGTAGACCACAGATATCGTAGTGAGTATTATGAAAATCCAGCTGAGCTCCTGTGCCGCTTCCGGCAGGAGGTACATCGCTACGCGGAAACAGCCGTAGCCTCCGAGTTTCATCAGCACCCCGGCATGCAGCATTGACACGGCGGTAGGGGCTGAAGCATGTCCGTCCGGGCTCCATGTATGGAACGGGAACAGGGCTCCGAGCACCCCGAATCCGATGAAGATTATCGGGAACCAGATGCGCTGGAGATCCGTCGGTATATTGTGCATCTGTGCTATTTCCAGAATGTTCATGGTAGTTGCTCCTGAGCCGAAGTAGATGCCGAGGATCCCTATCAGAAGCAGTGCCGAGCCGCCCATGAGCATCAGTGTCAGCTTCATGGCCGAATATTCCTTGCGTCCGCTTCCCCATACGCCGATGAGAAGGTACATCGGGATGAGCGCCACTTCGTAGAACATGAACATGGTGAACAGGTCTATCGAGATGAAGAAACCGAAGACCCCTACGCTCAGGAGGCAGAACCACATGAAGAACTCCTTGACATCCGTCTTCATCTGCCATGAAGCGAAAGTGCCTGTAAACACGATGATCGCGGAAAGCAGCAGCATCGCGACGGAGATTCCGTCCACTCCTACCGAATAATGTATGTTCAGCGGAGCATACCACATGAAGCTGTCTGTAAGCAGCATTTCGCCTTCGGCTCCGCCAGCCCTCAGGCCGAGGTAATGCAGTACCAGCCAGATGGCGAGGACCAGAAGCGCGGATGCTCCGGTCACCATGACGGCATGGATCTGCCTGGTGTTGCGGGAAACCCACAGGCCGAGCATCATAATCAGCGGAATCGCCGGAAAAAGTGACAATATATTCATAATCATTTCCCTTTTATCAGATAACAAGCAACAGCACTACAAGTCCCAGCGCACCGCCCAGGAACCAGATGCAATATCTCTGTATATAACCGCTCTGCATCTGCCTGATACCCCAGGACGATTTCTGGGTGACGGTGGCAAGCAGGTTCATGAACCCGTCCACGACATGCCTGTCGAACCAGGCTATCGGGGTGGAGATACATGCGAAGATGATCCTGTGTGTGATGAACTGGTAGATTTCATCTATATAGAAGCGGTGATAGGCCGCCTTGTGGAGTCCGCTGAATTTCGTCGCGAGTGAGTCTGCGACCTTTCTGTCCTCGCGCAGGTACATCCATGTGGCAATCAGGATACCGGCAACGGCGATGCACAGGCTCAGTGCCGCCACATCGCTGTCTATATGGATATCATAGGCCCTGCCGTCACTGCTGACAAAGTGCCCGAAAGGTATGAACCCGGCCACAAGAGTTACTGCCGCAAGGAACATGAGCGGAAAAGTCATGCTCTTCGGCGCCTCATGCGGAGTATGCTCTGCGTGGAGCTCCTTGTTTTCCCTGCCCCAGAAGATGCAGTAGTAGAGACGGAACATGTAGAATGCCGTGAGACCGGCTATGAAAGTCATGATCCCGCCCATCACAGGACTGAACCTGAAGCATGCCGCCAGGATTTCGTCCTTTGAGAAGAATCCGCTCAGAGGCCATATCCCTGCAATGGCCAGGCAGGCCACAAGGAAAGTGACATGGGTCACAGGCATGTACTTCCGGAGCCCTCCCATGGCTGACATCTCGTTGGAATGTACCGCGTGGATGATGCAGCCGGCTCCGAGGAACAGCAGCGCCTTGAACATCGCATGTGTGAAAAGGTGGAACATGGAAGCCATGTAACCGAGACCGCCTTCATGAGGATCCGCAGATGTGCACACGCCTAAAGCCACGATCATGAAGCCGACCTGTGAAATGGTACTGAAGGCCAGCACCCTCTTGATGTCGCTCTGCACGCACGCCACGACAGCCGCGTAAAGTGCCGTGAATGCGCCTACGTATGCCGTGATATGCAGAACTTCAGGGGCATATCCGATAAACAGAGGGAACATCCTGGCCACCAGGTAGACTCCGGCGACTACCATGGTCGCCGCATGGATGAGGGCGGACACAGGTGTAGGTCCTTCCATCGCGTCCGGAAGCCAGATATGCAGAGGGAACATCGCGCTCTTTCCGGCGCCTCCGATGAACATCAGTCCGAGGGCGAGAGGAAGCATTGTCCTGGCCGCACCCATTACCGCCGAATCCGGGGTGAATGAGAACGAGCCTGTGTAGAACCCGTATATAAGGATGCCGACGAGGAAGCCCAGGTCCGCGAAACGGGTGACGATGAAGGCTTTCTTCGAAGCGGCAATCGCTTCTTTCTTCGTATAGTAGAATCCGATCAGGAGATATGAGCTTACTCCCACGAGCTCCCAGAATATGTACATCTGGAAGATGTTGGTCGCCACTACCAGACCGAGCATGCTCATCGTGAACAGTGACAGGAAAGCATAGTATCTCTGGAATCCCCGTTCCCCTTTCATATATCCGAACGAATATATGTGGACCATCAGCGAGACTGTGGAAATCACCACCAGCATCATCACGGAGATAGGGTCCAGCATGAACCCGAGGTCAATGTGGAGGTTCCCCCCGAACGGGAGCCATTCGCTGTTCCATGCGATCACCTGCGGAAATACTCCGGAGGCGTCTCTTCCTGCACTGAAGTACATCCAGGCGGTCGCGTAGCACAGGACAGCCACGATTCCGGTGACTGCAGTCCCGGCAGCTCCGGCCACGACAGGTTTGAGCTTTGTCCCGAGCAGCCCCAGAAGGATGAAGCTCAGGAAAGGAAGCAGAAGTATCAGTACTGTATAATCCATAATGTCAGTCCTATGTTGGTTTTACCACTTCATGTCACGCAGGTTCTTCACCTGGATGTTCTTCATGTTGCGGTATATGTTAATGATAATGGCAATGGCGACCGCCGTCTCGGCAGCGCTGATTCCGATGGCGAACAGGGAGAAGAAGAACCCTTCCAGTTCTCCCGGGAACAGGAAACGGTTGAATACGGCGAAGTTGATGTCCACCGAGTTCAGGATGAGTTCCACTGAAATCAGCATGGCCAGCAGGTTGCGGCGTGTCAGGAATCCGTATATTCCCACGAACATCATTATCGTGGAGACAACCAGGTAAAATTCCATCTGTATCATATCCAATTCCTTTTTATCGTTTTCTTGCTATCAGTATACCGCCCACTATGCACGCGAGCAGCAGGACGCTTATCACTTCGAACGGAAGCACGAACCCGAACTTCTCGCCGCTCATGAGCGCATGTCCGATGGTGTGGACAGAAAGCTCCCCGTGCTCGAAATGCGAAGGCAGGAAGTCATGCCTGAGCGTAATGAACAGGCACAGGCCGAGTGCCGTGAGCGTGGCAATGAGTCCTGCGGCGAATTTTCCTTTGTTGAGTTTTTCCGCCTGGTCTCCTTCGCTGGAAGTCAGCAGGATGGAGAATACATAAAGGACGGTGATACCTCCGGCGTATACCAGCAGCTGGACAGCCCCGAGGAAAGAGTAGTTGAGCTGGAAGTAGATTCCCGCCGTGCCGAACAGCACGAACAGCAGGTAGGTCGCAGCCCTCAGGATCCTTTTGGTCGTAACGGCCAGGATAGCGTTCACTGTGATGAACAGTGCAAGCACTATGAAAACTATCAGGTCAAGAGTTATATCCATGGTTATTCTTTATTCAGGGTTTTTACAAGTTTCGATCTGGTGAATACGGCGTGCTCGAACTTCGTGGTGAATTCTATCGCCCCGTGAGGGCAGGAGTTCACGCACAGGTGGCAGAACATGCATGAGCCCAGATCGTATTCGTATTTTACCAGTTTCTTCTTCTTTTTCCCGGTTTCCGGGTCTTCGACCATCTCTGAAGTGATATGGATCGAGTCGTTAGGGCAGTTCATCTGGCATATCCCGCATGCGATGCATTTGTAGTCCCCGTTCTCGCCCCTGACCAGAGAAAGCTCTCCGCAGAAACGCTCGTTCATTTTCAGCGTCGCCCTGTTTTCGGGGTACTGCTCGGTGATTTTCTTTGTGAAGTATTCCTTCCATGTCACCTTCATGCCGGTAAGGAGAGTGCCGATACCGTGGAAAAGTCCTTTTATATAATTACTCATGGCTTAAAAATGCAATTTGAATACTACTACGACCACCATCAGGAGCAGGTTCACAAGTCCTATCGGCACCAGATATTTCCATTCCAGGGTCAGTATCTGGTCGATCCTCAGTCTCGGGAATGTCCATTTTATCCACATCAGGAGCCATACTACGAAGAACGCCTTTGCGAAAAACCAGATGAATCCCGGGATGGCGTCCATCACTGCGTTGAACCCGTCGAGACCAGGTATGTGGAGAGGCATCCAGCCTCCGAGGAAAATGGTGGCGGCGATGCTCGATACGATGAAAAGGTTCACGAACTCGGCTACATAGAAAAGTCCGAAATGCATGCCGGAATACTCTGTGTGGTAGCCTGCGGTAAGCTCGGATTCCGCCTCCGGAAGGTCGAACGGACCTCTGTTGACCTCTGCGTTACCTGCTATGAGATATATGATGAATGCGATTACGGCAGGGATGTGCCCCTTGAAGATGAACCATCCGTCAGCCTGCCTCATGACGATTTCGGAAAACTGCATCGTGTCCGTCAGGACTATGATCGTGAGGATGGAAAGTCCGATGGAAAGTTCATAGCTTATCATCTGCGCACCGCTTCGCATCGCTCCGATAAGGGAGAATTTGTTGTTGGAGCTCCATCCGGCCAGAAGGATGCCGACCACTCCTATTGAGGATGCCGCCATGAAGAACAGCACACCGACATTGAAGTCGAGGATTTCCAGTCCGCGGCTTACCGGGATGCAGGCGAATGCCATTACTGATGCCAGGATCACCAGGTAAGGGGCGAGGTTGTACAGGAATTTGTCCGAATGCCTTATGGTGATGATTTCTTTGGTGAGCATCTTGAATACGTCGCAGAAGACCTGGACGCTTCCCCACGGGCCTACCCTTGTCGGTCCGAGCCTGCACTGGAATGCGGCGCAGACCTTGCGCTCCATGTAGATCATGATGATGGCGATGATGACATACAGCAGCAACAGGCATATCCCTATCGCCACGCATTCCAGGAAGATAGCCAGGCCTTCCGGCATCACCGCCGTCAGCTGGCTGTGGATCCATGATGTCCAGATTCCAAAATCAAACATGTTGGTCTATTCTTTTAAGTTGTTTGTTAATACTCTAAGTTCAAATCTTTGTCAGCTGCGTCAGGCAGGCCGGAGCAAGAGGAAACCGTTTTCCCTTGTTTTCCGGTTTCCGAGGGCACCGGCCTGCCGCCCCCTGACGTTGCCTTTTGACCGATTTTCCAGGTTGTTTCAATGATCTTTACTCCGGGCAACTATCTGTCGATATCCGGCACGACATAGTCGAGTGTTCCGCCGATGGCAATCAGGTCGGCAATCTTCGCCCCTCGTGAAATCGTATCGATACATGACACCAGAGGCAGTCCGGTCGAGCGGAACTTCAGCCTGTAAGGAGACTTGTCCCCGCGGCTCTCGAGATATACGCCGAATTCCCCGCGGCTTCCTTCCACTGCTGAATACCAGCTCCCTTCTGGAAGCTTGATGACCGGCTTTGTCTTCATCAGGTATTCGCCCTCCGGGATATTGTCAATAAGCTGCTCGATGATATTCATGCTTTCCTCTATCTCCTTGACCCTGACCATGTAGCGGTCGAAGCAGTCTCCTTTCTCCAGTACTATTTCCTTGAAATCCACCTTGTCGTACATGGCGTACGGGTGTCTCTTGCGCACATCGCAGGCCCATCCTGAAGCCCTTCCGGTACCTCCTGTCGCCCCGAAGGAAACGGCATCCTCGCGGCTGAGCACGCCGGTGCCTATAAGCCTGTGCTGCACGATTACATTGCCGGTGAATATATCATGGTATTCCTGGAGTTTCGGACGCATGTACTTTATGAACTCCTTGACCTTTTTCACGAAGTCAGGATGGATGTCGGCCTGGACCCCTCCGATCCTGTTGTAGGCCTGGATAAGCCTTCCTCCGGTGGTCTGTTCCAGTATGTCCAGGACTTTCTCCCTGTCCCTGAAGCCGAGGAAGAACACCTCAAGCGCGCCCATGTCCTGGCTCAGGCAGGCGATGAACAGCAGATGCGAGTCAATCCTCTGCAGCTCGTCCATTATTGTCCTTATATATTTGATCCTTTCGGAAACCTCCAGTCCCATGGCTTTTTCTATGCACATGCAAAGGGCATGGCGGTTCTGCATCGCGCCCAGATAGTCAAGCCTGTCGGTGAATCCGAGAGTCTGAGGGTAAGTCATTGTCTCACAGAGCTTTTCGATTCCTCTGTGGATATATCCGCAGTGTACGTCCAGCTTCTTGATGATTTCCCCTTCGAGAGAGACCCTGAAGCGGAGCACGCCGTGCGTAGCCGGATGCTGCGGCCCGATATTGATCACATATTCCTGGTCTTCGAAAAGAGGGTGCCTTTTCAGGATATAGCTTCCGTCCTTGGTCATGACATAGCTCGGGGAATCATCGTTGGCTTCCTCGTTCTGCATGTTGAGGGGATTGAGGGACATGTCATAGTCCTTGCGCAGCGGATAGCCTTTCCAGTCATCCCTGAGGTATAGCCTGCGGAGGTCAGGATGTCCTATGAACTTGATTCCGAAGAAGTCGTAGGCTTCACGTTCGTTGAACCCTGCCCCTTTCCACAGGTCGTGGACGGACGGGAGGCTTGCATTCTCCCTGTCAGGATCCAGGGCGCTGATGACCGTATTCTCTCCGGTGGCGGTGTTCTCAAGATGGTAGATACATCCGAGTCCTTCTTCTCCTTCATCCACACCGGTAAGGCTGCGCAGGAAATCGAAACCCTCCTCATTCCGGAGGTGTTCTGCCAGATGTCTGAAAGATGCTGCAGGGACTTTGAACATCCCGTCACCTGCATCGGACCATACGGCAGAAGGTTCGATGGCGGCGATTCTTTCCTTTATAGTAGTATTGTTTTCCATATCCGTCCGTTTATGCAAGTCCTGACTCGTCGTAATCCTTGTTGTCCTCCATCTTGTTGGTGTCCTCGCGCATCTTCTTTTCGTACTCCTTCTCGCTGATGCCTTTGTTGATGCCCCCGAGGAACTTCTGCGCCTTCACTTTACGCTGGAGCTGCATCAAACCGTAAAGCATGGCTTCCGGTCTTGGAGGGCAGCCGGGGATATACACGTCCACCGGTATGATCTTGTCCACTCCGTTGACCACATGGTAGGATTTCTGGAACGGACCGCCGCTGATGGCGCAGCCTCCTGTGGCCACGACATATTTCGGATCAGCCATCTGGTCATACAGTCGTTTCAGCACAGGCGCCATCTTGTTGGTGATGGTTCCGGCCACCATGATGAAGTCCGCCTGGCGAGGCGAGGCCCTTGCCACTTCAAACCCGAACCGGGCGAAATCATAGCGGGCGGCGCCTATCGCCATGAATTCGATGCCACAGCAGCTTGTGGCGAAGGTCAGAGGCCAGAGACTGTTGCTCCGTCCCCATTCTATCACATCGTCCAGACAGCCGACAATGACGTTCGTGCCGTTCTCACGAAGTTCCTTCAGCATCTGCTCGATGTATTCGTTGTCGTTGAAATCCTCATATTTCATCGACTTTATATTTACATTCCTTTTCATAACAATGTCAGGATCAATATTTTTCCTTTGTCAGTCAACACTTGAAACTTACTGTCTTACTCCCAGTCAGGGTCTTGCCTTCCACTTCAGATCTGATCCGGAGCCCATTGTCCCGGTCCTCAGATCATGATCCAGGCCCAAAATGACCGCTGTTTTCTTTTGCGTCAGTCAGACCTGTGTGTGAGGAAACCGTTTCCCTTGTCTTCCGGTTTCCGAAAACACGGGTCTGCCTACTTCCATTCCAGGGCGCCCTTCCGCCATGCGTATGCAAGGCCGAGCACAAGTATGAACAGGAAGAACAGCACGCTCACCAGACCGTAGATGCCCAGGTCCTGGACCACTGCTGCCCATGCAAAGAGGAATACCGTCTCCACATCGAACATCAGGAACAGGATGGCGAAAAGGTAGTATCCTACCTTGAACTGCATCCATGACTTTCCCCGTGTCGGGATACCGCACTCGTATGCTTCGCCTTTCTGAGGGTTGTATGACCTCGGAGCGATGGCCTTGGCTATACCGATAGCCGCAGCCACAATCGCTATGGCGATAAGTATTACTACTACCAATAATACGAAATTCATGATCTATAATTATTTACCTTTATTTCTCTCTTGATGGGGCAGACAATGGACGACACAATCCGCCCCGAACATCATCATAGTGTCTTAGGAAGAAATGCTCCCTTCAAACAGGGCAATGGGCCACAGGACGGCCCGTAAGGTCATCAGATCTAGATAATGATGTGGCCCAGGCCGAAGACATAGTAGTCGTTCAGCCTGGAAATACTGAAACGGCGTTCCTCCGCACAAGAGGAAACCGTCTGCACGATTGCAGATATTGAATTCTGGAGGACAGACGCCTTTATTGAAGACTGGCAACGGGGGCTGACGCATCCGTTGGCTGAGATGCCTGCCGCTCCGGCGATATTCTGCTCCATGAAGTTCTCCGGAGAAGATTTTCCCGGATTGAACGAATCCTGCTGGAAATTCTCGAGAATGGAGACATGACGGAAATCAGAAGAACAGCTTGCAGTATCGTTTGCATGGCATGCTGCAAGTCCGGTCAAAAGCACTGCAGCTAAAAGGCATATTATGTCACGCAAATTCCTGATCATCTGCCGATTTTCTGAAAAAACGCCGCAAATATACACCAAAATTTGAATTTGGTAAAAAGAAAATCCGATAATTGGAGCAGCCCGTTAATTCAGTCAGTGCCGGAACGATGCTGACATCAGCCTTTCCGCTTCGTCAGCCGTGATGACGGAGACCGTACCGTGACGTGCTTCAGAAGGAAAGGATGCGTCTTCGATAATGGTCCATCCGGTCAGATCAGGCGAGTATGAGACTCCGAATCGGTCGGCCATGCAGAAATCGTAATAAAGGAACCATCCGTTGCCGTCTTTGGCTTTTATCGCTGAAGGGCCTTCCGTTATTACCGGAACTATCTGCCCTTTATTCAGCGGCCCTTCGATGATTGTGTACGGACCTTCCGGGTTGTCTGCTACGGCTACCCGGATTGCTCTGCGCTCTCCGTTTATTTCACCGAATTCTTCTTCTTTATGGAACAGATAGTATTTGCCTTCGTTTTCTATCAGAGTCCCGTCTATGACGCTGTACGGCGGCTCGAACAGCAGTTTTGCAGGAGTGAATTCTTTCCAGTCGCTGGTGCGGCAGTACCACAGACGGCTCTTTTTCCATCCCGCGTCTTCGAATGACGATGACCAGACGAGGATATAGTCTCCGTTCTTTTCATCGTAGAACCATTCAGGAGCCCAGATGTTGCGTACCATATTGCCTTCGGCGTTGCGGATGTCTTTCATCAGCGGCAGAAGGTCTTCCACTTTCCAGTTGACGAGGTCTTCGGAGGTGGCATACAGGCAGCTCGGTCCTGTCTGTTCCCTGTCCGGCCTGCGTCCGCCGCCGGTAGCAAGCAGCCTCCAGACGCCGTCTGGGCCACGGCGTACAAACGGGTCCCTCATCTGCTGGTTCCAGACAGGTTTGTTGTCGTTCAGGGCCGTCCAGTGCGTGCCGTCATCGGAAAGTGCTATGTGGAGCTGCTCTACCTGCATCGGATCCGGCAGCGGGACTTCCGTTATTTTCCCTTCCGAGGTGATTTCTATACGGGTAGGGTAACGCTGGCGGAAGTATGTAAGCATGTAAACGCTTCCGGTGTCATCTGTTTTAAGTTGCTGATGTCCGGCCTCTTGGGATGAAGCCGGGAGGACAGTCAAAAGTGCAAGTAGAATCAGGAATGCTTTCATCTTTTTATCGTCTTTTTGAATTCGGGAGGCAAAGATAGTAAAAAGTCATCAGAACAACAGTGCTGCCCGGTAGACTATGAATGCCATTATCCACGCAAGCACGATGGTGTACAGAGCCGAGAAAATGGCCCATTTCCATCCTCCGCTTTCCTGCTTGATGGCCACGAATGTCGCTATGCAAGGGAAGTAGAGCAGGACGAATACCATGTAGGACAGGGCGGCGGCCGGCGTTATGCTGTGCTGCAGGGCTTTCTGCAGCCTTGTTTCCCCGGTTTCTTCTTCCTGTCCTCCACCTGTTGCAGGCGCGGGTGCCAGGTTTTCCCCCGGAAGTCCATCTGAGGCCACCGAAGCGGTTTCCAGTTCTTCTGCCTCTGCACTGTACATTACTCCGAGTGTGCTGACTACCAGCTCCTTGGCTCCAATCCCGGACAGGATTCCCACACCCATTCGCCAGTCATAGCCCAGAGGTTCCAGAACGGGCTCCATCCCTTTACCTATGTATCCTATGAATGAGTTTTCCTGCTGCTCGGCTACGGTTTCGTACCGGTTGTGGTTCGGGAAGTATCCGAGGAACCAGATGATTATGGAGCAGACCAGGATGATTCCGGCCATCTTGTGCAGGTACTGCTTGCCTTTTTCCCACGTATGGCGGAATACGGACTTGGCGGTAGGGACACGGTACGGAGGCAGTTCCATTACGAACGGCAGGTCATCGTCTTTCATGAACCTGCTCAGGATCTTTGCCGAGAGTATCGCCAGGACGATGCCGAGGCCATAGATGCCGAGCATCACCAGGCTTCCGTAGCTCGGGAAAAAGGCCCCTACCAGCAGAATATATATAGGCAGCCTTCCTGCACATGACATCATCGGGATGATGAGCATGGTGATAAGCCTGCTCTTGCGGTTCTCTATGGTGCGCGTCGCCATGATTGCAGGCACGTTGCACCCGAATCCCATGATCATCGGGATGAATGATTTTCCGTGCAGCCCTATCTTGTGCATGAGCTTGTCCATGATGAATGCCGCGCGGGCCATATATCCGGAGTCTTCAAGCAGTGAGATGAAAAGATAGAGTATCAATATGTTAGGCAGGAATACAAGGACGCTTCCCACTCCGCCTATGATACCGTCCACCACCAGGTCTTTCAGCATGCCTTCCGGCATATAGGCCGAAACGAAGTCGCTGAACTTCTCCACCAGCCATTCTATCCAGCGCATCGGGTAATCCCCGATAGTGAAAGTGCCTTCGAATATTATGTATAGGAGCAGGATGAATATGGGGAATGCGAGCCATTTGTTTGTCACCACCGCATCTATCTTTTCGCTCAGGGTGTGTCTGGCCCGCTTTTCTGTCGCTCTTTCGTATGTTTCCTTGAGGGCGCCCTGGACGAATGCGTATTTGGCATCCACGATGGCTGATTCCGAGTTCGTGTGCAGCAGCTCTTCCAGCCTGTTCTGTTCGTCGAAGCGGGCGGCGATGATTTCATCCCTGTTGGGAAGTTCTTCCACTACCTTTTCTATTTCCTTGTCGTTCTCGAGATATTTGATGGCAAGGTAGCGGGTGGAATATTTGTATCTGATGTCGTTGTTCTTCTGAAGCAGAAGCTTGATCCTGTCAATGCTCTTCTCCAGTTCCGGGCCGTGGTTCACGTGGATGTGCCGGGCGAGTTTCGGGTCATTGGTCTCATAGACCTTGATGACCGTGTCGAACAGCTGGGGGATTCCTTCCCCGTTTCTGCTGACTGTCGGCACCACAGGCATTCCGAGCAGGTGTCCGAGAGTCTGGATGTCGAGTCTGTCTCCTTTTTCGCGCAGCTCGTCATACATGTTCAGGGCCATTACCACGCGCAGGTTCATGTCTATGATCTGGGTGGTGAGGTAGAGGTTCCTTTCCAGATTGGACGCGTCCACCACGTTCACTACCACATCCGGCATTTCCTCTACGAGGTTGCGCCTGACATAAAGCTCCTCGGGACTGTATGCCGACAGGGAATATGTCCCCGGAAGGTCCACCAGGATGAACCGGTATCCGCCGTATTCGAACTTGCCTTCCTTGGCGTCGACGGTCACTCCGCTGTAGTTCCCTACATGCTCGTGGCTTCCCGAAGCGATGTTGAAAAGCGAAGTCTTGCCGCAGTTCGGGTTCCCCACCAGGGCGACGCGGATGATGTGCCGGCGTTCCTCTGCCAGATGCTTCATCTCTTTTTCCAGCATCCCGGTCTCCTCGCAGTCGGAGGCTTCAAGAGGGGGCTGCGGCAAGGAAGCCGATGCCATCACTTCCTTTGCTTCGGTCTCGCTTATGACCTCTATCTTGTCCGCTTCCTCGCGGCGCAGACTGATCTTGTAGCCGATGACTTCGTATTCTATAGGGTCTTTGAGCGGCGCGTTCAGTATCACTTTCACGCTGTTGCCTTTCACAAAGCCCATTTCAATGATTCTTTTGCGGAAGCTTCCGTGTCCGTTCACCTTTACTATGACACCGTACTCTCCTGTCTTAAGTTCAGAAAGTTTCATCTGGTTCCTTTTTTCCTAAGGTCCCTTACGGGACAATCCGTCCGGCTCCCCATGTATCCATTGCCACTGCCTTCCCGGCTGCCGGCCCCCTGTTTTTTTTATTTGCGGTTTTCCGGCGCCAAAGATAGCAAGAAATACGCTCCTCCGTATATGAACCGTTGATTATTTGGGCGTTACTCCCCACAAATTGCTATGTGGAGGCAGATGCCTCCCAATATGTTATTATTTCCTGGTTTTCCGACAACCCGAGCGTACGGTGAAATGATGAGAATACGTTGAAAATTAGCAATATGCCATAAATGGAATGTACGGAAGACCTAAAAAGAATAAGGTCTTCCGTACATTCTTGCTTTGCTTGTCTGCTGATTGTCAATAAATTGAAAAACTGTGCACGTGCGCTTGAGTCTGGAATTCCGGATATTTATATTCAAGCCTGTGCAGCGGAGCAAAGGTCTTTACCAGCTGTCCGTCCTGAATGAGGAGGCAGGGATGCCGGAGCCGTTGTAGAGGGAAGGCTGTACGGCGTCCTTGAAGCAGTATCTTACCGCTGCAGGTTCCGGAACGGTATCGCAGTACACTTCAACGCGGTCGTATCCGACAATCCTGGCGTTGGCCGGATGGAACACTTTGTCCGCACCGGCCACTTCGAATCCGGTAAGTGCACGTCCGAGCGGGGCGAGACCCATGAATCCGACATCGAAAGTCAGGACGGCCCTGTTGCCGTTTATTTCCATTGATTTGTATATAGGGGCATCAGGATTGATCCCGGCATATCCGTAGTCGTGTACAAGTGCCATATAGGCAAGTCTCCGGCCTACTTCGGCTTTCTTTGCCGGATGGATGCAGTCGTAGTCCCCGATATCAAGGGTCACTGCCATCCCGCTGTGAGGTATGGTTTCCAGGCATTTCATCTGGGCTTCCCTCAGCATTGCGCCCAGCACGTCTTCCGGTCCGGCGTAGTTGAACGGAGCTATCTGGACATAATAGAACGGCATGTTGTCATTGCCCCATTTCTCTCTCATCATGTCCACGTAGGCCGGCATGAGCCTGCAGTACTGGTCCGCCCTTCCTCTGTTCGCTTCTCCCTGATACCACAGGAAGCCTTTCAATGTGTACGGAATTACCGGCGATACCATTGCATTGTACAGCGTACAAGGCATGAATGCATTGTAGTCGGCGCCCGGAGTATCCAGAAAGGCAAGGTCGAATTCAGGGAACCGCTGCATTGTTTCCTTATCCATCCATGACTCTATCGGTGTGCCTCCCCAGTCGGAAATGAGGATGCCGACAGGGACGTCAAGTATTTTCTGGAGGCAGTCGGCGAAAAAATACGCCGTCGCGCTGGCTTCGGCTACATTTTCAGGAGTATTCTTCTGCCACTGTGCAGTGCACTCCTCCAAAGGCGTACAGGAAGTGTTCTTCTGCACTGTGCACATTCTTATGGGTCTTTCCGCCTTGGCTCCGAGGATGACGTCTACCGAACCTTCGACCGGCTGGTTGTCGAATCCTTTTACAGGCATTTCCATATTGGACTGGCCTGAGCAGAACCA
Source organism: Candidatus Cryptobacteroides avicola (assembly GCA_017695115.1). Taxonomy (GTDB): domain Bacteria; phylum Bacteroidota; class Bacteroidia; order Bacteroidales; family UBA932; genus Cryptobacteroides; species Cryptobacteroides avicola. The sequence continues at coordinate 32,969 of JADILV010000037.1, read as the reverse complement.
CACTTCTCCGATAAGGACATCATTCAGGACAATGGCCTCTCCATCGGAAATCTCTATGGTATAAGGGCCTCCGGCTTCCGGGGTGGCTATGCTGGTTTTCCATTTTCCGTCTGTACCGGCAGTTACGGATACCGGCTTTTTTGCCCATGATGCCTTGATGGTCACTTTGTTTCCTGGCTCCGCCTTACCCCAAAGGGCTGCATCTGTCTGCTGCTGGAGCACCATGTTGTCTCCGATTACCGGGGGGAGTGTGATTTTCGCCTGAAGCGAAAAAGCCGCAAAGGCGGTCAGTGCGGCTGTGGTTAAAATTTTTAGTCTCATAATGTGTCTGATTGTTAGTTGAACCAAATTCCAAAGGTAACTCAAATCATTTAAAAGTGTACTGTCGGCGGATGTATTTTGACGTCAAGTCAGTCCAATAAAAAACCGGAGCCGGACCAAAAGCCTGTACCGACCCCAGTTACTTGTTTGAAAAGCACAGATGCTATAATCTGTTGATATACAGCTGGGCAAGAAGTTTCTGATAACGGTTCTGCAGAGTAATGCAGTTGCTCAGGTTTGTGTATATGTTGGCCGCTTCGACAAAATACTCTATCACTGAAATCTGGCCTCCCTCTACCGCCTGTTTGAGCAGGGAGAGGGTTTCCCGCATAAGGGGCTCGTCGTATGCATCGAGAGCCGCCTTGGTTTCCCTGATGTCGGATATGAACGATTTTGCCTCTGCTTGAGCCTGTGCTTTGGCAAGGGCCAGCTGGTTGACGGCAGATGCGGACTGTGCTTTCGCCATTTTTACTTTACGGTGGTTGGAAAACAGCGGAATCGAGCCGCCGACAAGGAAACCGTGTTCCGCTTCCCGGATAGCAGTATTACGCCTGTACCCGATTTCCAGTTTCGGAATCCAGTTCTGCTTGTTCAGAGATACCTGTTTCTGAGCCGCCTGGGCAGAGGTTTCAGCGGCCGCTATGGCCGCGCTGCCTGCAAGGTACTCCTCAACTGCCGCCTGCGGATCGGAGATGTCTTCCACCAGAGGGTAAAAGTCCGCATCGAAAACCAGTTCTATATTTCCGTTCATTGCGGACAGGGTGTTCCCTGCAGTCACGAGGGCGGCATTGTTATTTGCCACGCTCGTGGCGGTATTCATCAGCTCCATCTTTATCTTGTTGAGGTCCAGTGCCGTAGCGTCCCCGGTAGCATACCTCTTCTCATACAGGCCGAGCATGTCTCCCGCTATTTCTGCCTGCATGCCCAGAAGTTCTCCGAGCTGTCTGTACATTATGATGTCCAGACATAATGTCTTGGCCTCCAATAGAATCCGTCTTCTTTCCGCGTTCAGTCCGCTTTCAAGGGATTCGCTTGCAAGTCTGTTCTGCTTGTGCCTTGTGGCATATACTGTAGGAAAGTCGAACCCCTGGGAAACCACCAGTTCGGATCCGGACTGCCCGGTGACATTGCGGCTGTAGAACGAACTGTATTCCACTGTCGGGTCCTCCAGCATGTTTTCGGTCTTCAGCTGCAGCTGCGCGGCTTCCGTATCTTTGACAAGGGACTGAAGTTCAGGGTTATTGACCGATATGGACTGCAGGACTTCGTCGATGCTCTGCGTGTGCAGCGGCACGGTCACTGCCGCCTGGTCCTGTTCCTGGCCGTAAGCCGCGGCCCCTGCAGCTGCACATATTATTGTAAGTATTATTCTGTTCATATCATTGCATTTTTTAATCCGGTATATTCTGCAGTTACCGCGTTGCTTCTTTCCTGTGCAGCCAGTAATACATGATCGGGACAATGAACCCGTTCAGGAAAGTCGAAGTCAGAAGTCCTCCCAGAATCACTTTGGCCATCGGGCTCTGGATTTCGTTGCCCGGCAGGTCTCCGTGGATGGCAAGAGGAATCAGGGCGAGAGCTGAGCTCAAGGCTGTCATAAGGATAGGGTTGAGCCTGTCGAGTGAGCCATGTACTATGCTGTCGTACAGGTTGTAACCTTGCTCCCGCAGCAGGTTGTAATGGCTGATCAGCAGCATTCCGTTCCTGGTGGCTATACCGAACAGCGAAATAAAGCCGATGATGGCCGGAATGCTCAGTTCTCCGGTCGTGACGAGCAGCGCGAATACTCCCCCTATGAGTGCCAGAGGCAGGTTCAGCAGGATGACCCCGCTCTGTGCAGCACTCTTGAACTGCATGTAGAGAAGAAGGAATATCACTATGATACTCATTATGGACGCAAGCAGCAGGATGCGGCTCGCCGCCTGTTCGCTTTCGAACTGTCCGCCGTATTCCACATGATATCCTTCAGGGAGTTCTATGTTTTCATCTACGAGAGCCTGTATGTCATTGACTACACCGCGAAGATCCCGCCCGCTGGTGTTGGCCGAGATGACTATCTTGCGCTTCACGTTCTCCCTGTTGATGGTGTTCGGTCCGGTAGATGACTCGATGTCAGCTACATAGTAGAGCGGGAGCTTGTTCCCCTGCGCGTCATCTATCATCAGGTTGCGGATGCCCTCGAAAGACCCTCTGTCCGCCTCATCGGCCCTGACTACAAGGTTGAAGGACTTGCCCTGCTCATAGACCTGGGAAACTGTCTTTCCTGCCATGTGGACAGTCACGAACTCGTTGAAGGCCGGAAGGGAAATCCCGTATTTGGCAAGCATCTCCCTTTTCGGGACAATCTTGATTTCAGGCCTTTCTATCTGTTGTTCTACATTCAGGTCGGCTATACCCTCGACTCCGGAAATAAGATCCTTTATCCGGTTGCCGATCATGAACATCCGGTTCAGGTCGTCACCGAACAGCTTTATCGCGATGCTGGCCTGGGTGCCGCTGAGCATCGCATCGATTCTGTGGCTGATAGGCTGTCCGATTTCGATATTCGCCCCGGAGATTACGGAAAGCTTGTGCCGCACCTCATCCAGAAGTTCGGCATGTGTCCTGTCTTTAAGTTCGAAAGGTGCTTCTATTTCAGAAACATTCACCCCGAGGGCATGCTCGTCCAGTTCCGCCCGTCCTGTTTTGCGGGCTACGGTCTGGATTTCAGGGATCGACATCAGGATTTCCTCTGCCTGACGGCCGATTTTGTCCGATTCTTCCAATGAAATTCCAGGCAGGGAGCTGACATTTATAGTGAACGATCCTTCGTTGAATGCAGGCAGGAAGCTGTGTCCGAGAGTGAAGAAAAGCCCGAGAGCCACCGCAAACAGGGCAATGGTCGCGCTGACGACACTCTTTTTGTGCCTGAGCACCCATTCGAGTGCTATCTTGTAATATTTCCTGAGCCATACGGCAAGAAACGCTTCTTTAGGAACTCCGTCGCCTTTGACATTGTAATCGAGAAGGTAACTGCACAGTACAGGAGTCAGGGTAAGCGCTACGACGGTCGATGCGAACAGTGCCGTTATGAATGCCACTCCGAGCGGCACGAGCATTCTCCCTTCCATTCCGGAAAGGAAAAAGAGCGGGACAAAGCTTACGACAATGATAAGAGTCGAGTTGAGTATCGGCATCCTGACTTCTTTCGATGCTTCGAATACGACCTTCAGAACAGGCAGACGTTGTTCAGAAGGCAGTTTTTTGTTGGCCCGCAGGTGTTTCCAAACGTTTTCCACATCGACGATGGCATCATCCACCAGCGAGCCGATGGCGATGGCCAGTCCTCCGAGACTCATCGTGTTGATGGTCATGCCGAGCCAGTTCAGCACAAGTATCGAGATGAGCATCGACAGCGGAAGGGTAATAAGGGAAATTATGGTCGTCCTGACATTGGCGAGGAAAAGGAACAGGACTATCACTACGAATATGGCTCCTTCATAAAGCGATGATTTGACGTTGCTTATGGAGCTTTCGATAAATCTTGACTGACGGAAGGTGTCTGTTGAGATATGGACATCCGCAGGCAGGTTTTTCTGCAGGTCTTTGAGGGCGGCTTCGATTTTGGCCGTAAGTTCGATCGTGCCTGTATCGGGCTGTTTGGTAACGGTGACCAATACTGCAGGACGGCCTTTTTCCGATGCGACTCCAAGTTTAGGCTGCTGCGCTCCGATCCGTACGTCGGCTACATCTCCGAGCGTTATCGGAGCTCCGCCGGATACTTTTATTACGGAACGTGCCATCTGGCCGACATCCTCTGTCGAGACCACGCCACGGACAATATATTCGTTGCCGTATTCATAGATGACACCGCCGTTGGTGTTCTGGTTCATCTGCTGGGTGACAGCCATGACTTCGCCGAGAGTGACACCGTAATGTTTCATCTTGGCAGGGTGGATAAGGACCTGGTATTCCTTGATGTCCCCGCCGAGAACCGCTACCTGGGCCACACCCCCTGTCGAGAGCAGCCTCGGCCTGATGGTCCAGTTTGCGATGGTCCTGAGATCGAGCATGGATGTCGTATCGGAGGTCAGCCCTATGATCAGCAGTTCACCGAGGATGGAGGATTGCGGTCCGAGAGTAGGGTTTCCTACATTTTCCGGAAGTTCTTCGTTGACTACCGTCAGTTTTTCAGATACTATCTGGCGGGCAAGGTAAATGTCTGTCCCCCAGTCGAATTCGACCCAGACCACAGAGAATCCGGTGGTTGAGGACGAGCGTACCCGCCTCACTCCTGTAGCTCCGTTTACGGCAGTCTCGATAGGGAAGGTGACCAGTTGTTCCACTTCTTCGGCGGCCATTCCGCCGGCTTCAGTCATAATGACGACTGTCGGAGCGTTAAGGTCCGGGAATACGTCCACTTCTGTCCTGTTCATTGTCCATATGCCGCCGATCATCAGCAGAATGGCGGCAACGAGGATGAACAGCCTGTTGTCGAGTGAGAATTTTATGATTCTGTTCAGCATGGCTCAGACGGTTTAGTGATTGTGGGTATGCGCCGGAATGGCGTTGCTTGCAGAAGCGAGCTTTACATTATAGGCACCTTTTATCACTACGTTGTCCCCGGGCTTGAGTCCTTTTAGGATTTCCGTCCTTCGGCCGTCGTTCGGGCCGAGGGTGACTTCCTGCTTTTTGTAGCACTGCTCGTCAAGCTTGAGGTAGACGAAATAGAGTCCCTGCTCTTCGGTTATGGCTGAAAGCGGCAGCGTGATGACATTGTCCTTTTCGTTGCACAGAAGCCATATTTCGGCAAATGCTCCGGGTACCAGATCGGAAGTGTTCCTGATGCTGAATGATACGGGCATGTAGTATTCACCTTCATTCTGGCTTCTGCCGATGGACAGCAGTTTCCCGCCGAGGTCGGATGTGCTGTATGCATGATCCGAGTATGCTGTGGAGAAATTCGCTCCGGCGATGCTGTAGCGCCGGGCGTAGTCTTTCTGCGAGAGGTCGGCCTCGAGGACCAGATGGCTGTTCTGCGAGATGGTCGCGAGCGGCGTGCCTGTGGTAACGTAGTCGCCCTGCTTTACTGTCAGGCTCTTGATGTATCCTTTGAATGGGGCCGTGACCGCCACACCGTTTCCGCTTTTACTCGGTTTGAGGGCTTCGTAGGCCAGTCTGGCGGTTTCGTAGTTTTCCTTTATGGTTACGAATTCTTTCTGTGATACGATTTTGCTGTCCGTGAGTTTGGAGGCCCTTTCGTATTCTTCTTTGGCGGTGAGATAGGCTATGCGGGCTTTTTCAATTCGGTTTCCGTCCTGTAGGTTGCCTGAAAGTATGGCGAATATTTCCTGGTCCTGTCCCACTGCCATGCCTTCCGTATAGTTTTCTGCGAATGTGACGGTTCCGTCAGTCGTTGCCACGATGGTGGATTCGTCTCCGGCTGCAGGCAGGATTTCCCCGCTTGTGTGGATGACTTCCCGGAATCTGCCCGGAGCTACGGTCTCGGTGGCGATGCCTACTGCCGCGGCTTTTTCAGGAGAGATGACTATTTCGTCCGAATGTCCGGCTGCTTCTGCCCCATGGCTGTGTCCGGCCTCTCCGGCTGCATGGTTATGCCCGGCATGCAGGTCGGCTTCGTGTCCGTGAAGTTCCGCTTCGTGGTCATGTCCGGTTTCATTTTCATGGTCATGGTGGTCATGGACCTCTTCTGTTTCATGATCGTGGTGTCCGTGGGTGCTTCCGGAGCCTTGGCGGCTGTTTCCCGATCCGCAGGACCATAGAAGGAACATCGCGGATATTCCCAGGATGATGATTCGTTTATTCATATCGGTTCAATTTATTTGTTTTCCGGTGAGGGTTGGATGTTTTGTTATATATTGATTTTCAGGTAGTTGTGTTTTGGCCTGGCGCCAATGTCTGCGCAGGCCCGCTTAACCGGGTGCAAAGGTAGGGAAGGGGGAGCGCAACCGGGTTGCATTTTCGGAGGCAGATGCACCCGGGAGCTCCAAAAACAAGGAAAAGTCGCTCCGGGCGCATCTGCCTCCTCACCGCGTAATACAGAAAAAGTCGGCTAAACTATCTGCCCCTTCTCACCGCTGGGATGTGAGAGCTCCAAAAACAGGGGGAAAGTCGCTCCGGGCGCATCTGCGAAAAATTAATGTTGATTTGGAATCAGTATGCCTCAAGTCAACTTTTTCAAGGATAAAATTTAACCCTGGCGCAGACAGATTTTGTTGCAATGCTTTCAGAGTCAGTGCTTTGTCTATTCAGCCGCTTGCGCCAGACCTCTTCCGGAACCACCCCTGGCGCAATCATCTGAATATCTAACTCTTTGGTAATAAGCATATAACTTCATTTTCCTCCTGCGCCAGAGGTACAAAGATTTTAATGGGTTACCGGAGAACTGCCATCCTCGCGGAAGACGCCCCTGTTTGTCATTTCGACCGACCGGAGGGAGAGGAGAAATCTGCCTGGAGAACCATGCAGATCCCTCGGCTTCGGGCTACGCCCTCCGCTCGGGATGACATACCAGGGAGCATCTTTGCGGATAGCTTAAACATTTAAAGATTCAGCCGGAGCGGCAGGATTTGTTTATGGGTAAAATGCGATAAAGTGTGCGCAGTGGTAATGCTTTCGTGACCACCGCGAGAAAAGGGCTTGGAAAAATGTGCGGGGTGGCCCGGCTTTCCGGACCTCCGCGACAGGAATGACAGTGAAACCGTGCTAGGTGTGCCGGCAGAGTAGCTGCCGCGTACGGAATCCGCAGAAAAGTGTGCGCAGTGGGTCAGGACTTCGAACCTCCAGGTACAGGGCGTCAGGAAGTCCGTGCGCAGTGGCAATGCTTTCGTAACCACCGCGAGAAAAGAACCCGGAAAACCGTGCGTGGTGGACCAAGTTCCAGTCTCTCCGCGACAGGAAAGGCGGAAAAACCGTGCGAGGTGGGCCGGTAGAGTAGCTACCGCGTACGGAATCCGCAGAAAAGTGTGCGCAGTGGGTCAGGATTCCGAACCTCCAGGTACGGGGAGTCAGGAAGACCGTGCGCAGTGGCAATGCTTTCGTGGCCACCGCGAGAAAAGAACCCGGAAAACTGTGCGTGGCCCGGCTTTCCGGACCTCCGTGACAGGAATGTCAGTGAAAGTGTGCGAGGTGGTCCGGCAGAGTAGCTACCGCGTACGGAATCCACAGAAAAGTGTGCGCAGTGGGTCAGAACTCCGAACCTTCAGGTACAGGGCGTCAGGAAGACCATGCGCAGTGGCAATGCTTTCGTGGCCACCGCGAGAAAAGAGCTCGGAAGACCGTGCGAGGTGGACCAAGTTCCAGTTCCTCCGCGACAGAAAGGGCGGAAAAAACCGTGCGGGGCGAATCTGATTCCGTGCTTCCGTGCCGTTTCTTTACCCTGCAGGTCGGGCCGAGGTCAAGTCTATTCCGGAGAATGCCACTTCGCTGCGCAGTCCTTGCAGACGCCCTTCAGCGTATAGTTGGCCGAATCGACGGTGAATCCGTCCGGAATCTCTACAAAAGGGATGTGTATTGTTTTGAAACAGAATGTTTTATGGCATACTGTGCAATAGAAATGGATATGCATGTCATCCAGAGTGCATTCTTCTTCACCTTCGCATATCTCGTATTTGATGGACCCGCTGCCGTCATCGATGGCATGGACGACATGGTGCTTGACGAACAGTTCCAGGGTCCTGAATATGCTGGACTTGTCTACGGTATCAAGTATGATTTCCAGATCGGAAAGAGAAACGGCCCGTTTGGCTGACAGGATGGCGTCAACTACCAGCAGCCGGATTGCCGTAGGCCTTACATTCTTCTTTTCCAGACGTTTTACGTGTTCGGGACTGTCGACCATTTTCAGATGATTGGGACCGGCGAAGGAAAAGTCGGGACTTTCCCCATCGGCAGGTCGGTGTTACCGGAGGGCAAAGTTAATAAGAATCAGGAGGAATGCTCCTTTTTCATGATAAAACTTCCTTGAAAGACCGAAGTCCTGCAGAAATGCCGCATTTCCGGGCTGTGGCGCCTAAACGGTTTCTTTGTACTGGTACCGGTTAAAGAAATGGCGGAAGATCCATGAATTCTTTCCGCTGACCGCAAGCCTGGTGCACCCGAATGCCAGAGCCGAGAAAAGGATGAACATTATTCCGGTTGTAGACATCATCTCTCCGAGTCCGACGAGAGGGGGGACTATTCCTCCGAAAGCATAGCCGGCAGTTCCGAGAAGGGCGGATGCGATTCCGGCATTGCCGTGCTCGCTTTCCATTGCCAGGGCATTGGATGCCGTAAAGGACATTCCTGTCATTGACAGCAGAAGGAAAAGCAGGATTTCATATATCCAGAAATTGCATCCCAGAAGCAGGGCCCCGCACAAAAGGATGGAAATGAACAGCATACAGTCGCTGCCTGCCTTGAGGGCTTTTTCCATGCTGCGGAACCTGGGTGCGAGAGCTGTTGCGATGGCCATTGCTATGGCGTTGACGGCGAACACCAGAGAAAACATCATAGGGGAAATCCCGTAATGCTCCTGCATGATGAACGGGGCTGATGCCACATTGGTGAAAAGCACGGCCATTGTGAATCCGTACTGCATTATATAAAGGACAAACCTCCGGTTCCGGAGCACGTCCCTGAATCCGCCGAGGAATGCCTCTTTCCCGTTTTTCTTCATTTTGGAGCCTGAGAGGGACTCTTTCATCCTGATGCTGCCGGCCAGAAGCACAGCTCCGAGGAGCATCAGGCACCAGAAGATTCCTTTCCATCCCCCTATCCCTGCCGTAAGGCCTCCGGCAATAGGAGCGGCCACTGTCGCTATGCCGTTGATAGAGCCTATGATACCGAGCATCATGGCCAGTTCCATGGCTGAATATTTGTCAGATGCTATGCTCCGGGAAAGTACTACGCCGCCGGAGCCGGCGATACCCTGTACAAGACGCATTGCGACAAACTGCGAGATATTGGTTGCGAAGATGCATCCGGCTGTAGCGACAAGGAACAGGGACATCGCGATAATCAGAGGCTTGCGTCTTCCGTACCTGTCGCTCAGCGGGCCGAAGATCAGCTGTCCGAAAGCCAGTCCGAGCATGCTGGTGGTAAGCCCCAGCTGTACCATTGAAGATGATGTGCCGAAATATTCGGTCATTTCAGGAAGCGTAGGCAGATACATGTCCATGACGAACGGCCCGAACGCACTCAGGAGTCCGAGGAACACGAGCATGAATATTTTGGAATTCGGTCTGCGCAGCTTCATGGCTTCTTCAATTTCCGGCTGCAAAATTATTCCATAACTTTATTCCCGTCCATTTCTTAAAAAGCACAAAAAATTTCATTTTCGGAACATAAAAATATTTTAACATAAATTTTCGTTTCGTTTTTGGAAAATTCCGTAATTTTGAGGCCGCGATAAAAATAAAAGCGGATGGTAAAGTCGGATTCGGTTGATGCTGATCATATCGGTGCAAAGGATGAACCCTTGTGGGGTGAGTTCAGGGCGACGGGCAGCCATAAGGTTTTCCGGAAATTTTTCATGTCATGGTATTCCGATCTATGCCGTTACGCTCTCTACTGGCTTCCCGACATGCAGGATGCGGAGGAGGTCGTACTTGATTTCTTTATGCATCTTTGGCTGCACAGGTCGACGGTAAACATATCTTCATCATTCAAGGGGTATGCCCTGATGTCTGTGAGGAACCGCTGCATTTCACGTCTGCGGTGTAGCCGCGTGACAGTAAGCATAGAGGATCTGGATCCTCTTTCATGCCTTTACGAGCAGGACGGGATGAGTGTGGAGGATGCTTCCAGGATAGTCTGGGAAGCTGTGTCCACCCTGCCTGCCAAGAGCCGGGAGATATTCAGAAAAAGCAGGAACGAGGGTATGACGAATGCCGATATCGCCGCCAGCATGGGCATTTCAGTCAAGACAGTGGAGGGGCATATCACGAGATCCCTCAAAGCCATCAGAGTGGCATTGAAAAAGTATTTCATTTTCATTTTTCTCTCGTTCTGAGAAAATCCTGGTCAACTGCCGCTGAAGGGAGGGGCGGCCGGGGTTGGGACAACGGGATTCCGAAGAAATAATTGAAAAAAATCAAGGGTTGTCCCCCGGGATTGCGTCTTATATACAGACGGGTATTCAAGACACAATCATGACAGATCTCATAATCAAATTACTCCGGGGGGGGAACTTTCACCAGAAGAACGGAAACTTTTCAATGAATGGCTAAGCCATTCCGGCAATGAAAAACTCTACCGCAAGGCGGCCGGCGTATGGTCGGCGGCAAGGATGAAGGTATCTTCTTCTGAAGAGCCGGATGAAAAGTCCGCATGGAAACGGATCTCCCCTCTTGTAGACGGCAGGGGAAGGAAAGGCCGCCGGATATTTTCGGCTGTGGCGGCCTGTGTCGCGGCAATCATTGTTACCGGACTTTCCTGGTATGTAATATATGACCTGAAAACAGAAAGCCGTTCTTCCGGCATACTGTTCGGCAGTGTCGCGGGCAAGACGCTTGTCCGGCTGGATGACGGTTCCGAAGTCTGGCTTCGGGACGGCGCATACGTGGACTGTCCCGAGGATTTCGGCCGGAAGACAAGAACCGTATGCCTTTCCGGAGAAGCGTTTTTCAATGTGTCCAAGGATCCTTCCAGACCATTCCGGATCAATGTCTCAGGTCTCGGGATAGAGGTGCTGGGAACGTCTTTCGGTGTTGAGGAAGTCCCTGACGGTGTGGTCGTGAATCTTGTCGAGGGGTCGGTGAAACTTGTCCCGGAATGCCGGAGTGCCGATGATTTCACTGATCCTCCGCACGGGGTGAAGATAATGGTCTCCGGAGAGACGGCATATTATAAAAAAGAAGACGGAGCCATATCGGTATCCCGTGGAGATACGGAATACAGCACTTTGTGGGCACATGACAGGCTGTCTTTCAGCAATGATGATATAGTAGATGTATGTAGCAGACTGTCGGTATGGTATGATGTGAATATCTCCGTATCCGACAAGGCGGATACCGGCGCCATGCTGTCATTCACAGTGACCGACGAACCTCTTGATGTCATACTCTCGCTAATACGCAGGGCGTGTCCCGGCATAGGATACAGATACAACGAAGACGGCTCTGTACAGATCTATTGATCCTTTATCATACAACATTTACTAACCATTCAATAACAATCAGATGTATTTGCGATCATTTGTTTCGGCACTGCTGCTTGCAATAGGCAGTGTGCTGGTGTGGGGCCAGCCTGACAGCGACAGGATAACTGTGGCTTTCAGGGATATCCCGCTCGGAGAGGCCATATCTGCCATAGAATCAGCCAGCAGATATACTTTTCTTTATGACGCGGCCGGACTTGACCTTTCCGTAAAGGTGTCATTGGCCGCCGACAATATGCCTTTACGTGAGGCGTTGGACACGATGCTCTCACCGGTTTCCGCAGGTTATGAAATAAACGGGCGGCAGATCGTCCTCTATCCGGCCTCTGCGGACGGGGACGGATACCGCGTCGTAACCGGTACGGTGCTTGATGCCGGAGGCCAGCCCATACCGGGGGTAGCCGTACTGACAGGCAAGGCCGGACACGGAGTCTCTGCCGATGCGGACGGGCGGTTCTCCATCAGGCTGGGACCGGACGAGCATTCGTTCACGTTTTCCTGTCTGGGGTATGTAGATAAGACAGTACAGCTTTCAGGCAGGAAAGACCATATCACGGTGTATCTTTCAGAGGATGCCATCAGTCTTGATGCCACTGTGGTTGTCGGATACGGCACGCAGAAGAAGGTCAACCTGACAGGTGCCATCTCTACCGTGGAGTCGGAGGAACTGAAGGACAGGATTTCACCTACCCTGTCCCACATGCTGCAGGGTACTGTCCCGGGACTCAACATATCTACATCTTCAGGCCGTCCAGGCAACGGAGCGAGTGTCAATATCCGTGGAATCAACTCGATCAACGGAGGATCCCCGCTGGTTCTTGTTGACGGAGTCGAGGGCAGTCTGGATCTGGTAAATCCGAATGACGTGGAGTCCATTTCCGTGGTCAAGGACGCATCCTCTGCCGCCATATATGGGGCCAGGGCGTCTTTCGGAGTGGTTCTCGTCACGACCAAGTCCGGTGCCGGATCCGATGGCAAGCCGACAGTGCAGTACAGCGGACGGTTCGGCTGGAAAGAGCCCACAATGTCCACCGACTTCGAGACAAGGGGATATTACTCTGTATATCTCAATGACCTTTTCTACAAGTCGTATGCAGGAGTCAACTATTCCCGCTATACCGAGGAGGATATGTACCAGCTGTGGATCAGAAGGAATGACACGGTGGAGAATCCTGAACGCCCGTGGGTGATGATAGACCGGAGGAACGGACGGGACACCTATGTCTATTATGCCAATACTGACTGGTACCATTACCTCTACCGTGACACCCAGCCAGTCATGTCGCACAATATTTCTTTCAGCGGAGGTACAAAGAAAGTGAAATATTTCCTTTCCGGAGGGTACAACAGGGAAGAAGGTATGCTGCGGACGGATACTGACGTATTCAGGAAGGTCAACTTCAGGTCAAGGCTTTCATTCGACGTGAACGACTGGATCAACATAAGCAACAATACCAGCTTCTACCACTCCTCTTATACGTATCCCGGAGTATCCGGAGTAAACTCGTCGTTTGTATATCTGCCCGTGCATGCCCTTGCCAGTTATCCTACGCAGAATCCGGACGGGTCAAGCATATATATGACATCTTTCAGCAATTCTGGAGTGATGGACGGATACACTACCATTGTCGACAAGGGACTGCACAAGAACCAGGATCTTCAGGACAACCTGTCCACCACTACGGAACTGACCCTCAAGCCATGGAAAAAACTGGAGATAAAGGGCAATTTCACATACATGCTCAATTCCCTGAGGAGCTGGAACAGGCAGGTCAACACTGAATATTCCCAGTATCCCGGGGTGACGGAGACTCTCAACACCGGCATGTTCGAGAATAAGCTGACGGAGACGTCCAATACACACCAGTACATGCAGACCAATGTCTTTGCCACATACGAGGATACCTATGCAGAGAAACATCACCTGAAGGCAATGGCCGGGTTCAGCTGGGAGACCAAGTATCTGAAGGATGTCAGGGCCATAGGCTACAACCTTCTGTCGGATACCCTCAATGACCTGAATCTCGTAGGCCAGGGGGAAGACGGAGAAAGACGTATGGAGGTAAGCGGCGGACAGAACGAGTATGCCATCGCAGGATTCTTCGGACGTATCAACTATGACTATGCCGGGAAATATCTTGTAGAGGTGAGCGGACGCTATGACGGCACATCAAGGTTTGCCGGAAGCCATCGCTGGGGGTTCTTCCCGTCGGTATCCGCCGGATGGCGCATCTCTGAAGAGAAATTCTTCGCTCCTGTCAAGGACTGGTTCAACAATTTGAAGGTCAGGTATTCTTTCGGCCAGTTGGGAAACCAGCAGGTGGGTTATTACGATTATGTGAGGACGATTGGCATAGGGACACAGAGTTACCTGTTCGGCGGAACAAAGCCTGCCGTAGCCACGATTTCCGCTCCGGTGGCTTCCGATCTCAGCTGGGAAGTCGCCCAGCACCAGAATCTCGGTGTGGACATGGCCTTCCTGGGCAACAGGCTCGGGGTCACGGGCGAGTTCTATATCCGTGATACCAAGGATATGCTTACGGCCGGCATCGCCCTGCCTTCAGTATACGGGGCATCTTCTCCTAAGATGAACAGTGCGGACCTGAGGACCAAGGGATATGAGCTGACAATATCGTGGAAAGACATGTTCATGCTTTTAGGCAAGCCGTTTTCATATAATGCATCAGTGATATTCAGCGATTACATAAGCGAGATTACCCGGTTCGACAATCCGGAGAGGTCTTTCGCGAAGAATTATTATGAAGGCATGAGATGGGGAGAGATCTGGGGCTACCGTATTGACGGGTATTTCACATCGGACGAAGAGGCGGCGAACTGGCCTGTAGACCAGACAGCGGTCAATGATATCATCAACGCTTCCGCCGGTGCCGAGCAGGGACTCAGGGCAGGTGACCTCAAATTCAAGGATATTGACAATGACGGCAAGATTTCCATCGGAAAGGATACTGCCGATGATCCGGGAGACCGTGAGATAATCGGAAATTCAGAACCGAGGTACAATTATGGTGTCAATATCGGATTCAGGTGGTGCGGAATAGATTTCTCTGTCTTCTTTCAGGGGGTCGGCCACAGGGACTGGTATCCGGACGCAGGTTCCCTGCTTTTCTGGGGACCGTATGCGAGACCATATACTACATTGATACCGAAGGACTTCCATTCCCAGATATGGACAGAGGAAAATCCGGATGCCTATTTCCCGCGTCCGAGAGGATATGTCGCCCTCCAGGGGACCAACCGTGAACTTACTGCAGTCAATGACAAATATCTCCAGAATGCCGGATACTGCAGGCTCAAGAGCCTGACAATCGGTTATACCCTTCCGCAGAAATGGACACGAAAGGCAAAAATCGATGAAGTGCGTTTCTATTTCAGCGGAGAGAATCTTGCCACATGGCATAATATCCATTCGGATTATATAGATCCTGAAATGGCGGTAGCAGGAGCAGCGCAGAGGATATACCCGTGGCAGAAGACTTTCATGTTCGGCATAGACATCACATTCTGATGGTTTATTTAGATAACAGTGCCTTAAGAATTATATGAAGATGAAAAAGAAAATAAATATACTGTTGGCTTTGACGATAATGCCTGTGATGACCGGCTGTGCGGGCTGGCTGGACAAAGAGCCTCTTGCACAGATGTCGCCGGACTCGTTCTTCTCGACCGAGGAAGAACTCCAGGCTTTCAGCAACAATTTCTACAACGACTTTCCCGGAGCCGGTCTGTACGAAGACAGCTTTGACCTGTGCCTGGGCATGGAATGTCCCCCGGAAATGAGGAACGGACGTATAATACCCGCTTCCGGATCGGGATGGACATGGACATCCCTGAGGAACATCAATACCTTGCTTGAGTACTCCGTAAACTGTAAAGATACTGAGGTCAGGACAGAGTATGATGCCCTTGCGAGATTTTTCAGGGCATATTTCTATTTTGAGAAAGTGAAACGCTTCGGGGACGTGCCGTGGTATGACCGCCAGCTCGGCTCGGCGGATCCTGACCTGTACAAGCCGAGAGACAGCAGGGAACTTGTGATGCAGAAGATGATCGGGGATATTGATTATGCCATAGAGAATCTTCCGGCGGAGAAGTCCCTGTACCGCGTCACAAAATGGGCGGCACTTGCGCTGAAATCCCGTTTCTGTCTGTTTGAGGGTACTTTCAGGAAATACCATGGCTATCAGGAGACCATGTATCCTGAATATGACTGGAAGTATTATCTGGAGCAGTGCGTGTCCGCAGGTGAGGAATTCATGAACTCCAGCGGCTATGGCATCTATTCCGCGGACGGTCCTGACGAGAGCTACCTGAATCTGTTCGCATCTGCGGAGGCGATAGGTGAAGAAATCATACTTGCCAGAGACTATAACGATGCTTTGGGCGTTACCCATGATGCGAATTATTATACACTGACGCAGTCCTACGGCCGTCCCGGCCTGTCGAAAAAGATCGTCAATACCTATTTGATGAAAGACGGTACACGGTTCACTGAGAAGGAAGGATATGAGACAATGACATTCGTGGAGGAATGCCGGGACAGGGATCCGCGCCTCGCACAGTCTATCCGTACTCCGGGTTATACCCGTATAGGCTCTACAGAGAAAGCGGCACCGGATTTTACCTATACGGTCACGGGATATCATCCTGTCAAATTCGTTACCGGCAGGGAATACGACGGATTTTCGAAGTCATGCAACGATCTGCCGATATTCCGTTCCGCTGAGGTGTACCTGAACTTTGCGGAGGCCAAGGCCGAACTCGGTACTCTGACCCAGGCGGATCTGGACAGGTCCGTCAAGAAAATCAGAGACAGGGTGGGGATGCCCGGCATTGACATGAAGGCGGCCAACAATGCACAGGATGAATATCTTGCAGACATGTATAAGGGTGTCACAGGACCGAATGCCGGTGTAATACTCGAGATCCGCAGGGAAAGAGGCGTCGAACTTTCCCGAGAGGGGTTCAGATACTATGACATGATAAGGTGGAAAGAGGGACAGGAATTTACCCGGAAATGCTACGGCATGTACTTCCCGAGACTCGGGGACTTTGACCTTGATGATGACGGAATGCCTGACATCTGCCTCTATATGGGTACAAAACCTGAAACAGAGGCTCCTCTGTCCTATGAGGTGGGGCAGGACATATACCTTTCGGAAGGAGACCACGGCTATGTGGATCCGTATTACAACATCACTCTTTCCTGGAACGAAGACAGGGATTATTTTTATCCGATCCCGACAGATGACAGGGCTCTGTCCGGAGGGGCGCTCAAGCAGAATCCCGGCTGGAATGACGGGCTTGATTTCTAAGAATGTACCGTTATGAATAGAATATTCGGACTTTTTGCATGTTTTGCGCTGTCTGTCATGGCGCTGTCATGTTCGGGTAAAGAAGGCGCCGGAGAGGATCTGCCCGCACCGGAACCGCCTTCAGGCCAGGATCCGGACGGAGAAGGACTGTATGCAAAGGATGAAGGTGTCCTGCGGCTCGCGACCTACAATGTAGGGTCTTTTACAAAGTCCGGACAGGCAGACTGTTCCATGGCTTCCGACATGGTGACAGAGATGAAGGCCGACATCATATCATTCAATGAACTGGACAGGAATACTGTCAGGAGCGGCCGGACCGATCAGCTTGCCGAAATAGCCGGAGGTATGGAAGGATGGAAATATGTCTTTGCCAAAGCGATAGATTTCCAGGGAGGAGAATACGGCAACGGCATAGCGTACAACCCTGAAACCGTCGGGGAGGTCATTTCGCAGTTCACGGTTCCTTTCCCTGACGCAGCCGAGCCGAGGGTCTGCCTCGTGCTGGAATTCGGCGGCTTCGTATTCGCTTCCGTGCATCTGGATGTCGCGAGCCAGTCGGAACGGATGGCCGAGGTGGCGGAAATTACCGGCAGGATGCAGGATGCATTTGCAGGAAAAGGAAAGCCTGTCTTTCTCGCCGGAGACATGAACGAACTCCCGTCAGACCCTGCCATGATGGAACTCAGGAAAAACTGGAGCCTGGTCTCGGCCAATTCCCCTACCTTCCCCTCTGATGCTCCGAAAACATGTATAGATATGATATTCCTTATGGACGGTTCCGGGGAATGCCAGGTCTCAGGCACACAGGTATGCACCGGATTCAATTCAGTCAATACGGCTGTCGTCTCCGACCATCTTCCCGTATATGTGGATATAAACTTGACAAATTGACAACACCATAAACTAATATTAAACCAACAATGTTATGAAAAAGGATTTTTTATCGGCGATCATCGTGATTGCCACATTTCTGCCTTTCCTGTCTTCGTGTGAAGAAAAACAGGAAGAGCAACAGATTGAAGGGCCTGCATCTCTTGTGATACAGGGTGCGGCAGACGGACTTGATACATATACCGTGACTGACAAATTGCCGAATGTTACAGTCGATCTCAGGGCAGAGGCTACTGAGATATCAGGTAATGTGCTGTCTATCAGTTTCAAGGTGGATCTGGCTCTTGTCGAAGCCTATAATGCCGCCAATTCGACAGAATATCTTGCGATGCCTGCAGAGGCATTCAACATGACATCACAGACAGTTATCCTGCCACGTTATAATGAGGTATCTTCTACAGCACAGATCTCTGTGGACGGCAACAAGATACCTGAAAACGGCCAATACCTGCTTCCTGTCACTTTTGACAAGGTAGAGGGAGAAGAAGGGACGGTTTTTACCGATGGCGGCGATGTCCTCTATATCCTGGTTGAAAGGAATTTCCCTGAAGGGGCAAAAGTGAGGAAATATACATTGAGTACCATTCCGGGATTCTCGGCATCCGTTCATGCTTTCTGCTGGCTTCCGGACGGCAAGATAGCGGTTTCTGGCAATAACGACACCGCCTTCGGAGGAGCTGTTGTATCCGTGGATCCTGTCTCTGGAGAAAGTGCGGTGCTTATAAACAACTATTCTGCCGGCTGGTGTGCATACGGCCTTGCCGTGGCCGGAAATACGCTTTATGCCGGCTACAAGAGCGGGGATAAAGTCGGTGCGTATGAGTTGTCTTCTTCCGGACCTTCTGACCCTCAGACTCCTATATCAGGGCTGAATTCCACAGTATGCATGGCTGCGGATGAAGAAGGGAATCTTTTCGCAGTGTGCCGTGGCGATGCATGGAGCAACCATGGCAGGATATATAAGTATCCGGCAGGCTCGATATCAGGCCAGAGTGCAGACGAGAATATTTTCAAGGAGTTCGACTGCAGGGTTCTCTGGATGGATTTCGATGAGAACGGGGATATTATCGCGTGGACGGCGAACGGATTCTACAAGGTGGCCAAGGACGGAGCTTCCGATCCTGTATATCTTTTCGGGAAAATCGGCAGCACTGATCAGGACGGACCTGCTTCCGAAGCCGCATTCATGGACCTTTACAGTTTTTCTGTCGACTCGGCCGGGAATATGTGGTGTGCTGATTTCGGGGCACATAAGATCAAATTCATACAGAAAGGTGAAGCGGATGACTATTCCGATGCAGTAGTATCGACTGTCGTCGGTGAAGGTGCGTCCCTGAATGCTCTTGGCAGCGGCAATGCCAACAGCCCTCGCGGCATTCTTGCCAATGAAGACGGGACCGAGGTCTATTTCAATGACAACGACGGCAAGATCCTTTACAAGATAGAAGTGACATTCGAATAGTCTGCCGGGCTGGAATATGAAATCGGTGGGGGAGGCCGAAAAGGTCTCCCTCTTTTTTTTTTACCGGACAATTATTCCTCCGATATTCATCCGTATGTGGGCGAGTTTGTCTATCTTTGCGCAAAATTTAAGGACAGACATGAAAAAGATCATACTTACAGGGGACCGTCCTACCGGCCGTCTCCATCTGGGACACTATGTGGGTTCATTGAAAAGAAGGGTTGAACTCCAGAATTCGGGTGAGTTCGACAAGGTGTTCATAATGATTGCCGATGCGCAGGCCCTCACGGACAATGCGGACAACCCGGAAAAAATCCGTCAGAATATCATTGAGGTCGCCCTTGACTACCTTTCCTGCGGGCTTGACCCGGAGAAAAGTACGATTTTCATCCAGTCGCAGATAAGCGAGCTCACCGAGCTGACTTTTTATTATATGGATCTCGTGACGGTGCAGCGGCTCCAGCGCAACCCTACAGTGAAGCAGGAGATACAGCTCCGCGGTTTTGCCGAAAACAACGATGCCGGAGACAACAGGCCGGGAATCCCCGTGGGCTTCTTCTGCTATCCTATAAGCCAGGCTGCCGATATTACGGCCTTCAAGGCTACGACCGTACCTGTTGGGGAAGACCAGGAACCGATGATAGAGCAGACCCGCGAGATAGTTCGCAAGTTCAACTCTGTCTATGCCCCTGTGCTTGTGGAGCCGGACATCCTGCTTCCTGACAACAACGCCTGCCGCAGGCTGCCTGGTACGGATGGCAAGGCGAAAATGAGCAAGTCTCTCGGCAACTGCATCTATCTTTCCGACTGCGAGGAGGATGTAAGGAAAAAGGTCATGAGCATGTATACCGACCCTCTTCACGTTCAGGTTTCCGATCCCGGACATGTGGAGGGAAATACCGTGTTTACTTATCTTGATGCCTTCTGCTGTCCTGACCATTTCTCCGAATTCTGGCCTGAATACGCTTCGCTGGATGAACTCAAGGACCATTACCGCAGGGGAGGTCTGGGGGATGTGAAAATCAAGAAGTTCCTGAACTCCGTACTTCAGTGTCAGCTCGCTCCGATAAGGGAGAGGCGCAAGGAGCTGGAGAAAGATATTCCGTATGTCTATGACGTCTTGCGCAAAGGTTCGGAACAGGCCCGTGAAGTGGCTGCCCGGACTCTTTCCGAGGTCAAGCATGCCATGCGTATCGATTATTTCGATGACGAGGAGCTGATGCGTTCGCAGGCATTGAAATTCAAGGCTGAATAACCGCCTTTCTATGGAGCATGGAAGTATCCAGTCCGACACCGGACATATCCGCTATGAGGAGACCGACCTGTCCTTCATAGCGGAAAACCCGTGTCATTTCCGCTGCGGAATATATATAGTATGTGTCAGTGGAGAATGTGAGGTCTCTACCGGTGCGGAAACTTTCAGGCTTTCAGACCAGACCGAACTGATATTCCTTACGGGAACTCTTCTGCACAGGCTTCACGCCTCGGATGATTTCAAGGTGAGGATGCTTCTTTTCCCGAAAGATGTTTTTCTGAAGGCTTTCCTTCCGATAGACTCGCCGTATCTGAACTATGCCAACGAGCATCCGTGTTATACCCATACTCCTGATGCCCGGAGCCAGACCACCTGGAAGCAGCTCTGTATCTGGATGGATCTGGCGAAAATGTTCTTTTCAGGCAATTACAGGACCCAGTACGAAGATCTCCAGGAGTACAATTTCCTGCAGGGGCTTCTGCTGTGGCTCTTCAATACGGTTCCGGAAAAACTGGAAATCAATCCGAAATATACCAGACAGCAGCTTCTCTGCCAGCAGTTCCTGCAGCTGATAAGGGAATACGGAGCTACAGAACATGCATCATCGTTCTATGCAGGGAAGCTGTGCGTCTCGACCAGATATCTTCACCGTGCCACTACCGCCTGCCTTGAAGGCCGCTCGCCGAAGCAGCTGATCGAAGAACAGCTGGTGGCCGAGGTGAAAGTCCTGCTCAGCGATCCTGACCAGACAGTGACTTCCATAGCCGAGCAGCTGAATTTCCCTGACCAGTCCTACCTCACACGCTTTTTCAAGCGCCATACCGGCCAGTCCCCGAAGCAGTACCGAGCAAAGAAAATATGAAGAGGAAAACATGTATTCAGAAGATAAAAAGCAGTAAATGATAACAGAGTATGTACACGGAAGAATGTAAAAGAGCAGTGGAGGTCCTCCGTTCGGGCGGGGTCCTTCTGTATCCGACCGATACGGTATGGGGGCTGGGATGCGATGCTACGGATCCGGAGGCGGTAGCAAGGATTTTCAGGATAAAGAACCGTTCGGACAGCAAGTCCCTGGTGTTGCTTGCAAGCGATCTGGATATGGTGGCCCGCTATGTGAAGGAGATTCCGGAGATGGCCGTACAGCTGGTCGAGGTAAACGACAGGCCGATGACCATCATTTATCCCGGGGCGATAGCGGCCGATGCGCCTGCAGAAAGTGAAAAACCGGTAGCGGACAGGTACCGCCTGGCTCATAATGTAGTTGCTGAAGACTGTTCTGTCGGAATCAGGATCCCGAAGATGGATTTCTGCATAGAGATGGTCCGCCGTCTCGGCCGACCGATAGTTTCCACTTCGGCGAATATCTCAGGAGAGCCTACTCCGAAGAATTTTTCTGAAATATCGCAGCAGATAAGGGATGCCGTGGATTATACTGTTGACCCGGCCCTTGAAAAAGGAGCTACGGGCCAGTCGTCTTCCATAATCATGGTGGGACTTGACTCTTCCATAAAGATTATCAGGAAATAATCCGCTATTCCATATAATGGAGATATACTGCTTCCGCGGCAGTCAGCGCGGCTGTTTCCGTGCGCAGACGGGAATTCCCCAGATGTACGGGGATGAAGCCGCACGAAATGGCCAGAGAGGCTTCCTCCTTTGAAAAATCCCCTTCCGGACCGATGAGGATTATGTATTCGTCCCCTTTGTAGTTTTCCAGGACCTGCCGGATGGATGTGCGTGGATGTGCCTCGTCTTCAAAGCAATATGCTATCAGCCGGAGCGGCCCGGAAGAATCCCTGGCAGAAGTGCTGTCTGCGGCTTTCTGTCCTGAACCTGACTGACTGCTGTCCTGGGCTGTACCGGAAACATCTTTTTTCCCGTATCTTGATATGAAATCCTTGACGGAAACCGGTTCATTCACTTGCGGAACAGCACCTTTAAGCGATTGTTTCGATGCCGAGACCAATATCTTGCTGATTCTTGAAGTCTTGAATACTTTCCGTTCCGAGTGCTGGCCGATTACCGGAGTTATGCTGTCCAGGCCGACTTCGCATGCCTTTTCCGCGAACCATTCATACCGGTCCGCATTCTTGGTAGGGGCTACGGCCATGTGGAGTCTGTATGGATGGCCTCCCCAGTTTTCATGGCGGCAGACGATTTGGGCTTCTACCGCTTTCGGAGAGCAGGTGACTATCCGGCATTCATACATGCTTCCTGCTCCGTCTATTACGCAGACTGTATCTCCCGGTCTGTGTCTGAGTACTTTGACGCAGTGTCCTGACTCCTCTTCTCCCAGCCGGCAGACTTTTCCGTCTATGTCTTGTGTATAGAAAATTTCCATTTGTCGTTATGCCTCTTTGACTATCCATCTGTCTATATTCCGGGTCTCGCTGCTGAAGTTGATCCCTATGCTGTAGACTTTACGGCTGTCCTTTGCGAACGGAAGGGCGTACTGCTTATCCTCAATCTGCTGTATGGCCTGCTCTGCTGTGCCGTCCAGCTTGAACTCCATTACGTACACATAGCTGTCAGTCTGCAGTACAAGGTCTATCCTGCCTCGCGAGGTGTGGTACTCCACTTTCGTGTACAGTCCTGCCAGTCGAAACACTATGAAAAGGACGTTCTGGTAATGAAGTTCAACATCTTTTGCCAGTTCATACGGGCAGTCCGCCAGGAACGACTGAAGTCGCTCCATGAACCCGTCGATGTCACCCGATTCCACATCTGTAACGAACCGTTTTATCTCGAACGGAGACCGGGTCTTGCTGACAGCTGAATAGAACGGAAGCAGGAAATTCATGAAGCCTTCCTCTACCTCCCTGTTCGGAAACCCTAATGTATATATTCCAAATCTTTTGTCGTATCCCTTTATTGTCAGATATCCGCTCTGGTAGATGACCGGGATGGGGTTGTCATCCGTGAATATACTGTCCAGGATATTGGCGTCTGTCTCTACATGTGACACCTCTTCAAGGTCGTAGTTGCTCTTTTTGAGAAGTTCTACCAGGTAGGTAGGTGTGCCTGTCTCGAACCAGTAGCTGCCGTAGGTCTTCTTGGCGAAAGTGTTGAGGATGCTGAAGGGATTGTACATTCCCGGGGAATCCGGACAGAAGTGGTAGCCGTCGTAGTCCTCTTTGAGCCGGTCGCAGGCCTGCTCGAAAGTCTGTCCGTTGGCGGAGGCAAGCTCATGTATGTCATCGGAGAAGTCCCGGAGAAGTTCTTCTTCGCTGATTCCGCAGATGTCGAAATAGCGGAGGTCCCGGGACAGGTCCATGAGATTGTTCAGGTCGCTGAACACGCTCACCTTCCCGAACTTCGTCACCCCTGTCAGGAGAGCGAACTTGATATATCCGTCCATTGACTTGAGCACTCCGTAGAACGGTTTCAATGTACTCCTGTATGCATCCTGCAGTTCCGGACTATTGATGGCCTGCAGCATCGGCTTGTCGTATTCGTCGACAAGGATCACTACCCGCTCTCCGGTCTTCTCACATGCCCTCTGGACTACTCCGGCAAAGCGGAGTGACAGGGATACTTCCGCAGGATCGCTTCCGTACAGGTTCTCCCATGCTACCAGATTGCGGTTCAGAATATCATCAAGACTGTCCGGAGTGTCGTATTTCTCTATATTCAGATCCAGGTGCAGGATAGGATACCGTTTCCATTCCTTCTCCAGACCTTCCATTGCCAGACCCTCGAAAAGCTCTTTCTTTCCCGAGAAATATGCCTCCAGCGTGCTGATCAACAGGCTTTTACCGAACCTCCTCGGCCGGCTGAGAAAATAATAACTCCCGGTCTTGACCAGCTGGTAGACCAGGGCTGTCTTGTCTATGTAACAATATCCGTCCCTGCGGATTTTCTCGAAATTCTGTATACCTACCGGGTAAAGTTTTCCGTCCATAGTGAAAAAATGTTCAGTTTATATTACCGAAGTGCAGCAGTATAAATGCTTAAGGCAAATATATGAAAGAAACTGTCTCCCGGCAAATTCTCCCGCAGTGGCCGGTCATACCGCTACCGGGGCCTTGATTGCCGGCCACGGGTCGTATCCTTCCAGGGTAAAATCTTCGTATCTGAAGTCGAAGATATCCTTTACATCAGGATTGATCTTCATTACCGGAAGCGGCCGCGGTTCACGTGAGAGCTGCAGGGCCACCTGTTCGAAATGGTTTTTGTAGATATGGGTATCTCCTGTGGTGTGGATGAATTCTCCCGGCTGCAGACCGCAGACCTGTGCAGTCATCATGGTCAGCAGTGCGTATGACGCTATATTGAACGGCACTCCGAGGAACACGTCCGCGCTGCGCTGGTACAGCTGGCATGAAAGCCTGCCGTCGGCGACATAGAACTGGAACATCGTGTGGCACGGAGGAAGGGCCATCCTGTCCACTTCGGCGACATTCCATGCCGATACTATGAGTCTTCTGCTGTCAGGGTTTTTCTTTATGGCTTCGATGACATTTGACAACTGGTCGATGGTATGTCCGTCAGGTGCCGGCCAGCTGCGCCACTGGTGTCCGTATACAGGTCCGAGGTCACCGTTCCCGTCAGCCCATTCGTCCCAGATGGATACGCCGTGGTCTTTGAGATATTTGATGTTCGTATCGCCTGCTATGAACCACAGGAGTTCGTAGATGATGGATTTCAGATGCACTTTCTTGGTGGTGAGAAGCGGAAAGCCTTCATTCAGGTCGAAGCGCATCTGGTATCCGAATATGCTCTGTGTGCCTGTTCCGGTCCGGTCGTGTTTCATCACTCCGTGCTCGCGGATGTGGCGCAGAAGGTCAAGGTACTGTTTCATTTTGCGTGGTTTCTGAAAAATCTATCTGACTTCTTCGGCGAGACGCGAAGCGAGTTCCATGAATGCGGTTCCGTCAGGGCGGCTTGAAAGGGCCGCCGGTTCTCCGCTGTCACCTCCTTCGCGGATACTCTGGACGATAGGAATCTGCCCGAGGAGAGGGATTCCGTATTTTTTCGCCATTTCTATGCCGCCGTTCTTCCCGAAGATATAGTATCTGTTTTCCGGAAGTTCTTCAGGTGTGAACCATGCCATATTCTCCACCAGGCCGTAGATAGGTTTCTTTATGCTGTCGTTCCGGAACATGTTAACGCCTTTTTCTACATCCGCCAGCGCTACCGCCTGAGGTGTCGTCACTATTACTGCCCCGTTCATAGGGATGTCATGAACCAGGCTGATATGTATGTCACCTGTTCCCGGAGGCATGTCGATGAGCAGGAAGTCAAGTTCACCCCAGCGTACCTGCAGGATCATCTGCTTGAGGGCGTTGCAGGCCATAGGTCCTCTCCAGATGAGGGCCTGCTCCGGCTTTGCGAAATAGCCTATGGACATCCATTTGACCCCGTATTTCTCCAGAGGCATGATGACTTCCTTGTCCCCTTCCTGGAAAGCTTCCGGCATATCGTTTTCAGTCCCGGTCATCTTCGGCACGGACGGCCCGTAGACATCCGCGTCTGCCAGCCCGACCTTATAGCCTGCACGTGCGAGGGCGATGGCCAGATTTACAGCTACGGTGGATTTTCCCACTCCGCCTTTTCCGGAAGCCACACCGATGATATGCTTTACATTTTCAAGTTCTTCAAGTCCCAGGTTCAGTCCTACGGGTTTCTTGGAAGTGTCTTCCTTTACGACTGTCCTGACTTCCACCTGTGTCCCGGCAGGGGAGTGGCGGATTACAGCAGCCTTCGTGCTGCCGATAAGGTATTCTGCAAGCGGGTCACGGTGCTTGGGGAAAGCAAGGGTCACTGTAACCTTATCCCCTTCTATATCCACTTTCTCGACCATGCCCAGCTCTACGATATTCCTGTCCCCTTTGCCGGGGTGCTGGACATCGTAGAGCATTTTCATTATTTCATTCTGTTTCATTGTCTGTTTTCTTTAAATTATATCCATATCTGAATTAAATCAGAAGAGGGAGTTCAAGGCGTGCGCAATTCCGAGCTCCGGAGTTATATTATCAATTTAATTCAGAATAGTCATTTCATCGAGAAGATAACCTGCCCCGCCGAACTTGTCCACAATGAACAGTACATATCTGATGTCCACATTGATGCATCTCTGCAGGTCAGGCTCGAACATGATGTCGCTGCTCATCGATTCCCAGTTACCGTCGAACGCAAGTCCGATCAACTGGCCGTCGGCATTGAGCACAGGGCTCCCGGAGTTGCCTCCGGTAATGTCATTGTTGGAAAGGAAAGCCACCGGCATTTTTCCGTCAGAAGAGGCATACTGGCCGAAATCCTTGTTTTTCCACAGCTCCTTCAGTTTTTCCGGCACGACGAATTCCCAGTTGTCAGGATCTTCTTTCTCCATTACCCCGTCCAGTGTGGTATAGTGCTTATAAATGACGGCATCTTTCGGAGAGTAGCCTTTCACATGTCCGTAGGTAAGTCTCATGGTGAAGTTTGCATCAGGATATGAAGGCTGGCCTTTCTTCCATTCAAGCTGTCCGGCGGTGTATGCCTTGCGTCCGGCGGAGAGCAATGAATCGCTGGCGGATATTTCAGGTAATACGCTCATCAGTACCTCGGAATATGATTTGGCGAGGAGGATGGCCGGATCATCGAATATTTTTGACGGCTCCATTGTCCTGATTGCTCCGGCAAGTTTCTCTTCTGAAGTGAAGACACTGCTGCTGAAAAGGGAGTCGACGTATGAACTGATATCCATTGCCCCGAAATCCGGAGAAATGCCTTTGAGGTAGTATGTAGTGTCAGTATTGTTCCTGTAGTATTCCAGCATGGCCTTGGCTTCCTTGATGTCGGTGCCGGCAGAATAGTCTTTGTAGAGAGGGGCTATTGAAGCGAGGGCGTCCTGGAATGCCGCGAGGGTGTCTTTGTTTTCTGTAGCATTGAGGGCGGTCTTGGCCGCATTGTTGAACTTTACTGCGAAGCTCGGGAGCTCGATACGGTAGACTGATTCCAGGGTAGTGGTGTATATGCGGTTTGCCTCTGCTCCGGCCTCTACACCTTCCCTGATGGTTTCCAGTGCTTTGCCGTATTTTTCCTGGCGTTTCCTGTTCTCATTGACCCATGAGGTGAAATCGGCTTCTTCCTGCTCTGCACGTCCGATGATGTCCAGCTTTGCGAACGCCTGCTTCATTCCTATCCATTTTTTCCATCCGTTGGAAGAACCTGCATATTTGCTGGCATACTGAATCTTGACCTTAGGGTCGGCGAGCATGTCTTCCATCATGATGTCCTGGCGGATTGTGCGTGCCGCGATGGCTATGTCCTGCTTTGCCAGGAGGTTTTTAAGTTCAGGAGAAGTGAAGAACCTGTTCGTCCTTCCCGGATAGCCCATGATCATGGTGTAGTCTCCTTCCTGTACCCCTTTCAGAGAAATGGCCAGATGCTGCTTCGGAGAATAAGGGACATTGTCCGGAGAGTAATCCGCAGGATTGTTGCCTTTGTCGGCATACACGCGGAACATAGAGAAATCCCCGGTGTGGCGCGGCCACATCCAGTTGTCGGTATCGGCTCCGAATTTTCCGATGGAGGAAGGCGGGGCCCCTACGAAACGGATGTCCCGGAAAGTCTTGTATACTATCATATAGCGGACATTCTCATTGTAGAATGACTCGAACACTACCTTGCAGTGAGGATAGTCTCCTTCTGCCTGCTCCCTGAGCTCCTGTTCCTTGTCAAGGACGGCTTTTTTCACGAGATCCTCGATGTTGAGGCTGTCCCTGTACTGCTTTCTTGCAGCCTTTTCTGCCTTTGACACTATTGCCGTGACATCCGTCATGTTTTCCAGAAATGTGACGGTCAGTCCTTCGCAAGGCAGCTCCTCGCTTCTGTTCATGGCCCAGTATCCGTCAGTGAGGTAGTCGTGTTCCACCGAACTGAGCTGCTGGATACTTGCATATCCGCAGTGATGGTTGGTCACCAGAAGTCCTTCATCGGAGATGATTTCGCCGGTGCATCCTCCCCCGAACTGCACTATGGCGTCTTTGAGGGAAGAATGGTTGATGCTGTAGATCTGGTCTGCGCTCAGCCGGCAGCCTTCTTCCTGCATTGCATTGATGTTCATTTTTTCCAGAAGCGGAAGCATCCACATGCCTTCGTCCGCTTTCAGCCCTGCAGAAGAAAATACGGTGAGGGCCGCTGCTGCACAAAGAAACTTTTTCATTGTCTTATATATATGTTTTATATTGTTTCCGGGCGGTTGTCCGCAAAATGACAAAGATACTGATTTTTCGGCCAGGAGCAGAAAATAAAATCAAAAGTCAGAACAGGGCGGGCTCCAGTTCTTTCACATGGAAGCTCATGCGGTGGTGCGGGGTATATCCGTTCCTGCGGATGGCCTCGACATGCTCCTTTGTCGGGTAGCCCATATTCCTGTCCCATCCGTACTGCGGGTATTCGGCGGCGAGCCTCTTCATGTATTCGTCCCGGTAGGTTTTTGCAAGTACGGATGCGGCTGCGATGGAGGCGAATTTGCCGTCCCCTTTTATTATGCATCTGTAAGGGATGCGGCTGTATCCGGTGACAATGTCCCGGTCCGACCACGGCACATCTCCGCCGGCCGGATGTCCCGTTCCGTATATTTTCGTGTAAGGCCAGAACCTGTTCCCGTCTATCAGAAGAAATTCAGGCCGGGTAGAGAGCTTCATTACGGCACGCCACATTCCGGCTATGGACGCATTCAGTATATTGATTGTATCGATTTCCTGTGCGGAGACCGCCTCTACAGCGTATGCTACGGCTTCCCGCTCTATGACCGGCCGGAGAATATTCCTTTCTTTTTCAGTCATTTTCTTGGAGTCGTCAAGCAGCGGATGATGAAAATCTGCGGGAAGTATGACTGCCGCCGCGAATACTGGTCCGGCAAGGGGGCCGCGTCCCGCCTCGTCGCAACCTGCCTCGATGATATTCTCATTGAGGCAGTTCAGAAGATGTGTATTGTCATGCATGAAAGCAAAGGTAGGAAAAATTACCTCTGGATTTCCTTTTTCAGCATGGCTATGATTTCGTCTTTTGTCCTGGCAAGGTCTTCTAGAAGGGCTATCCTCTGTTCCTGGGATTGTACTGTACGCTCCAGCGTGCTTATTTTTTCCTGATATATACGCTCTTTTTCCTGTCCTTCCCGCAGGTATTTCTCCCGCAGTTCATTTAAAGTCCCGTCATTTTCCAGAGGGGCATAGCCCAGGACCAGCTCGTCCGCTGTCATGTCCAGGATAGATGCAATCCGCAGAAGATAATCGTTTACCAGTGCCGTCTCGCCTGACTCGATCCGTCTGTAGGCATTGCGGGAAATGCCCATCTTGTCAGCCATCTCCTGCTGGGTGAGGCCGAGTTTCTTCCGGATTGCGGTGATGTTTTTCTTGACGGAACCGTTGTCCATTCCTGACATTGATAAATTTGACAACAAAAATATCACATCTGAAACCAGAAGCCAGGCAATGAAAAATTGTCAATGACAATAAAAACATGTCAAAAACAGAAAAAACCTTAAAAAAAAGAA
Organism: Candidatus Cryptobacteroides avicola; assembly: GCA_017695115.1. Lineage (GTDB taxonomy): Bacteria > Bacteroidota > Bacteroidia > Bacteroidales > UBA932 > Cryptobacteroides > Cryptobacteroides avicola. Next base: position 3,086 of record JADILV010000037.1, on the reverse strand, counting down.
AAACTTTTCCTGATTTCGCCACAAAAAGACAACAATCGTTTGTCATTTCACGGCCTTGTTCCAGATTTGCGCCAAAAACATTGTTATGGAAAAAGAGAAATACGAATTGTTCGCAATGCTGCTGGAAGAAGAGAAAGTGTATATGGATCCCGGAATGTCATTCCGGAAAATATGCCGTTGGATAGGGGCCGATGTCCGGCAGATGGATTCTTATCTGGAATCCGAGCTCGGCTATAGCGGAAATGAGATTCTTGAGTCCTACAGGAGAATTTCAGCAAGGCGTTTTATGGACAGATACGGGATTGGGCTGTGATTGCCTATTGCTTTTCAGGTTTTAATTTATTAGATTTGCTCCGATGCTGACTTAATGAAAGTATCGGAAGACCAATAATTAATAACAAAACAGAAAAGCACATGAAAGCTTATTCAACCAACAACATCCGTAATGTGGTTCTGCTTGGTAGTACCAAGTCAGGTAAAACCACATTATCTGAAGCTATGCTCTATGAGGGCAAGGTGATCGAGAGGAGAGGGTCGGTGGAGGCTAAGAACACCGTATCTGACAACTCGGAAATCGAGCAGATGAACCAGCGCTCCATCTACCCTACTCCTCTCTATGCAGAGTTCATGGATACGAAGTTCAACATCATAGACACTCCGGGTGCAGACGACTTCATCGGAGGTGCGGTATCTGCCTTCAAGGTCTGCGATACCGGAGTCCTTGTCATCAATGCCCAGCAGGGGGTTGAAGTCGGGACTGAAATATTCGCCCGTTATGCACGTCAGTATGATGTCCCTCTCATCGTTGCGGTGAATCAGCTTGACAGCGAAAAGGCTTCATGGGAAAATACCCTTGAGTCAATGAAAGAGGCATTCGGCAAACAGCCGGTGCTTATACAGTATCCGGTGAACCCGGGACCTTCTTTTGACGGGTTCATCGATGTGCTTAAAATGAAATATTACCATTTCAAGGATGACAACGGTACCCGTGAGGACCTTGAAATCCCTGAACAGTACAAGGATGAGGCGGAAGAATTGAGGGCTGCCCTTATCGAGCGGGCGGCAGAGTATGATGATACTCTTATGGAGAAGTTCTTCGAGGCGGGTGTGCTGACCGAGGACGAGATCCGCAAGGGAATCGGAATAGGATGCAGGGCAGGAGAAGTCCTTCCTGTATTCTGTCTTTCAGCCAAAAAGGATATCGGTGTCAAGAGGCTTATGGAGTTCACCATCAGAACAGCTTCATCGCCTGCCGACAGGAAAGCGAAGACCAAGGACGGAAAAGAAGTCGAGTGCAAGCAGGACGCTCCTACTACACTCTTCATATATAAGACAGCGGTAGAACAGCATCTGGGCGAGGTGGCCTATTTCAAGGTCATGTCAGGCGAGCTGACCGAAGGTCAGGATCTGGAAAATCCGGAAACCGGAGACAAGGAAAGGATCAGTGCCATTTATGCTGTGGCCGGCAAGAAAAAGGAGAAAGTCACCGACCTTTATGCCGGAGATATCGGATGTACTGTCAAGCTGCGTGCCGCCAAGACCAATGTAACCCTTTCACAGCCGGGTACGGAAATCGTCTATGAACATATCAAGTTCCCTGCCTCCAAGTTCCGCACAGCCATCAAGGCCAAGGAACAGAAAGACGAAGAGAAGATGAGCGAGGCTCTGGCAAAGATGTCCGCAGAAGACCCTACCATCATTGTCGAATATTCCAAAGAGCTGAAACAGACCATCCTTAAGGGGCAGGGCGAGCAGCACATAAATATCGTCAAATGGAGGCTTAAAAATGAGAACAAGATCGAAATAGATCTTTTCCCTCCTAAGATTTCGTACAGGGAGACCATTACCAAGGTCGCTGCGGCGAGCTACCGCCATAAGAAACAGTCCGGAGGTGCAGGCCAGTTCGGGGAAGTCCATCTTCTTATCTGTCCTATCGTTGAAGGCGTTGAAGCTACCAACAAGTTCAAGATTGACGGAAAGGATATGGTGCTTAATATCAAGGGTAAGGAAACTTTCGACCTGGAATGGGGCGGCAAGCTGGAGTTCTACAACTGTATTGTCGGCGGTGCCATTGATGCCCGGTTCATGCCTGCCATTCTGAAAGGTATAATGGACAAGATGAGCGAAGGTCCTCTTACAGGGTCTCTTGCCCGTGACATCAGGGTTTATGTCTATGACGGCAAGATGCATCCGGTGGATTCCAATGAAATTTCATTCGTGCTGGCTGCCCGCAATGCTTTCAAGGAGGCTTTCCGCAATGCGGGACCGAAGATCATGGAACCTATCTACAATGTCGAGGTGCTGACTCCGTCCGAGTATATGGGCGCCTGCATGTCCGACCTGCAGAACCGCAGGGCCCTCATCGAAGGGATGGGCAGCGACAAAGGATTCGAAGTCATCAGGGCAAGGGTTCCGCTTGCGGAACTGTACAAGTACTCTACATCTTTGAGCTCACTGACATCTGGAAGCGCAACATTCAATATGGAATTTGCGGATTACCAACCGGTTCCAGCTGATGTTCAGGATAAGCTCCTTAAGGCTTATATGGAAGAAGACCGGGATGAGTAGTGTGGAATAAAAGTGAAAAATAGTAAAAAGAGGCCGCCGGTAAAGCGGCCTCTGATATTTAATTACTGTTACAACGTGAACAATTGCTATATTTGCACAACATCCAAACTCAAGATAGAATGTCAGGCAAACTTTACCCGGTAGGGATCCAGAATTTCGAGAAGATCCGCAGGGACGGATACTGTTACATAGACAAGACAGCTCTGGTCTACCAGTTGGTCAAAACCGGAAGCTACTATTTCCTGAGCCGTCCGCGAAGGTTCGGCAAAAGCCTTCTTGTGAGCACGCTGGAAGCATATTTCCAGGGGAAGAAGGAATTGTTCGAGGGTCTGGCAATGGAAGGCCTGGAGAAGGAATGGAAACGGTATCCTATCCTGCATCTTGATCTGAATACGGAGAAATATGACACTGCCGAAGCTCTGGATGCAAAACTGGAGCTGGCCCTTAGCGAATGGGAAAGCCTGTACGGTTCCAACCCCCATGAAAAATCCCTTGCGACAAGATTCGAGGGGACGATC